>CANROU010000006.1 GCA_947632325.1 uncultured Bacilli bacterium
GAATTTGCTAGTTGGTTAAGTCCTACTTTTAAATTATATTTGATTAAAGAATTTGAAAGATTAAAAAAGAATGAAGCATATCAAGAAAAAATTGAATGGCAAGCTAATCGAATTTTAGCCAAAACAAATTATTTAGTACATACAGATGCTATAAAAAATTATATTGTGCCAACCTTAACTGAAAAACAAAAACAATATGTATATGCAGAAGAGGCTGATGTATTAAATGTTGCATTATTCGGTATGACAGCAAAGGAATGGCGAGAAGTTAATCCACAATTAGCTAAAGAAGGAAGTATTAGAGATTATGCTGATTTAGTACATTTAGTCATATTAAACAATTTAGAAAACTCTAATGCTGAATTTATTAAGTTAGGATTATCACAAAAAGAAAGATTAATAAGACTTAATGATTCTGCTAGAAATCAAATGGAAATCTTAAAAAATAATAATGGAATAAAAGAATTAGAAAATATTAATAAATACTTAATTGAAACTAAATGAATATTTATCAATTTAGAAACATACTTGCATATGACAATTAATATGTGTGTTTAATGATATTATCTTTTTACTAATACACGAAATTATTACTTGTTTTTGGTAAATATAATTAAGTAACTGATTCACCAATGGAGCATGTTTGTTTATAGAAATTTAACTTAGTATTCAACGTCAATCTGTTGACATTTTGCCTTTGATAAGCTTTATATTAATAATAAAATATGTTATAATTAAGGTGTTTAAAGGAGGTCTATATGAAATTAGAAAATAAGGTAGCTGTAGTAACTGGTGGAGCAATGGGTAATGGAAAGGGTATCGTAGAAATATTTTTGAAATATGGTGCTGAGGTTATTATTTTAGATTATTCTAAAAGCTTGGAACAGACAGTTGGTGAATTTAAAAATCAAGGATATAAGGTATCAGGCTATGAAGTAGATATTAGCAATAAAGAATTATTAAGTGATGTTATTAACAAAATAGCTAGTCAGTATTCGAAAATAGATGTTTTAGTTAATAATGCTGGTGTTTGTCGGTTAGAAAATTTTGCTGATATGTCTGATGAAATAAGAGATTTTCATTTTAATATTAATATCAAAGGAACTTGGGATGTTACTAAATTATTATTGCCCTTGTTAAGACAAAGTGGCCATGGTTCAATTGTTAATTTATCAAGTGTAACAGGTCCTATGGTAGCTGATAGTGGGGAGGTAGCGTATGCTACAACTAAAGCGGCTTTGTTAGGTTTTACTAAAGCTTTATCTCGTGAAGAAGTGGTTAATAATATTCGTGTTAATGCTATATTACCTGGATATATTCATACACCAATGGTTGATAATATGGCTATGTTATCTAATAGGGATAATCCTCAATCAGTTATCGATGGTATTGCTTCAGCTATTCCAATGAAACGTCTTGGAACTATTCAGGAATTAGGCGAGTTGGCAGCGTTTTTAGCTAGTGAGGAATCTAGTTATATAACTGGCGCTGGCATTGTGATTGATGGTGGATCAACTCTTCCTGAAACGTTAACCATGGGCGTATAAAAGATTATTATTAGATAAATAGCACATAATATAATTAAAATAAAATAGGTGATAGTAATATGGAAGCTAAATTAATTGTGGCCTTAGATCAATATAATAAAATATATAAAACATTGAAGACTATGGATTTATATGAATTAGATTGTTATATGACAGAACATTTTACAGATTCTAAAGAAGTGCATAATCATCCGGAATTTGCACCTGTTATAGCTGAGTTTTTAGAGAAAAATAAACAGTATCTTGCTTCATGTTCTCGTAAAAATAATGGCTCTATTCGGGTAATTTATACTGATAATCAGGGATATGTTAATCAAGTGCGATCTTATTATAAAAAAGATAGTGATAAAGTTAAAGAAAAGAAATTGAAATCAGGAATTAAAAAAGCACTTTTAAATGATCCCACTTTTTTAAGACAAATATGTAAAAAATATCACCATAGGATACCTGAACATTATCGAAAAGATATATATTATGGTTTAAAGAATAATATTAAATCTCGTTATGAGTTGGGACTAGGACATTGGTTAAGTAGTTTATCGGTGGCAAATGATTCATATATTATATTGCGTAGTTTAACTCGGGATATTGAGAAACATCAAGAAGAACAAGAGTTAACGCTTGAGGTAGAAAAAGGTACAGTCAAAGTAGGAAATAGTAGCATAATGCGTGAGCCATGTGTTCTTCAAAGAACCCCTAAGGCTATAGACTACATGAAGACTCATTATCAAGATATGGATACAGTTTATCAATTTTATTCATTAGATGAATTATCAACTACTAGTATTGATAATATTGATATTGAAAAAATGGGCCTTATAGAACAGCGAAAAAAATAAAAACTGGTAAAGGTGATATAATGGGTGATTTAGACGGATATATAGATTATCTTACTTATCAAAGACATTATTCTAAGTATACTATAAATAATTATAAAGATGATATTATTGATTTTTTGACATATCTAGAAAATGAAGGACTAAATTATGTAACTTTAGAATATAAAGATATTCGTTTTTATTTAATGTATCTTGCTGATAATAAAAAATTAAATAATGCTTCTATTGCGCGTAAAATTAGTTCTTTAAGAGGTTTTTATAAATATTTATTATTGAAAAAGAGAGTATCATATAATGTTTTTTCATTGGTAACTTTACCTAAAAAGGAAAAAAAATTACCCAGGTATTTTCAGTATAATGAATTAGAAGAGTTGCTTAAGGCGCCTAATAGGGCTACTATTTTAGGTAGTAGAGATTATTTGTTGCTAGAAATGTTATATGCGACAGGTTTAAGAGTTAGCGAATTAGTCAATATTAAATTAGAGGATATTAATTACAAACAACAACAAATAAAATGTTTGACTAAAGGTAATAAAGAACGTTATGTAACTTATGGTGATTATGCTGCTAGAGCTTTAAATGAATATTTAAATGGTCCTTATAAAAGTTTAAATAAAATGAATAGTCCTTATTTGTTTTTAAATAAAAATGGGACTCAATTGACTGACAGGGGAGTACGTTATATATTAGATAAAGTCATAAAAAAGACTTCTTTACATAAAAATATTTCTCCTCATATGATAAGACACAGTTTTGCCACTCATCTTTTAAATGAAGGATGTGATTTGTTTACGGTACAGCAATTATTAGGTCATGCTAGTATTAAAGCAACTCAAATATATACCCATGTTACAACGGATCATCTTAAAGAAGTGTATTATCATAATTTTGATAGGGCTAAAAAATAAAAGGTAGGGAGGCTAAAATATGGATGATATTACTTTTACCACACAGGAAGAACTTTATCAAAGAGTTAGACCAGCGTTAAAAGCCAAAAAAAATGAAATGTATCGTTTGGGATATACATATATAAAAGAAGAGGATATTTGGAATTATCTAAAACAAAACAAATGGAGTAAAACTAAAAATTTAATGTTGATTGATATAGTACAAGATATTTTGCATGCAAACAATAAAAATATTGATAATTATGTTAAAGATATGTTAAATAATCAAGAGAGAATAGTTGATTATGCTGAACAATAGATATTCATGGGGAGGAAAACAAGATGGGACGAAAACTAGTGAATTTTGATGATTTATTAAATAAAGTAAAACAATATATTGATGATGAAAATGATTTATTAGAAATTAAAGAAGCCTTTGAATATGCTTTGGAAAAACATAAAGGACAATATCGTAAAACTAAAGATCCTTATATTACCCATCCATTGCAGGTGGCTATGATACTTACCGATATTGAAGCTGATAAACAAAGTATTATGGCAGCCTTGTTACATGATGTTGTTACTCATACTGATACTACTATTAATGATATTGAAAAACAATTTGGCCAAGAGGTAAGTCAATTAGTGGATGGTGTTACCCAATTAGGACGGATTAATTTTTCAACTGAAAATGAATATTTAATTGAATATTATAAAAAGATAGTTGTAGGTATGAGCAAAGATGTTAGGGTAATCATCATTAAGCTAGCTGATCGCTTGCATAATATGCGAACTTTATTTTGCTTACCAGTTCATAAACAAAAAGAAAAGGCTAAAGAAACTTTAGAAATTTTAGCGCCTATTGCGCATCATTTAGGTATTCATAAATTAAAAAGTGAATTAGAAGATTTATCTTTACGTTATTTAAAACCAGAGGTTTTTTACGATATCGCTGAAAAATTAAATACTACTAGAGTGGCTAGGGAACATACTGTCGAAAAGATGCAAGAGGAAGTAACAAAGCTAATTAGTGATCATAACATTTCTCACAAGATTAAAGGAAGAGCTAAAAGTATTTATAGTATTTACCATAAACTAGAAAATGGTCGTAAGTTTAGTGACATCTACGATTTACTAGCGCTACGTATTCTAGTGGGTAGTGAACAAGAATGTTATTTAGTTTTAGGACTTATTCATTCTAAATTTAAGCCGGTTCCTAAACGATTTAAAGATTATATTGCTATGCCGAAACCTAATGGTTATCGTTCATTACATACAACTGTATTTGGCTTAGATGATGAATTGTTTGAAATTCAAATTAGAACATATGAAATGGATGAAATGGCAGAAAATGGTGTAGCTAGTCATTGGGCTTATAAAGAAAAGAAAAATATGACCAATTCATCTCAAAATGCTACAGATAAAAAACTACAAATTTTCAAAACTATTATGGAACTTTCTGAAGATAAGATGAGTAATGAAGATTTTGTAAGTAGTGTTCAAGATGAAATATTAAATAATAATATTTATGTTTTTACGCCTAAAGGTGATATTATAGAATTACCAAATGGCTCTACACCTATTGATTTTGCCTACCGGGTACACACCAAAGTTGGTGAAAAAATGGTTGGTGCCATTGTTAATAATAGTATTGTACCATTAAGTTATAAACTAAAAAATAATGATATTGTTAAAATTAATATTAATAATAATAGTAAAGGACCTTCTAAGGAATGGCTTAATATAGCTGGTTGTACTCAAACGAAAAATAAAATTAAGAGTTTCTTTGCTAAAAGTGAAAAAGAAAGATATATTGAAGAAGGTAAAAATAATTTAGAAAAGCAATTACGTAAACAAAAATTATCTATAACTAATTTTTATGCTGAAAATAATTTGGAAAAAATATATCGAGAATTAAAAATTAAGCAACTTGATGATTTATATTTTCTTTTAGGAAATGGTAAGATAAATGTTAATAGTGTAATTCAAATAATTTATCCTAAAGATGAAACGAAAACCAAAAAAATAACAGTTAATTATGCTATGGATGCTGATGTTATAGTAGATGGTATTGATAAAGTAAAAGTTAATTTGGCTAGTTGTTGTAATCCCTTACCGCAGGATGAGATTGTAGGCTATATTACTAAAAATAATGGTATATCTGTTCATCGTAGTATTTGTCATAATGTTGCTATGATGGATAATAGGTATGTTAGTGTTCATTGGAATGAAAATACAAATAAAAAATATTTTACGTCAATAATTATTTATACAGACACCTTAGAAAATCATTTGGCAGATATTGTCCAAAAACTTAGTGCTTTTAATGTGGGAATTGATAATGTTAAAACACTTAATAAAGATACAGCTTTAGTGTATGAAGTTAGTTTATATGTACTTAATAGTCAAAAAGTTAATCAAATTATTAGTGAATTAAGTAAAATATCATATATTATTAAGGTCGAAAGAGTGATACAATGAAAGTGGTAGTACAAAAATGTAGGGATGCTAAGGTATGTTGTGATGGCCAAATATATGGTCAAATAAAATTCGGTTTATTGCTGTTAGTAGCTTTTACGCAGGGTGATACTTTAAATAATATTAAATGGATGGCTCATAAAATTGCTCATTTACGAATTTTTAATGATGAAAAAGGAATTATGAATCTGTCTGTTATAGACAAAAAAGGTAGTATTTTATCGGTTTCACAATTTACTTTATATGCCGATGCTACCCAAGGCAATAGACCAAGTTATTTTAAAGCTTTGACTAGAGAACAAGCAGAACCATTATATGAAATATTTAATAAAGAACTAACTAAATATGTTCCTGTTGAAAAAGGTAATTATGGAGAAGATATGGAAGTATCCTTTACTAATTTGGGACCTACAACAATATTATTAGAGAGGTGAGAGTATGTTTAAAGATAAATTAAATTATCGTCTTATAAATATTTTAATTTTAATATTAGTACTTTATATTAGTGTATCAACTGTTGGTGTTTGGGGTGGAATAGTAGGCCGCTTTATAGGAATAATTTTTCCTTTTATATTGGCTTTTGCTATTGCTTATGCGTTATACCCCTTTGTTCGTTTTTTACAGAAGAAAGGAGTAAGAAAGCAACTGGCTATTTTATTAGTAGTGGTCACTATATTATTGTTATTGGTAGCTATTTTGTCTATTACCTTTCCATTGATTTATGATCAATTGATCCTTTTTTCTAAAATGCTTATTGAATTTATTCAAGATATTTCTAGTAAATTTGATATTAATCTAGGTAATTTTGAAGTAATTGTGTCCAATACCCTTAATAATACTATCCAAGGTTTAGGTAAAGTAGTGTCTGATGGTACTATTGATATTTTAGGAAAATCCATAAATATTTTAACGCAGACTATTATTACAATTATTGTCTCAATTTATTTTTTAGCAGACATGGAACAAATCAGAGCTACTATAAAATCCTTTTTTACCCAAAAAGGTCGTAAAAAGAAAACTTTTGCTTATATAAAATGTTTGGATAATGAGATAGGTCATTATCTTCAAGGATTAGTATTGTTTATGGTTATTCAATTGATTGAATATAGTTTGGTTTTTCGACTAGTGGGACATCCAAACTGGTTAGTTTTAGGAATACTTGCTTGTATTACGACGGTTATTCCTTATTTTGGAGGTTTAATTACTAATATTATTGCTGTCATTACAGCCAGTGTAGTATCAACTCCAGTATTTATTGGGACATTAATTATTTGTCTTATTTTTCCTCAAATTGATGGATATATCATATCTCCTAAAATTTATGGAAAAACTAATAATATAAATCCTTTATGGACCATTTTTGCGGTGATGATTGGTGGCTCTATTGGTGGCGTTACAGGAATTATTATAGCTTTACCATTGTTTATTTTAATTAACTGCACTTATAATTTTTATAAACAAGATATTAAAGAGGGAATAGATAAAGTTAAAAAAACGATTGATGAATAGAGAAGAAATTCTCTTTTTTTATTAGGCTTTAATTGCATTTTATGTCATAATATAGTAAAATGAGAATAGAAAAAAACGGTGAGGGTGTTATTTATGATATTGAAAGCAAAAGGATGTCAGGATATTTATGGAAAGAAAGCTAAAGTATGGCAATATGTTAATCAGATTATTGATATGGTGATGGAAGAATATCATTATGATTATATTAGGACGCCTATTTTTGAAGCAAGTGATTTATTTCATAGAGGTATTGGAGAAAGTAGTGATATTGTATCTAAAGAGACCTATGATTTTAAGGATAGAGGTAATCGTTTATTGACTCTTCGACCTGAAGGTACCGCCGGTATTGTACGTAGTTATATTGAAAATAAGATGTATGCTGAACCAACTCAACCTCTTAAAGTTTATTATAATGGTACTATGTATCGTTATGAAAGATCTCAAGCGGGTCGTTATAGAGAGTTCACACAGTTTGGAATAGAAGTTTTAGGAACGAGTGATCCCATGGCTGATGCTGAAGTTATTTCTTTAGCTGTATATATTTATCGTTTGCTTGGTTTAAAAGAAATTAAGGTTAATATTAATTCATTGGGTGATAAAAATTCTAGAGATAATTATCGTCAAGCGTTGATTGATTATTTTAAACCTCAAATTAAACATTTATGTGAAGATTGTCAAAGACGGTTGGAAAAAAATCCACTTCGTATTTTAGATTGTAAAATAGATGCAGGTAATGAAATATTAAAAAATGCTCCTAAAACCATAGATTATCTTAATGAAGAGAGTAGACAACATTTTAAGAAAGTACAGGAATATTTAGATATTTTAGAAATTCCATATGAGGTTAATCCAAACATTGTTAGAGGACTTGATTATTATAATCATACAGTTTTTGAAATAGAGGCTAAAGTAGAAGGCTTTGGTAGTCAAAATGTTATTGGCGCTGGTGGTAGATATGATGGCTTAGTTGAAGAATTGGGTGGACCGAAGACTTCTTGTGTTGGTTTTGCTTCGGGGCTTGAACGGCTTATTTTAGCTCTTGAAAAGGAAAATATTGAACTACCTATTGAAGATGATGTAGAAGTGTTTGTAATGTATGTTAATGATGAAGAGAAAAAACAAGCTGTATACTTGACTCAAGAATTACGTCAAGCTGGTTTTTGTTGTGAAACAGAATATACAAGTAGAACTTTAAAAGGTCAGTTGAAGCAAGCTGATAGATTAAATAGTAAGTATCTTGTGTTTTTAAACAGTGCTGATTTAGCTAATAAGTTAGTTACTGTTAAAGATAATAATACTAAGGATGAAGAAAAAGTAGCTGTCGCTGATTTAATTTCATATTTAAGCAATAAAATGATTGGGCCTCATGATGATTGTTGTGGTGGACATGGCGATTGTCACTGTAAATAATTATATTAATGTCAAAATAAATAGCGATATAATGATGATAAATTATAGTAAGGAGTAATAAATGAAAAGAGTTTATATAAAAGATTTACATAAATATTATGATGAAGAAGTAATGGTTTCAGGGTTTGTAGAGAATATTCGCGATCTTCAGTGGGTACAATTTATTGTCTTGAGGGATGTTACAGGGAAAGTGCAAATTACTATTGAAAAAAGTGAAGATAATAATAAAGAAATGATTGAAGTAGTATCTCATCTTAATAACGAAAGTACTATTACAGTAGTTGGTCGTGTAGTAGAAGCTCCTAAAGTTAAAATGGGTGGTAAGGAGATAATTCCTGTTGATATTCATGTAACTTCTACTTGTGAAGTTAGCGAATTACCCATTAATATAAAAAACAAAGAAGCTAGTTTATTAGATGCCCGTCTTGATTATCGTTGGTTAGATTTACGAAATGATTATAATATGACCATTTTTAAAATTCAAAGTAAATTAGTAGAAATTATGCGGGAATTTTTATATCAAAAAGATTTTATAGAAATTCATACTCCTAAATTAATTGGAACTGCTAGTGAAAGTGGTAGTGAAGTTTTTGAAGTAAAGTATTTCAATACGAAAGCTTATTTAGCTCAATCACCGCAATTTTATAAGCAGATGGCTATGGCAAGTGGAATGGAACGTATTTTTGAAGTGGGCCCTGTTTTTCGAGCAGAAAATTCTAATACTAATCGTCATGCGACAGAGTTTACTGGACTTGATATTGAGTTTAGTTATATTTCTTCCTATGAAGATGTTATGATGTTAGAAGAAGAGATGTTAATTTATACTCTTAAAAAAATAAAAGAGGTTTATGGCGATGAGATTGCCTCAATTTATGGTAAGGAAGTAGTTGTACCAAAGAATAATTTTCCAAGGATAAAATTAAAAGATTTATATGAAGAATTAGAGAAACGATATAATTATAAGGTGAATGATGAAGCTAAAGTTGATTTAACTAGTGAGGCTGAAAAATTATCTTACAAGTATGCGATGGAAGTATATGATAGTGAATTTATTTTCGTAACGGATTTTCCAAAAGACAAACGCGCTTTTTATCACATGAGAAAAGATGGTATTACTCAAGGCTATGATTTGATTTGGCGCGGTGTAGAAATTACAACGGGAGCTCAAAGGGAACATCGTTATGATATTTTAAAGGAACAAGCTAAAGAAAAAGGTTTAGATAAAGATGTTAAATTTTATTTAGAATTTTTTAAATATGGTTGTCCTCCACATGGTGGATATGGATTAGGGGTAGACCGTTTGACAATGTTATTATTAGGTCTTACTATAAAAGAAACAGAGTTCTTATTTAGAGGACCTAATCGATTAAATCCTTAAAATGAAAGGAATGATAAGATGAAAAATAAAGCGATTACATCACGTGATGATGATTTTGCTAAATGGTATACTGATGTTGTAAAAGCAGCTAAATTGGCTACTTATTCTAATGTGAAAGGTTGTATTGTTTTTGAACCAAATGGGTATGCTATTTGGGAAAAAATGCAGAGCATTTTAGATCAAAAATTTAAGGAAACGGGTCATCAAAATGTTTATATGCCTCTTTTGATTCCTGAGAATCTTATGAAAAAAGAGGGAGAGTTAATTGATGGTTTTGCTCCTGAAGTAGCGTGGGTAACAATTGGTGGCCAAAAAAAATTGGAAGAGAAGATGTGTATTCGGCCTACTTCTGAGACTTTATTTAGTGATTATTATAGTTCTGTTGTTAAATCTTATCGTGATTTACCTTTAAAATATAATCAATGGTGTAATGTGTTACGTTGGGAAAAGGAAACAAGACCTTTTTTACGTAGCCGTGAGTTCTTATGGCAAGAGGGACATACGGTTCATGAAACAAGGGAAGAAGCAGAGCAAGAGACGAAAATGATGTTGGAAATATATCGTGATTTTTATGAAAATTATTTAGCTATTCCCGTTATAACAGGTAAAAAAACTGAAAAAGAAAAATTTGCGGGAGCTGAATATACTTTGACTGTTGAAGCTCTTATGTATAATGGTATATCTTTACAATCGGCTACTAGTCATTACTTTGGTCAAAAATTTTCTAAGGCGTATGATATTACTTTTTTAAATAGACATAATGAACAGGAGTATGCATATCAGACATCTTGGGGAACCACTACTAGAATGATAGGAGCTTTGATTATGGTTCATAGTGATGATAAGGGATTAGTTCTGCCTCCTAAAATTGCTCCTCGGCAAGTAGCTATTGTTCCCATTGGGAATGATGCTGAAGTATTGACTAAGACTAATGAGGTATATGATAAATTAAAAACAGAAGGTATTAGTTGTTTTGTCATGGATGATGATAAGAGTCCAGGATTTAAATTTGCTGAAGCTGAAGTAAATGGCATTCCTATTCGTATTGAAATTGGTAAGCGTGATTTAGCTGATGATAAAATAACGTTTGTAAGACGGGATACCGGCGAAAAAATGATAGAAAAAGCTAATATAGATATAACTACATATATCACTAAATTACTTGATGATATTCAAAATAATCTTTTCTATCGGGCCTATGAGAGAATGCAATCATTAACTTATGAATGCCATGATTTAAAAGAAATAGAAGACATTATGGCTAATCGCCCTGGTTTTGTTAAAGCAATGTGGTGTGGAAATGATAAATGTGAGATGAAGTTAAAAGAAATTAACGGTACTAAAGCAAGGTGCATTTTAGAAAATGATAAGATGATTGATGATAAATGTGTAGTATGTGGCAAAAAAGCTAAACATTTAGTAGTCTGGGGAATCCAATATTAAAAATACGGTTTTTTTACCGTATTTTTTTATCCTTCTAAAAATTGTCTAATAATTTTTAAAACAACAGAGGGTTCTTCTAAGTAGCAAAAATGTTCACATCCTCGTAAAACAACTAACCCTGCATCAGCAATTTCTTTAGCCATTATTTGACCATCTTTAAGTGGTGTAGAGGTATCGTTTTCTCCCCAAATTAAGAGTGTAGCTACATTTATACCTTTAAGATAGGGTTTGAGATCTTCGTTTACAATATTGATAAAGGTTTGGCGTTCATTTGGATTTAATTGTTGAAAATCAGTTGATCCAAAATAATGAAGTAATTTATTTAAATAAGTTTTTCTTTTTTTCTTTGGTACAAAAAACTGGCAATTTTTAAGTAATTTATAGGTTAATTGTCGTAATTTTTGATACCAAGTTTTCTTGGGTTTAATACCAGCGCTGCCAATTAAAATTAATTGTTTTATGGACTGATGTAGGTAACCATTTAATACAATAGCAATTCTACCGCCAAAAGAGTGCGCAATAATAATAGGATTATGAATGTTTTTGATATTTAAAAAGTCAATTATTAAGTTAGCATAATCATATATAGTAAGATCACGATGGGGAAAGGGACTATTCCCAAATCCAGGATAGTCAACAATATAGATTTTGTAATCATTTTCTAATGAGGCAATTATATATTTGAAAGTTTCCCTTGTTTGTCCCCAACCTGGGAGGATAACAATATTAGGAGCTTCTTGTTTTCCGTATTCTTCATAGTATAAAGTAAAATCATTAATATTTAAATACATAGGTATCACCTAATGTAGTTTATGAAAATTTAAATATAGTGTGCTTTCGTACTGTCAAGTTTTGCCTATAATATTGAATAATATTTATTAGTTGTGTTATAATAAAAGTGTCTAGAAGATACGATAACCACTTTTTATAAAACCGACTAAAAAAACGATACGGGAGCATCAAAGTTGACCGGTGTTGAAGACCTTCCGTTAAGGGTAGGGATCCTAAAGGTCATCTAGAAGCACCCACCTGTAAAAATGCAGGTTTTATCGTTAAGGTGGCGTTCTTCTGGACATTTTTTATGTTATAAAATTAATGATAATTCTAAAGATTTAATAGATACTAAAAAACATATGGTATCTTTTTTTAGTTAAACCATGATACAATAACTTTAGGTGATAGAAATGGGTCGATTTTCACGATTTGTTAAGATGACAAATGATAAAGCATTGCAAAAATTACAAGATAGTACTATTTTAATTCTTGGTTTAGGTGGTGTAGGAGGATATGCAGTAGAAGCTCTAGCGCGTAGTGGTGTTGGCCATTTTATTTTAATTGATTTTGATGTTATTGATGAAACAAATATTAATCGACAGATTATTGCTTTGACTTCTACTATAGGGCAGAAAAAGACGGAGGCCTTTAAAACGAGAATTCTTGATATTAATCCTTGTTGTCAAGTGGATTGTTATGATATGTTTTATAGTGATGAGAATAAGGATAATATCTTCTTGGGTAAGATTGATTATGTTATTGATGCTTGTGATACTATATCTAGCAAGAAAGTGCTTATTTTAGAATGTTTAAAACGAAAGATTCCTTTAATCTCTTCAATGGGAACAGGAAATAAATTTGATCCTAGCAAGTTGTATATTGATGATATTCGTAAAACTTCTAATGATCCTTTGGCTAAAATTTTAAGGAAGTGGGTTAAGAATGAGGGTATAAAAGATAAAATAAAAGTACTATGTTCTCATGAAGTGCCCAAGAAAATTAACAGTCATAAACCTGGTAGTAGTGCCTTTGTGCCGAGTAGTGCAGGGCTTTTAATGGCTAGTTATGTTGTATGTGATATTATCAAAGAAATTAAATAGTAAGGTGTAATATGATATTAAATGTCAGTGGTAGAACCGATATTGTGGCCCATTATATGCCCTGGTTTTTAAAGCGTTATCAAGAAGGATATGTTGATGTACGCAATCCATTTTATCCCAAGCAGGTTAGTCGCATTTATTTTACAGATGTGGATGCTATTATGTTTTGTACTAAAAATCCTCTTCCTCTTCTTGATCATTTAACGGAATTTACTAAGCCATTATTATTACATGTTACCCTAACTCCCTATCAAAAGGAGATTGAGCCAGGTATTGTGCCAAGTAAAAAGGACATTATTAAGGCCATTCAAAAGATTTCTGCTATTATTGGCAAAAATCGTATAGTAGTTCGTTATGATCCAATTTTTCTTAGTGATAAATATAATATTCAATATCACAACAGATGTTTTAAAAGATTATGTGATGCTTTAGATGGTTATATAGAGACAATTATTGTTTCATTTATTGATGATTATAAGAATGTAAGAAAAAATAAAAATATCCTTAAAAATCATGATTTTAGCGAGGATGACTTGCGCATGATTGGTACTTCTTTTAGTGCTATTGCTAAATCACATCATATCAAGGTTCAAACTTGCTTTGAAGATAGAAATCTAGTAGAATATGGCTTTGTAAAAGGAGAATGTTTATCACATACTTTGGCTTTTCAACTTACAGGGCGAACTGATTTTAAAACCTTGAAGTCTAGAAAAGGCAATAAATGTCAGTGCGTTGAAATGGTTGATATTGGCGCTTATAATACCTGTCGGCATTTTTGTAAATATTGTTATGCTAATTTTGATGAAAGTAAGGTTCATACTAATATAACTTTACATAATCCAAATTCATCTATTTTAATTGGAGAAATAAAACCGGATGATATAATAAAAATACGTAAAAAATAAAAGGATTCTTAGTCCTTTTATTTTAATTTATAAACTTTACTTTTAGGATAATCATCTTCTTTATAAAAACAACCAACTAGGAAGCGACCGTTTTTGTTTTGGTTACCAAAATGGGCTGCACTGTTAGAATAATACATGGGATTGCTGATGGTATCATTTTGGCTAATATTGATATGCGTTTTATTTAAATTATATTTTTGTAATAAATTAACAATGCTACCTCGTAAATTAATATGGTAACCATCGGTTTCTTTGGTTATAAAGTTGTGCCAAACTTTTTTATTTGATGCCCATGATGGATAGGTATCATATATATAATTTTGACTACTAGCACATGCGCTAATGTGAACGTTGATATCATCTGTTTTACTGCCAACTTCTTCTTGTAATGCTTTGATAAGGTCAATAGGTAATTCCCGATTAATATATTCGCTGCCACAGTGAGCTAAACCGGCCACCTGATTTTTAACATCTTCGGCAATTAAAACGGGACAATCGGCTACAGGATAAGCGATAACTAGTCCAGTGATGGTTTTGGGAAGTAACAAAATATCGGCCGGAATGTTTAAATTCCATAAATCTTCGTATCCTGTGATAATTTTTTCATTAATAAGAATATATTTTCCATTTTTATATTGTTCATTACAATGACTGTTTTTTTGAAATGGGATAACAATACGTTTTCCATCAAAGCCATGTTTACGTCCTAATTTTAATCTTCTTTCTAATAAGTCTTGTTTAATATCTTGATTGGTAAGTGATTTATCATAGAACTTTTTATCACAGGATATAGGACCGTCTAGAATGGAGCTTTCAAATATATGTAATTTTGACATTTTATTTCCCCTCCTTAATGTACCTTATGACATAACTGGATTTTTGTCAATTAAAAACAGCTGTTTATAAAGCTGTTTTTATATTATAACTTACGATACAAACCGATTACTTTTCCTAAAATGGTTACATTATCTAAAATAATAGGTTCCATTGTATCATTTTCTGGTTGTAACCTAATGTAACCATTTTCTTTATAAAAAGTTTTAACGGTTACTTCATTATCATTGGTCATAGCGACAACCGTATCACCATTATGAGCTGTATTTTGTTTTTGGACAATGATGATGTCTCCATCATAAATACCAACATTAATCATACTTTCACCACTAACATTTAAAGTAAAGCATTCGTTTTGATTAGGTATTAGGTTACTTGGCAATGTAAAAAATTCATCAGGCATTTCAATAGCTTCGATGGGACTTCCAGCGGTTACTTTGCCAAGTAGGGGAACGGATACAACACTATCATCTTTCTGTAGGTATTCATTTGGTACTAAAACTTCTATAGTTCTATTTTTTCCAGATCCTTTTTTAATATAACCTTTTTCCTCTAATTGTTTAAGATGAAAATGAGTAGTAGCCGGTGAGTGTAAATCTACTTCTTGACCAATTTCTCTTACAGTAGGTGGGTATCCTTTATTAGCAATAAATTTTTTTACTACTTGCAATATATCTTTTTGACGTGAAGTTAATTTTTCCATTAGCAACCTCCTTATATTTCAACTTTACCATGAAATGTGTAAAATGTCAAACAAATGTTTAATTATTTTTAAAAAAGCATTGACGCGAACAAATGTATGTAATAAAATAAAAGTATCAAGAAAGGATGTGTTGTTATGAAAAAATTTTGGGGAGTAGTTGGTATTTATTTAGTGGTTATGGTGCTTACTTTTTTATTACAGAACAGAGTGGAAATGCTAGAAAATCGTAGTGATTTAAGGAATCAAAATCAAAGTATATGTTTTCATCTAAATTAATTTTAAAATATGTTATAATATAGCTAGGTGATAAAAATGGAAAAAGTAATATTAGTTGATGGAAATAACTTATTATTCCGTAGTTACTATGCCACAGCGTACACTGGTGTTATTATGCGTAATTCTAAGGGATTTCCTACTAATGCTTTATATGGTTTTATTAATATGATTAATAAAATTTTACAAGAAGAAAAACCTAATTATATATTGGTGGCTTTTGATAAGGGTAAAACTTTTCGTCATAGACAGTATAAAGATTATAAAGCTGGCAGAAAAACGACACCTCAAGAGTTGATTGATCAAATGCCTAAAGCTCGTGAAATACTTGATACGATGGGGATTTTTCATTTTGAAATAGAAGATTATGAAGCTGATGATATTATTGGTTCACTAGCTAAACGGGTTGATTTAGAAGAGGATTTTATAGCTACTATTATTAGTAGTGATAAAGATTTACTACAGTTAATAAGTCATGATGTTGATGTGAAATTATTAAAACAAAATGGTTTTATTCGTATGAATGAAAGTACTTTTTTTGATAATTATGGTATTAAACCTCAGCGTATGATCGATTTAAAGGGTCTAATGGGTGATGCTAGTGATAATATCCCTGGTGTAAAGGGAATTGGTGAAAAAACGGCTTTGCGCTTATTACAGGATTATGATACATTGGATGGTATATATAATCATATTGAGCAACTTAGTCCTAAATTAAAAGAAAAATTAGATGCTGATAAAGAAACGGCGTATTTAAGTCGTGATTTAGCTACTATATATAAAGATATTGATTTACCATTTACTTTTGAGCAATTAAAATATCAGGGTATAGATAATAAAAAATATATTGCAATCTTAAAAGAATTGGAATTTAATTCCTTATTGAAAAAAGTAAATGTTGATAATAATGAAGCTGATGATATAAAAAATGATCAAATCGAATTTACTATCGTAGATGATTTGAATAAATTTAATTTAAGTAAAAAAAGTAGTTTTTATCTTGAAATGTTAGGAGAAAATTATCATAATAATATCTTATTAGGTATAGCTATTTATGATGGTCAAAAAGGATATTATATTCCTCAAGAAACACTCGCAAAAGGGACTTTACCACTTACCTTTTTAGCGTATACTTATGATTTGAAAAAAGATAATGTTGTTTTCAATAGATATGGTTGGTTATTACCGGCAAATGTTGAATATGATATGATGATAGCTGGTTATTTATTAAATTATAATATTAAAGATGATATCGCTTATTTAGCCCGTGATTTAGGATGTGAATTGCCTTTTTATGAGATGTGTTATGGTACGGCTAAAAGGCCTAAGAAAGTGTCAGCTGAAGAGAGTAGTATAATGGCTATAAAAAAAGCTAAATGTATCTATGATACTAGAGAAAGATTGCTTAATGAATTAGAGCAAGAAGAAGAAATGGATTTGTTTTTGAATATTGAAATGCCTTTAGTTGAAGTATTGACAGATATGGAATTAACAGGTATCAATGTTTCTCGGGAATATCTTGATAAAATGGGGCAAGAATTATCTAGTAAATTACAAATATTAGAGCAACGAATTTATGAAGATGCTAAAGAAAAGTTTAATATTATGTCTCCTAAACAATTAGGAGAGGTGTTATTTATTCACATGGGTATTAGTTATCCTAAAAAAGGGAAAGTTACTAATTACTCCACTAGTAAAGATATTTTAGATAAATTAAAAGATGTTCATCCTATAATTAATGATATTTTAGAATATCGAACATTATCTAAACTATATACTAATTATGTAATTGGACTTATTAATGAAATTGCTGATGATGGTAAAATACATACTATCTATAATCAAACTTTAACTCGTACAGGTCGTCTTTCTAGTATTAGTCCTAATTTACAAAACATTCCTATTAGATTGGAATATGGTCGTTTAATTCGTAAGGGCTTTTTACCAAGTAAAGATTGTGTCCTATTATCATCTGATTATTCGCAAATTGAATTAAGAATGTTTGCTCATATGTCTAAAGCAGAAAATTTAATAAATGCTTTTAAAGAGGATAAAGATATTCATAGTCAAACGGCATCAGATATATTTCATGTTCCTATAACTGAAGTTACTAAAGATATGCGAAGAACTGCTAAAGCGGTTAATTTTGGTATTTTATATGGTATTAGTAGCTTTGGATTAAGTGAAGATTTAGGAATAGATGTTAAGACGGCTAAGGCTTTTATTGATAATTATTTAAATACTTACCCAGGCATTAAGGAATATATGAATTCACTTATTAAAGATGCTTATCTTTTAGGGTATGTTCAAACTATTATGAATCGCAAGCGTAATATTGATGAATTGAAAAATAAAAATTATATGGTACGTAATCAAGGTGAAAGAATGGCTTTAAATACACCTATACAAGGAAGTAGTGCCGATATATTAAAAAAAGCTATGATAGATATTTATAGGGAATTAAAAAAACGAAATCTTAAGAGTAAGATGTTATTACAGGTACATGATGAATTGGTGTTTGATGTTTTATTAACTGAAGAAAAAGAGGTAACCGAGATTATTCGTCATACAATGGAACATGTTATAGAATTAGATGTTCCTCTTAAAGTAGAAATTGCGGTTGGTCAAAATTGGTATGAGGCTAAATAAAAACTTGTCAATGATAGTTTAAATATATATAATAATACTTTATAAGAGGTGTTTATTTATGAATAAAATTGAATTAACAGATGAGAATAGAGATTTATATCAACAATATTATGATATTAAAAAAGGAGGGGTGCTACCGATAGATCATCAGGTGCTTTTTGAAGTTGTGATAATTGCGACTATTATAGGATTGTGTATAATATCGGGTGGTATTGGTTTTTTAGGCGCGCGTATTGTCGCTCATTTTACTAATTCAGAGTTGGCTACGCTAATATCGCTTATTGGCCTTGCGGCTGTATCAGTGGCTGCTGGTTTTGGTGGTATTCAGAAATTAGGTGAAAAGTGGGGAGTTAAAAAATTTAAAAGGGATCATCCAGAAATTGATACTGATGTTGATATCAAAGAATTGGGGAAAGCTTTAGATAAGGTAAAAGAGGAAGAAACTAATGAATTGGTAAAAAGAGAAACAAAAAAATATCATGATTATATTAGTGATGAAGTACAAGATATGACAATACAGGAAAAAATAGCATTTTTGACTAGAGAGAGGGAATTTTGGGAACAGGAATTAAACCGTGTTAAAGGCATTGATGGCATTGATAATGTTCAAGATAAAAGACCTTTAACTAAAACAAATAATAATATTAAGTAAATATTAGGAAGTGTATAGTATGCCGGAAAAACCAGAAGTAATAACCGTTGCGAAAGCTTTAAAGAAAAAAATCTTAGGTAAGGAAATTACCGATTGTAAAATATATTGGGATAATATTATTGTTAAGCCAAGTCCTATAGAATTTATAAAAAAAATAATTGGTCAAAAGATTAGTGATGTGCGTACTAGAGGAAAATGGATTGTAATAGAATTGACTGATTTTATTTTATTAGTTCATTTGCGTATGGAAGGAAAATTTTTCTTTCGGTATCAGGAAGATGAACGTAATAAACATGAGCATGTTGTTTTTACTTTAGATAATGATATTGAAATGCGCTATCATGATGTTCGTAAATTTGGGAAAATGTATTTATTGGATAAAAATATTATTAATGATGTATTGCCTTTGAGTGAATTGGGTTATGAATATAATGATAAAAGATTGAATGCTACCTATTTGTTAGATTGTTTTCATAACAAAACCTTGCCTATAAAAACTGTATTATTAGATCAATCTATTATCGCAGGTATTGGTAATATTTATGATGATGAGATTTTATTTTTAAGTAAAATTTCGCCTCTTGTAAAAGCTAAAGATTTAACTAAAGAAGATTGTGAGAATATTATCAATAGTACCAAAATTATTTTAGATAAAGCCATTAAATTGGGAGGCACTACTATTCGTAGTTATACTTCAGAAGAGGGAGTTCACGGTTTATTTCAAAATGAATTGTTGGTACATGGTAAAAGGGATGAACTTTGTCCTATATGTAATAGTCCTATTATCAAAATAAAAATTAATGGTCGAGGGACATATTATTGTCCAACGTGTCAAATAGAAAAGTAGGTATATTGCTTGATAAAGTAAAGTATGATACGATGAAATTGTAGGAAAGAGTTGATAATATGGATATAAAAAAAGATCTTGATCCTTATATTTTTAGGGAATATGATATTCGAGGGGTAGTGCCTAGTGAAATTAATGATGATATTGCCTATATTATTGGTAAATCATATGGAAGTTATATTCAAACATTAGGTAAGACAAAGTGTATTGTGGGGCACGATAATCGTTTATCATCTGATAGTTTGTCTATTAATCTTATTAAAGGTATTTTAGAAACAGGTATACAAATTACTAATATCGGTTTAGTAACAACACCGATGTATTATTATGCTTGTCAAAAATTAGCTATTCCTTCAGGTATTATGATTACAGCGAGTCACAATCCTAAAGATGAAAATGGTTTTAAAATAAGTTTTGATGAACGTGGCAATGCTAGAGGAGAAATGATTCAAGATTTTTATAACTATACTATTAAAGGTCAATTTACAAAAGGAGAAGGCAGTGTAGAAAATTATAATATTAAGGATGAGTATTTTGATTTTATAAAGGGACATCTTGATTTTGGAGATAGAAAATTAAAGGTAGTGATAGATTGTGGTAATGGAACTACGTCTATAATTGCCCAAGAATTATATCAGTGTTTTCCTATTGATTTAACAGTATTGTATGGAACTAGTGATGGTAATTTCCCTAATCATCATCCTGATCCTTCTGTGGAAAGCAACTTAGATAGCTTAAAGCAGATGGTAATAGAGAAAAAAGCTGATGTAGGGATTGCCTTTGATGGAGATGGTGATCGCTTAGGAGTAATTGATGAAAATGGACAATATGTGCCTACTGATTTATTTATGATTATAATTATTCGCAATTTAATTAATAAAGTAGCTACCAAAACATTTTTATATGATGTTAAATGTAGCAAAGCTCTTGATGATGAAATAAAAGCATTAGGTGGAAAAGCTATTTGTTATCGTACAGGTGCCTCATATACTAAGATGAAGGTTTTAGAAGATAATTTACCTTTTGGAGGGGAACTATCTGGGCATGTGTATTTTAATGATCGCTTTAAGGGCTTTGATAGTGGCTTGTATGCCGGACTTAGACTATTGGAAATTTTATCTAAAACTTCTAAAACAGTTTCGCAGTTATTAGAAGGTATTAATAAATATTATTCTACAGGAGAAATAAAGGTTACTTCGCTTGATGATAAAAAGCGTCAGGTGATTGAAAAAGTTAAACAATATTGTCTTGATAAAAAATATAATATAATTACTATTGATGGAGTTAAAGCTATTTTTGATGAAGGGTGGGCTTTGATTCGAGTATCTAATACAGGGCCAAACATTACGTTACGTTTTGAGGCTAAGACAAAAGAAAAATTACAAGAATTGCAAGATGAATTTTTATCGTTAATAGATGAATATAATCGATAATAAACTATAATTAATATAAAATGGTTATTAATAAATAAAAGCAACAATTCATAATTAGTTGCTTTTTTTATAAATAATAATAATCAATTAAGTATTATTAGCTAATAAATGTTTTACTTTTTTAAGAGAATAAAATGTTGTAAATAAGACATTAACAGTGGTAGCTATGACTAATGACCATAAGCCAATTTTAAGAAAAGATGTTAGAAAAAGAAGAGTAGTACGTAAAAGCATTCCTATAAAAGTGGCTTTCATATTAATACTGCTTTTGCCCATGGCATCTAAACTTGATGATAGAGGGGCTTGTATATATTGAAATAGACAAACAGGGGCTAGAACCTTAAGATAGGTTATGCCTTCTTTGGTATTGTAAACTAATTTTAAAGGAACATGAGGAAATAATATTAATAAAATGGTGACAGGTATGCCAATTAATAGACAAATAAAAATAGCTTGTTTAATTTTAGCCTTGGTATATTTAATTTTCTTTTCGCTATATGCTTTACTAACAATAGGTAGTAGGGCTTGTGATATGGCCATGGTAAAAAAGGAAGGTAAGAGTAATAAAGGCATTACATAACCTGATAAAATACCATATTCTCTAACAATATAGGAATTACTATAACCTACAGCCAGTAAAACAGAGGTTATGATAATGGGTTCTAAGAAATAACCAATAGAGCCAATTAGGCGTCCTGTGGTACTAGGGACACTAATTCCTAGTGATTCTTTGACATACACTAGATTAAAGGATAAGTCTTTTTTGGTAATTTTAAAGTGCTTAGGTAAGAAAAAGAATAAAACTAATATAGAAGTTAATTCACTGGCAATATTGGTCAATACTACAAAAGCTACAGCAAATTCTAAACCATATTTTAAGAAAAAAGGTACGCCTATACTAATTAGAATAAGTCGAATAATATCTTCGGTAACATTAGATACAACATGAGGTAACATTTGTTGTCTACCAAAAAAATAACTACGTAGCATACCAGATAAACTAGTAAGAGGTAAAACAATAGCAATAGCTAATAAAGCATAATAACTTCTAGAATCATGTAGAAGATTATTTGCTAGATACGGACTGAAAAAGATAATAAAGATAATTATTAATATATTGACTAAAAAGGAAATAGGTAAAAGAGAAAATAAAAGATTTTTATTATTTTTTGTATCTTCAGCCACTAATTTACTAATAGCTACGGGAAAACCAAATTGGGCAAGTCCAATAAATAAAGAAAAAGTTGGTAAAATCAACATATATAATCCAATTCCAACGGGTCCCATTTTACGACTCATGACAATTTTGATGATCATACCTAATACTTTAGTAAGACAACCGCCAATCATCAAAATAATAGTGGAAATAATAAATTTTTCTTTTCGCATATTTCCTCCTTTTTATTTTTAGCATTATTCGCTATAATATATATGTAATATAAAGAAAAAAAAGTAATAAAGAGGTTAATATGAAGAAAAAAATCAAACCATATATAATGGTAACTTGTTTTGTTTTAATTTTAATTGCATTAGGATGTAAACCAAATCATTTATTTGGTTCTAATACGGATTGGCTAAATCAACACACAGTGTTTGCCGAATATTTTAGAACTATTTTTTATGAGACAAAACAAATATTACCTAATTTTGCTTTTCATTTAGGTGCAGGTCAAAATATTTTTAATTTTGCATACTATGGTCTATTAAATCCACTTATTTTAATTTCGTATTTTTTACCTTTTTTGTCGATGACTACTTATATTCAAATAATTAATATTGTCCTTTCTGTTACTACGGTTAATTTGTTTTATTATTTTTTACAAAACAAAAAATTATCACCTATATCTATAATAATTTCTACTTTATTATTTGCTTGTGCGGTTCCTTTAATATATCATGCTCATCGTCATATGATGTTCGTAGATTATTTACCATTTTTATTACTGGGATTAATTGGGATTGATCGTTATTTTGTTACTAACAAAAGAGCATTGATAACTATTAGTGTTTTTCTAATGATTATGATTAGTTATTATTATAGTATTGGTGGGTTACTATGTTTGGCTATTTATTATGTTTATCAATATTTAAATCATAATAAAGATAAGTCTTTAAAAGATTTTTTAAAAAGCAGTGTTAGTTTTGTGGTGCCATGTGGTATTGGTATATTATCAGCAGCTGTACTTTTATTACCAACTATCTATGTTATTTTAACAGGGCGAAGTGATAGTACTACAGGTATTAACTTGTTATCTTTGCTTAAATTATTGATCCCGCAATTAAATGTAAAGACCTTTTTATATGATAGTTATAACCTGGGGTTAACGAGTATTAGTTTAATGGCTTTAGTTATTTTATTATTATCTAAAGAAAAGTCCCTTCGTTATTTAAGTGGTGCTTGTTTATTTATAACTCTTATACCGATTGTTATGTATTTATTAAATGGCGCACTTTATGTTAGAAGTAAAGTACTAATCCCTTTTTTACCTTTATTCTTATTAGTAAGTGCTGAAGGAATTAACAAGATAGTCAATAAGAAATATTATTTATCTTTTACAAAATGGTTGATAATAAGTATAGTTATTTTGGTAATTATAGGATACCTATATCATTATGAATGGTTTTATCTTTTGGCGGTTATAGCTGATATAGTTATCACTTTAGGATTACTTTATTTATACCAAAAGAAAAGAAAAAATTATTTTTTAGGGGGCATAGTATTAATAGCTATATTAATTAACGTTAGTGTCAATCAAATAGAAGATTATGTTAGTATAGACAAATATAAACAAATAAACGATAGTAGTATTACGAAATCAATGGAGCAAATCGAATTAGAAGATAAATCTTTATATCGTATGAAACAGTTAAATTATAATCTACCTACTATCAATAAAATATATACTACAAAACATTATTTACCATCTGTATATTCTTCTATTCAAAATGAAAATTACAAAGAATTTTATAATAATTATTTAGGTACTTCTATCGCTAATCGTAACAGCTTAATGATTAGTAATACGTCTAATTATTTTTTTGATAATCTAGTTGGTGTAAAATATTTAATTGGGAAAAATAAAGAATTAGATTCTATTTTGGGATATGATAAAATAGATTCTTATGTTTATAAAAATCAAATGGCTTATCCACTGATGTATGCTACAGCTCATTTATATAGTGAAGATGAATTTGATAATTTATCTTATAAAGATCAAATAGGAGTTATGTTAGGGAATGCTGTTGTTAAAAATGAGAATAGTAATGTTATAAGTACTACTATTGATTCTGTTGCTCTAGATTATACTATGGAAGATAAACTTAATATTTCTAAAGATAATGAGCGGTATCATTTTACGGTTACTAAACCTACTAAATTAGAAATTGATTTAACTAAACCATTAGCTAATCAAATTTTATTATTAAATTTTGATATTTTAAATGAAGTTAGTTGCCAAGAAGGTGATAGAACTATTACGATTAACGGTAAGGTTAATAAAATAACTTGTGAAGATTGGATATATAATAACCATAATAGACAATTCAATTATGTTTTGGCTAATAAAACATTAGCTAAATTAACTATTGAAATAGAACCAGGGGTATATGAAATTGGTAATATTGAAACTTTGGTCTTAGATTATGATGATATTAAAAATTATAATAAAGATGTTGATGAATTTGTATTAGATAGTGATAAGATGATTACAGATACCATATCAGGTCATATTAATGTAACAAGGAAAGGCTATTTTATAACATCAATTCCATATGATAAAGGGTTTACCATCATGCTTGATAAAAAATTAGTTGCTTATGAACAAGTAAATAAAGGTTTTATTGGCTTTCCTATCAATGAAGGTTATCATACTATTAACATTAAATATGAAGCGCCATTAGTAAAAGAGGGTAAAATATTAAGTTTATTAGGGGGAATATTATTTTTAGGATTGATTACTTATGATAAAAAACATCAAAAAAAGTAATAATTTATTGTTGTTTTTGTTACTTTGTGATAAAGTAAGATTAATTATTAAATATTTATAATGAAAATGGAGGGATGATATGCAAAGATATTTTGTTAATCGGCAAGAAAATCATTCCTTTATTTTGTCTGTTGAAGATAGTTATCATATTCTAGTTGTAATGCGTATGAAAATAGGAGATAAAATAGAAATTGTGTCTAAGGAAAGACTTTATCTTTGTGAAATAGATAAAATAATAACTAATAAGTCGCAAGATTTAGTGGAGGCTAAGATTATTCATGAGATAGCAAGTAATACTTCTTTACCGGTTAAGGTAATTTTAGCTCAATCGATTGTTCAAGAAAATAAAATGGATTACATTTTGCAAAAGGCTACTGAATTAGGGGTAAAGGCTATTCAACCCTTTGTGGCTAATAGATCGATGATTAATATCAAGGGTAAAGAAAACAAACGTATTTTACGTTGGCAAAAAATAGTTAAAGAGGCCAGTGAACAGTCCAAAGGATTGCTAATTCCTGAGGTTAAGGATATAATGAATATTGATGATTTGTGTAAAGTTGACTGTGAAGTAAAACTGTTTTGTAGTGTAAATGAAACGTCAACCACTTTAAAAAAGGTCTTAGCAAACATTACAAATGATGTTACAATGATATGTGTGGTAGGACCAGAGGGTGGCTTTACTGTTGAAGAAGAGAATAAATTACTTAATTCTGGATATTGTCGTGTTTCTTTAGGTAATCGTGTCTTACGAACCGAAACCGTTGGTTTATATATAATGAGTGTTATTAATTATAACTTTATGAGGTGAAAAAATGAAAGAAGTAACAAATATCTTTTTATCAAGAGAGTTTATAATAATGTATGGACTAATTGGTATAATGTTTTTGTGCATAATAATAGTTTTTATAATTGATAAAAGGCAAAAACAAGCCGCTAATAGTAAAGAACAGATAGAACCATTTATCAATCCTTTAACGGAAGATGCTGTAGTTGATACTGTATTAGATAAGGGCTCATCAATTGATAGTACCACTTCTTCTGTGGAAGTATTGGATAATAATAATGATGAAGAAATAACATATACCAACAATGAACCAAATGCCAAAGAGGCTAAAGAAGAATTAAATCGTTTGACTGATGAATTAAAAAAGGAAGATAATCAAATTCAAAATAGTGAACTTACTGATTTTGAATTAACTCAAGAAGAGGAAGCTATTATTAGTATTGATGAATTAATGAAGAAAGCGCAATCTTTACCATTAGAAGAAGAAAAAGAATTTAATAGTTATGAGGATGAAGGGAATGCCTTAATTAATTTAGAGGAATTAGAGTTAAAAATGCAGGCTGTAAAACAAAATGATAATTTAAATAGTGATAAGGCAAATACTAAAACCGTTAAATTAGATGATTTTAATACCGTAGTAGCACCTAAACCAGATTCTATAAGTCACTTTAAAAGCAGCCCCATTATTTCGCCTGTTTTTGGATTAGAGAATGATAAAACTGTTAAAGAGGGAACAATTGAGCTTGAAAATACGGCTAATTATGATAAACTAGATGAAGAGATTAGAAAAACCAATGAGTTTTTGCAAATTTTACGCGAATTACAAAAGAAATTAGACTAATCTAATTTCTTTTTTTAGGAGGTAGCGAAGATGAAGGTGGGAATTTGTACATTAGGCTGTAAAGTAAATGCTTATGAGAGTGAGTATATTGCGCAATGTTTTAAAAATAGAGGTTATACTATTGGCGATTTTAATGATATTTGTGACGTTTATGTTATCAATACATGTGCTGTTACTAATACAAGTGATGTTAAGAGTAAAAAGATGATTAGAAGAGCTATTAGACAAAACAGTGCTGCTTGTGTGGTAGCGGTAGGTTGTTTTATGCAAGCTAATCAAGATTATCATGAATTAGGTTTAGATATCGTCTTAGGTAATAAAGATAAAAGTCAAATAGTAGATTTAGTTGAAGAATATTTTAGACAACAGAAAGAAATTAAGAAATTTTATCAAGATTTTGATGAGTCATTTGAAAATATGGCTATTACAACTTTTGAAGGGCGAAGTAGAGCTTTCGTTAAAATTCAAGATGGCTGCGAAAATTTTTGTAGTTATTGTATTATTCCATATGTTCGAGGTAAATGTCGCTCTAAAGCTAAAGACATAGTATTAAAAGAAATCGATGATTTAGTTATGAAGGGTTATCAAGAAATTGTGTTAACGGGTATTCATACTGGAAATTATGGTGTTGATTTAAATCTTAACTTTGCTAGTTTATTGCAAGATATTGTTAAAATTAAAAATTTAAAGCGTCTTCGTATTTCCTCCATTGAGATCACTGAATTAACAGATGAGGTTTTAAAAATCATTCGTGATAATCCTGTTATAGTAGATCATTTACATATTCCTCTGCAAGCAGGAAGTGATGCTATATTAAAAGCAATGAATCGTAAATATGACTTATCTTATTTTTATGATAAAATCCAAAAAATAAGGGCTATTCGGCCTGATATTTCTATTACTACAGATGTTATTGTCGGTTTCCCAGGCGAAGATGATGTTATGTTTCAAGATACGATTAATACTGTTAAAAAAATGGCCTTTAGTAAGATTCATGTTTTTCCCTATTCTATTAGAACAGGTACTACTGCCGCAACTATGCCTAATCAAATTGATAATAATACTAAAAAAGATAGAGCTCGTAAATTATTAGATGTATCTAGACAATTAGAAATAGATTATTTTGAAAAATTTAAAAATAAGACTATCGAAGTGTTAGTCGAAACAACTAAAGATGGTTTTGGCTATGGTCATAGCGGTAATTATTTATCTGTTAAAATATTAGGTAATCCTTCAGTACATTCTATTGTAAAAGTTATGATTACGGATATTAAATATCCATATCTTATTGGTTATGTTAATGAAAAAGTTCTTATTTAATAAATAAGGGAGGTGAGAATATGTTTAAGGATAAGTTAGCTTTAGTACCAAATAAACCGGGTAGTTATCAGATGAAAAATAAAGATGGGATAATTATTTATGTTGGTAAAGCTAAAAATTTAAAAAATCGACTTAAAAGCTATTTTACGGGAACAGTAACAGGTAAGACAGCTATGTTAGTTAATGATATTGCTGATTTTGAATATATTGTCACTAGTAGTGAATTAGAAAGTTTAATTTTAGAGATTACTTTGATAAAAAAATATAATCCTAAATATAATATTTTGTTAAAGGATGATAAGAGTTATCCTTTTATAGAACTTACTAATGAAAAATATCCTCAACTACGAGTTGTAAGAAATATTAATCGTAAAAAAAATAAAAATCATCTTTATGGACCTTATCCTAATGTAGGAGCTGCTAGAAAGACCGTTAATATTATTAATCGTATTTATCCATTACGAAAATGTGATAAGATGCCTAAAGAAGTGTGTCTATATTATCATATTAAGGAGTGTCTTGGTTATTGTGAAAAAAACATTGATGATGAAAAATTACAAATCATGTTGGATGAAATTAAACAATTTTTAAAAGGTGATAGTAGTATTATTAAAAATAGATTACTAGGACAAATGCATAAAGCTAGTGATAATTTGAATTTTGAAAAAGCTCAAGAGTTAAAACAGATGTTAGAGGATATTGATATTACTTTAGAAAAGCAAAAAATTGATTTGCATAAAAATTATAATTTTGATCTATTTGCTTACTATTGCGATAAGAATTATGTATCTATTCAAGTTTTTTTCATAAGAGAAGGTCTTTTGTTCGGTAGACAGAAAGATATTTTTAATAGTGTAGATAATGTAGATGAGGAAGTTTTGCAATATATTATACATTTTTATAGTAAAAACAATTTATTGCCTAAAGAGATTGTGGTCGATGATACATTACAAAGAGATTTATTAAAACAATATTTAAATGTAGAAGTAACTGTACCGGTTAGAGGAGAGTTAAAAAAATTATTAACTATGGCTAAAGATAATTGTAAAGTAGCTTTATATGAACAAGAGGAGACTTTAAAAAAGGATAATGATGAGCGACGAAAAGCTTTAGAAGAGTTACAATCACTTTTACATTTACCACATTTATCTAGAATGGAGTGTTTCGATAATTCGCATTTGTTTGGTACTTTTTATGTTGGTGGTATGGTTGTGTATGAAGATTTTTTACCTTTAAAACAAGAGTATCGTAAATATAAAATTTCTACTGAAGTAAAAGATGATTTAAGTGCTATGCGTGAGGTTTTATATCGACGTTATTATAAAGTATTAATGGAAAATTTAAGGAAGCCTGATTTAATTATTATGGATGGTGGACAAACACAAGTAGCAGTAGCTAAAGAAATTATTGATTCCTTGCATTTAGATATACCTATTATTGGTCTTAAGAAAGATGATAAACACCGTACTAATGCGATTATTGATGATAATGGTAAAACATTATCAGTAAATAAAAAAAGTAATTTATTTCTTTTCTTAACTAGGATGCAAGATGAAGTCCATCGTTACGCTATTAGTTATCATCGTTCTATTAAGAGTAAGGGAGCTTTATCTAGTTTGTTGGATGTTGTTCCTGGGATAGGCGAAAAAAGAAAAAAAGAACTTTTAAAGAACTTTGGTTCCTTAAAAAAATTAAAGGAGGCCTCACTAGAAGAGTTAAGTTCTGTATTAAATAAGGATGTTGCTTTAAATCTGTTTCAATATTTAAAAAAATTATAGTATAATAAGAGGGGTGAGTAGATATGAAAAATAAAAAAGGTTTTACAATGGTAGAATTATTAGCTGTAATAGCTATTTTAGGTATTTTATCCTTAATAGCTGTAGGATCCTTTACTAATATTTTGTCAAAAAGTAAAAAACAAACTTATGAAGAATTAGAAAAAAATATGGAAGTAGCGGCAGAAAATTATTTGATTGATCATATGGATGAAATACCTACAGATACTACTAGTACTACTAAAATAAATATTACTTCCTTAATAGCGGGAAATTATACTGAAGAAATTAGTGATCCTGAAGTTTCAGGAGATAAGTGTAGTGGTTATGTAGTGGTAAGAAACGCTGGCAATAATAGTAATCTTAATCTTTCATATCATGCTTGTTTAAAGTGTGGTAAATATAAGACTGATGATAGTAATTGTAAGTAGTAGAAATGTGGTGATAATATGACAACTATTAAGGTAATGGATGAAAATTTGGCTAATAAAATTGCCGCTGGTGAAGTAATTGAGAGAACGATGAATGTAGTAAAAGAATTGGTGGAAAATAGCATCGATGCTAAAAGTCATGAAATAAAAATTGAACTTATTGATTCGGGTATCAAACAAATTAAAATAACTGATGATGGTATTGGTATGACTAGAGAAGATGCTGAAGTGGCTTTTTTAAGACATGCTACTAGTAAACTTAAGAATCTTGATGATTTGTTTCATGTTCAATCACTTGGTTTTAGAGGTGAAGCTCTTCCTTCCATTGCGGCGGTATCTAAAGTTGTTTTGAAAACTTCTACGGGAGACGTTGGGACTTTACTTACTATTGATGGGGGCAAGATTATTGATTGTATAAATAGTGATAGTAAACAGGGTACCTCTATTACCGTTACTAATTTATTCTATAATACGCCCGTGCGATTAAAATATATGAAAAATCCTTATGTTGAATTAGCTACTATAACTGAATATTTACATAAAATGGCGTTATCTTATCCTAATATAAAATTTTATTTTACTAATAATGGTAAAGTCTTATTAAACACTACTGGTGATGGTGATTTATTAAAGGTCATATATAATATTTATAATGTAGATGTCGCTAAAAAAATGATTGAAGTAGATATAGAAGATAATGATTATCATGTTTATGGTTATATTGGTTATCCAGAGTTAGCTCGTAGTAATCGAAGTCATTTAACTATTTTGGTGAATGGGCGTTTAATACGAAATATGGAATTAAATCGTTTAATAACAGACTGTTATCATACTTATATTCCCAAAGATAAATATCCAGTGGTTATTTTAAATATCGAAGTTGATCCTATTTTGATTGATGTTAATATTCATCCTACTAAAATGGATATTAAATTTTCTAAGATGACAGAATTAAAAGAATTTTTATCTAAAATTATAACTGAGAAATTAGAGCATCTAACTTTAATCCCTAGTGTTGTAAGTGATGATATAGTAAGTAATAATCTAGAAAATAATATTAGTGAAGATACATTTAAGAAAGACTATATTTCTAATAGTTATGAACAAGAAGATGTTTCTCCTATTGTAAAGTCCTATGAAGATATAAAGTTGGATTTTGAAGTTAATGATACACCAGTCAATTATCATGAAGAAAAAGAAAATCGTATTAAGAAGATGTATCCTGTAGGATTAGTACATGGTACTTACATTATAGCGCAAAATGATGATGGTATGTTTATTATTGATCAACATGCAGCAGCTGAGCGGATTAATTATGAAAAGTGTTTAAAGGCCATTTTAAATAAAGAAGCTAAAATTATGGAATTATTGGTTCCAATTGAAATTGAATTACCTATGCAAGATTTTATTATAATAAAAGAACATATTGATTTATTAAAACAATTACAATTTGAAATAGAGGAATTTGGTTCTAAAGGTTTCTTAATTAGAAAACATCCAAATTGGTTAGCTAAAGGAAGAGAAAAAGAAGCTATATTAAAAATTATAGATATTATTTGTGTTGAGCATACTTTTGATTATGAAAAATTTGTTGATCATACGGCCGCTACAATGGCTTGTAAAATGTCAGTAAAAGCAAATGATTATCTAAGTTTAAAAGATATGGAATATTTACTAGATACATTAAGAAAATGCGATAATCCATTTACTTGTCCTCATGGTCGACCAACTATTATAGTATATAGCAAATATCAATTAGAAAAATTATTTAAACGCGCAATGAATTAGAAAAGAAAGAAGGAAATGTATGCAATCAATCATCGTAATAGTAGGTCCAACAGGAGTTGGGAAGACTCAATTAAGTATTGCTTTAGCCCATGAATTAGACGCCGAAATTATTAATGCTGATAGTATGCAAGTATACAAGGGTTTAGATATTGGTACGGCTAAAATAAAAGAAGATGAAAAAGAGGGTATAGTCCACCATCTTTTAGATATTGTTGATGTCAATGATAACTATAGTGTTTTTGATTATCAACGTGATTGTCGTAAAATAATTGAGGATATTACTAATCGTGGTAAAAGAGTTATTATAGTAGGTGGAACAGGATTATATATTAAGGCAGCCCTTTTTGATTATCACTTTCAAGAGGGGACTTTACAAGAAGATTTTCATAATTTATCAAATGCTGAAATCTTGAATTTAATTAAACAACATCATGGTAATAGTGATATTCACATTAACAATAGACAACGCTTGATACGTTCTTTAAATAAATGTCTTAATAATGAAAAATATACCAAAGAAGGTAATAAACCTTTGTATCCTTTAAAGATTATTGGTCTTAGTATGGAAAGATCTTTGTTATACGAGAGAATTAATCAAAGAGTAGAAAAAATGATTGAAAATGGTTTAATAGAAGAAGTTCGTTATTTTTATGATAATAACGTTAGAAGTAAACCTTTGATTAGTGGCATAGGATATAAAGAAATTTATGAATATTTTGATGGTAATTTGACTAAAGAAGAGGCAATATCCCAAATTAAACAAAATTCTAGACATTATGCTAAAAGACAGTTTACTTTTTTTAATAATCAAATGAATGTTAAATGGTTTACTATTGATGATAATAATTTCACAAAAACTATAGATATTATTTATAATGAGTTAAAAAAATAGATATTCATGAAGGAATATCTATTTTAATTCTTGATAAACAGTAGTATCAAAATAATGCTGGGTATTTTCTATCGATTGCAATTCATTAGTATCAATTAAGAAAAATGTATATTCTAGTATATCATTTCCTGTGGTAGAGATTGGATCATCCCAAGTTAAGTCTAAATTATACCACTTACCATCTAATAATACAGCATTCCATACATGATTTTCACTTGAAACTTTATAATTGGTAAGTCCAAATCGTTCCAAGAAGATAGCCATACTATCAGTGTATCCACCACATAAACCGTATCCTTGAACTAAATTACCAAAAGCTGTATCAGAATCATATTTAACGATGCGTGAATCACTTCTGTCGCTATCATATTTACTATTGTTAATGATATAATCATGAACGGCTTTAATTTTTTCTTGGTTAGTACTGTTTTCATTAATATCAGCTAATACCTTATCGACAATTTCATTAATTTCCTTAATTTTTTCTTCAGTATATGCTTTTTCAATGGTAACAGTGATTTTTTTCAAACTATCATATTCCGTTTCAATATGACGAAAGCCATTAAAAGGATGAACAAAATTATTAATATGGGATAAAACTGTTTGATTATTAGCTAATAGTTGTACATCATCAATACAATTAGGGTATGAGTCATCATCGGGACAATAGAAAGAAAATTTTTCTTGTCCTGAATTAATTATTGTATAGTATATATTTAATAAATCTTGTTTATTATGTGGTGTAAAGTTATCTGTCAGGCTAACATATTTAAAACTTTCATCTTTAACATATTCATTAGTAGCCTTAGGTGGTGTAACTGTTTTATTTAATACTAAAAAATGATTAACATAAAAAAGCATAATTTCTTCTCGATATAGGTAAGTTGCTAGAAATAGTAGTACTAATATTAACAAAATAAAATATTTTTTCATTTGATCACCACGCTTATTTAAATGCCATTTTAATTATATAAAATAATACAACTTTTTGCAAATACCTTTAATGGAGTTATTGCTCAAAAAAAAGGAGTATATGCTTACTCCATTTTGTTTTCCATTTTAGTTAATCTGGCTTTGGTTCTAGCAGCCTTATTTTTATGAATTACACCACTGTTAAGGGCTTTATCAATATTTTTGTTAGCTTCCCTTAATTGTTCTTTAGCATCTTCCTTATTACCTAGAGCTACAGCTTTTTCAACTTTCTTGATTGATGTTTTCATTCTAGAAGTTACTAATGTATTCATCTTTTCTTTTTTAGCGTTGGTTAATACTCTTTTTTTAGTACTTTTAATATTTGGCATTTTTTTCACCTCTCTTTAAACATATTCATTTTAACAAAGAATAAGTAAAAATGCAAATAAATTTATAAATTTTGTAGATATTATAAATAGGTGATAGGATGAAACATGAAATTGACTTAGGTAAATATGGTTATAGAACGGATCTAATAGTCGATACTTTAAAAGATGAAGAAACGGAAGGTATACTTAGAAATAAACAAAAATATGATAATGTGCTTTTAGAAGAAATAATTATTGATGAAAAAGTATCTACACAATGTGGGAAAAAACCTGGTATTTATAAAACGATCACTTTTGATGATATAACTGATAGTAAAAATCAACAACAAGTTCAAAAGGTTTTTCATGATGCTCTAAAACATTTATTAGATCATCATCATATTAAAGAGGACGATACTTGTTTAATAATTGGTTTAGGTAATGAAAAATCTACCCCTGATTCATTAGGACCATTGGTTATTGATCATATTTTGGTAACCAGACATTTATTTGATTTAAAAGACGCTACTGTAGAGGAAGGTTATAGAAATGTTTCCTGTTTTGCACCTGGGGTAACCGGAACCACCGGCATTGAAACTCAAGATTTCATTTTAGGAGTTATTGATAAAATAAAACCTCATTTTGTCATTGTAATAGATGCTTTAGCTAGTTCTTCTTTAACTAGGGTTAATAAAGTTATTCAATTAACTGATACTGGCATTCATCCTGGCAGTGGTGTAGGTAATAGTCGTAGGGAAATATCTAGTGAAACTATTGGTATTCCTGTCTTTGCTATTGGAATACCTACAGTGGTTGATGCCGTGACTATTGTTACAGATACTATATTTTATATGATACAAAATTTTAGTTACAATAAAGAAAATTTAGCTAAACCTAAATTCAAATTTATTCCCTCAACTAAACGCAATTATCAAGAACATGAAGAAAATTTATCTAAAGAGGAAAAGCAAAATTTATTAGGATTAATAGGTAATTTAAATGAAGAGGAAATGAAAACATTAGTATTTGAAGTATTGACACCAATTGGTTACAATTTAATGGTAACACCTAAGGAAATAGATTTTTTAATTACAAAATTAAGTAAAGTTTTAGCAAGAGGTATAAATGCGGTATTACATCGACAAATAAATCCATAATAGTTTGCTATAGTTGTCTCATATAATTGAATAAGGAGAAATTTATATGAGAAAAAGATTTATAGCTAAAAGACGAAAAAATCATAAAAAATTTAAATTATTTATCTATAGTTTAGTATGTATTTTCGGTGTTTATTTATTAATTAATTTTTATCCTAACATTAATATTCCTCTTACCAATCAAGAATTTATAAAAAATATATTACATATTACTAATCATCATATGCTCTATTCATATGATAAAAATAATGTTTTAACTAAAGTTATGCAATTTTTTTCTAATGTTAATTTAGATAATCCTGTAACGATATTAGATACTACTTATAATGGCTTAACGGAATTCAATTTAGACTTAGATAGTAATGAAAATATTGAACAGTTAAAAAAGAGTAGTACTTATATTGAAGATCCAGATCCTAAAAACAATAATAGTAATAATCCGGAAGTATATATTTATAGTACACATCAACTTGAAAATTATAAACCTAGTAATGTAGCTGAATATAACGTGGGACCTAATGTTATGCTGGGTAGTTATATATTAAGAGAAAAATTAAATAATTTACAAATACCTAGCATGGTTGAAACGGGTAATGTTATGGATATATTAGATATGAACAACTGGAATTATAGCGCTAGTTATCAAGTTAGCAGGATGTTTATGGAAGATGCCAAGGAAAAGAATCCGTCTTTAAAATATTTTGTTGACTTTCATCGTGATTCTGTATCTTTAGAACATACTTTACTTACTAAAGATGATAAGAATTATGCTCGTATTTTATTTATAGTTGGTTTAGAAAATCCGCAATATGAGGAAAATTTGCACTTGACGGAAATTATTAATAGTAAATTAGAAGAAGCTATTCCAGGGATATCTAGAGGCATTTATAAAAAAGAGGGTCCAGGGGTTAATGGTGTTTATAATCAGGACTTTTCTAGTAATACTATTTTAATTGAAGTAGGTGGCGTGGATAACAGTATTGAAGAAGTATATAATTCTATAGAATGCTTTGCTAAAGTTTTTGCTAGTTATATTAAGGAGGCATCATGAAAGGAAAAAACATTGCGCGTATTGTTATAGGTACCTTATTTGTTTTGTTTCTGGCCTTGTATTTTACTCAAACAACCGGTTATTATGAATATGAACAGAAAAAACTTACGACCATGACCGAAGAACAAGTTAAAAAATTTGAAGAGGATGTTAACGCAGGTAAAAATATTGATTTAAAAGATTATCTTACGGAGAACAAAAAAGATTATCATAATAAGATTTCTAATGTTAGTCTTACTATGTCTCAAAAAATAGAGGATTATATAGCCAAGGGGATCGAGAAGATATTTAGTGGGGTAGAAAAAGTGGTAACTGATTCATAAAAATATAAATGGTAATGAAATAATTATACAAATAAGAGTATTTATATCGTCTTTTATTAATCAAGGTGCTAGGAGAAATCCTAGTTTTTTGATATAATATCAATAGGTGAGATTATGGTGCAGAAAAACATTCGTAATTTTTGTATTATTGCGCATATTGATCATGGAAAAAGTACTTTGGCTGATCGTATTTTAGAATTAACAGGCGCTCTAGAAAAAAGGGAAATGAAAGAACAAATATTAGATAATATGGATTTAGAAAGAGAAAGAGGTATTACCATTAAACTAAATGCTGTTCAACTAACTTACAACTTTGCTAAAGAAGATTATTATCTTAATTTAATTGATACCCCAGGTCATGTTGATTTTTCTTATGAAGTATCGCGCAGTTTAGCGGCATGTGAAGGTGCCATTTTAGTAGTGGATGCTGCACAAGGTATTGAAGCTCAAACATTAGCTAATCTTTATTTGGCTATGGAACATGATTTAACAATTATTCCTGTTATTAATAAAATAGATTTGCCTAATGCCGATATAGATAAAGTCAAAGGGGAATTAATAAATACTTTAGGTTTTAAGGAAGATGAAATCATATTAACTAGTGCTAAAACAGGAGAAGGAATCCAAGAATTGATCGAACAGGTTATTAAGGTAATACCATCACCAAATGGTAAGTGTGAAGAACCATTACAGGCCTTGATTTTTGATAGCGTCTTTGATCCTTATCGTGGTGTTATTATTTCTATTTGTGTTAAAAATGGCATCGTTAAAATAAAAGATGAAATATTTATGATGCAAACAGGGGCTACTTATGAAGTAGTAGCTTTATATATCAACAATCCTAAAGAACAACCTGTTACCGAATTAAAAGCTGGGGAGGTAGGATATTTATTTGCTAGTATCAAAAGTATTGCTGATGTTAAAGTGGGAGATACTATTACTTTAAAAAATCGAAAAGCCCTACAACCATTACCTGGATATAAACCCATGAAATCTATGGTCTATTGCGGTTTATATCCAATAGAATCTAGTAAATATGAAGAATTAAAAGAAGCTTTAGAAAAATTAAAATTAAATGATGCATCTTTAATATTTGAGCCTGAGACCTCAACCGCACTTGGTTTTGGTTTTCGTACCGGTTTTTTAGGATTATTACATATGGATATTATTAAAGAGAGAATTGAACGAGAATTTAAGATTGATTTGATTGCTACTAATCCATCGGTATCTTATGAAGTGGAACTTACGGATAATTCTATTATATATATTGATGCTCCAAATAAAATGCCTGATCGAACGAAGATTAAAGAGATTAGAGAGCCCTTCGTTAAAATAAGTATATATACTCCTTCTAGTTATATTGGTTCTATTATGGAACTTTGTCAAAATAAAAGGGGTACTTACTTAAATATGAATTACATAGATACTAATCGAGTGATGATTTATTATGAATTACCATTAGCGGAGATTGTTTATGATTTCTTTGATAAATTAAAATCTTCTACTAAGGGTTATGCGTCGTTTGATTATGAATTTATTGGTAATCAAAAAAGTGATTTAGTTAAAATGGATGTTTTACTTAACAAAGAGGTAATTGATGCCTTTAGTATGATTGTTCATAAGGATTTTGCTTATAATAGAGGTAAAGCTCTAGTGGAAAAATTACGTCAATTAATTCCTAGACAATTATTTGAAATTCCTATTCAATGTTGTATTGGATCTAAGGTTATTGCGCGAACAGATATTAAAGCTCTACGTAAAAATGTTTTGGCCAAATGTTATGGTGGAGATGTAACTCGTAAGAAAAAATTACTAGAAAAGCAAAAAGAAGGTAAGAAAAAAATGAAGCGTATTGGTAATGTTGAGATACCACAGGAGGCCTTTTTAGCTATTTTAAAAGAGGATGATACGTCAAATGATTAAGAGTGCTTATATACATATTCCTTTTTGTCAAAATATTTGTTCTTATTGTGATTTTTGTAAAGTATTTTATCAAGAAGATATAGTAGATAAATATTTAACAAGTTTAGAAAAAGAGATTAAAACTTTTTATAATGATGACGTGTTAGATACTATTTATATTGGTGGAGGAACACCTAGTGTTTTAAATATTAAACAATTAAAACGCTTGTTAGATATGTTAGATATATTAAAAAAAAGTAATAATTGTGAATATACGATGGAGTGTAATTTCGAATCTATTGATTCCTTAAAACTAGATTTAATGATTAAACATGGTATTAATCGTGTAAGTTTTGGAATGCAAACGATAAATGAACGTTTACTATCTAGGTTAAACAGACATCATAATAAACAACAAATAATTAATATAATTAATTTAACTAAGAATAAGGGCATTAATAACATTAATATTGATTTATTATATGCCCTACCTAATGAGGTTATCAATGATTTAAAAGAAGATTTGTCTTTTCTTATGTCGCTTGATATCCCTCATGTTTCTACATATTCTTTAATGATAGAACCACATACTCTTTTTTATATTAATAATGTTAAATCACAAGATGAAGATAGTGATGTGGCTATGTATAAATTAATTCAAAGATATTTAAAAGAAAAAGATTATCAGCAATATGAAATTAGTAATTTTGCTAAAAAAGGTTATCAATGTTTACATAATTTAACTTATTGGGATAATAACGAATATTATGGTTTTGGATTAGGAGCATGTGGATATATAAATAACTATCGTTATAATAATACTAGGGGACTAAACAAATATCTAAAAGGATGTTATCGCTATGAGATAGAAAAATTGACCATTGATGATAAAATGAGTTATGAAACAATTTTGGGACTACGAAAAAGACAAGGTATCGATAAACAGGCTTTCTTTAATAAATATAAGAAGAATATTGACAATGTATTTGATTATCAACATGAAAAAAAATTAGGATTATTGAAAGAAAATAATGAATATCTTTGGATTCCTGAAGATAAATTATATCTTTCAAATGAAGCTATGGTAGCATTTGTAGGAGGTAGTACTTATGAAAAGTGAACAATTTAAGGAAGAACTAAAATATTTAAAAAATGATAAAATAAGGGAAGATGCAATATATTTGATTAATGAATTACCAGATTATTTTTTTAAAATCCCAGCATCATCTACAGGAAAGTATCATCCACAATATTCATTGGGAGATGGTGGCCTATTACGACATAGTAAGGCAGCGGTTAGAATTGCTTATGAACTGTTACAGGATCCGGTTATTGCTAAAAAATATACTGATATGGAACAGGATATTATGTTAGTTGCTCTTATGATTCATGATGGATTGAAATTGGGACTAGAGAAATCTAAGTATACAAAAGTTGAGCATCCATTATTAATGGCAGATATGATAATGAATAATAAAAATAATTTGCATTTAACTGATGAAGAATTAAATTTATTGGTATCTGTCATTAAATCACATATGGGACCATGGAATAAGGATTTTGATGGGAATGAGATATTACCTGTTCCAGCAACAAAATATGAGAATTTTGTTCATATGTGTGATTATTTGGCAAGTAGAAAATGTTTGCTCGTTCCTTTTGATGAAAAGAATAATATTGTTGTTTGATAGAAATTAAACAGTTATTATAAGTTGAGGTGATATAAAAATGAAAATAGTAAAACCAAGTGTTAATTTAATTGCTTATACCCAATTAAATCCTTTAGAACAAAAAAGTGATTATTTAAATCCGGAACAGATTGTAGCTGCAGCAGCTAAATTGTGTTATTCCAAGGTAGGAACACCAGAGATTTTAGATGATTTAACTAAAGAAAAAACGGTATCCTTTATTAATAGGTTATTAACTTTAGGGCATGAAAGTCCCATGGAACATTTAAATTTTACCTTTGCTATTGAGGGTATTTCGCGCGCTTGCTCTCATCAATTAGTTCGCCATCGTCATGGTAGTTATTCTCAACAAAGTCAACGTTATGTTGAAGTTGATGATATGAATATAGTAGTACCTGAGGAAATAGTTAATAATGAACAATCATTAAAAATATTTATGGATTCTGTTCAAAAGGATATTGTATCTTATAAAAAGGTTTGTGATTCGTTAGTTAATAAAATGATTGAAGAAAATCATATAACTGATGAAAAAATTATTAAACAAATGCGTAAGAAAGTTTTAGAAGATGCCCGATTCTTGTTACCTAATGCATGTGAGACAAAAATTGTTGTTACTATGAATGCTAGATGTTTGTTTAACTTCTTTAAAGAACGTTGTTGTAATCGTGCGCAATGGGAAATTCGTGAAGTAGCCAATCAAATGTTAGATTTAGTATTAGAAGTAGCCCCTAATGTTTTTAAATATGCTGGAGCGTCTTGTGTTTATGGTAGTTGTAAAGAGGGTAATATGAGTTGTGGCAAACCGTTAAAACCTCGTCCTAATCAACCGGCAATTCAAAAAGTTAAAAAAAGATAAGGTGATTGTAATTGAAAGGTAAAATAGTTGTTATTGAGGGAACTGATTGTTCTGGCAAAGAAACTCAAGGCAAATTATTAGCAAGTAGATTAAATAGTAAAGGTAAAAAGGCTCTTTATTTATCTTTTCCCATGTATGATAGTCCCACTGGTAAAATTATTGGGGGACCTTATTTAGGTAAACCGGAGATTATGAGCAGTTGGTTTACCGAGGGTGCAGTAAATTTAAATCCTAAAATCGCGTGTCTATACTATGCAGCTGATCGTAAATATCATATTGATATGATTAAAGAATATTTACAATCGGGGTATTATGTTATAATAGATCGTTATACTAGTAGTAATATGGCTCATCAGGGTAGTAAAATAAAAGACAATGAAAAACGTTTTTTGATGTATCAATGGATAGATAAATTGGAATATTGGTTATTAGAATTACCTAAACCTGATATCACTATTTTTTTGCATGTACCGTATAATTATGCTCAATCTTTAATGACGAATAGAAAAAATTTAGATGAACATGAAAAAGATAAGGAATATTTAAAAAACGCTGAAGAAGCGTATATAGAATTATCGCAATTATATAATTGGTTTACTATTGAATGTATAAAAAATGATAATATGAGAACAATAGATGATATTAACAACGAAATATTGAATATTATAGAAAAAGAAGAAACTAAATAAGGTCAGTTTCTTCTTTATTTGGATCATCAATTTGTAATAGTTCTTCTTCTAGCGGTGCACTTTTATCAGTTTTAGTAGAATCCTCTTTAACAGGTGGTAAAGTTAATAAATCCATTATTTCTTCATTGTCTATTTTTTTATTATCTATTTCTTCAGGTGATGTTTTTGTTTCTTTCTTTTCATCTTTATCATTGGCTGTTATATTTGGTTTATCATCGGTTTTGATAATTGGTTTAGGAATAATAATATCAGTTGAAGTATCAGTATTCTTTTTTTCTTCCTCATCCGTTTTAATATCTTCTTTATTATTTTTTTTGTTATTAGGAACATTTTCTTTTTCTGTGATAGTATTTTCTTTAGATGTAGAAGGAGCTTTATTTTCTTCAACATTATTGTGTTTTGCTCCATAATATTCATCTAAATTATCATCAATTTCTATAGCTTTATAAATTTCTTCAAAACTAGTAATACCATCTAAACACTTATTTAGACCATCTTCTAATAAAGTAGTAACATCGCTTTGATAAACTAATTTACGTAATTCTTCCTTAGATAAATCATTACGGTTTATGGCATCTCTTATTTCATCATTAATAAGTAAAACTTCTTGTATAGCTATTCTACCATGATATCCTTCATGACAGTCAGGACAATGTTTAGGATTAACATCATAAATTTCATTTATATCTTTATCCAAAACAGTTTTAAATACTTTTTTTTCATAGAGTGTAGTTGGTCTTAATACTTTACATTTAGGGCAAAGCACTCTTACTAATTTTTGAGAGATTATACCAGTTAGGGCACTGGATAATAAGTATCTTTCTACATCCATATCCAATAAACGTTCAATAGTGCTCAACGAGTCATTAGTATGAATAGTTGATAATACCAAGTGACCAGTTATGGATGCTCTAACGGCAATTTTAGCTGTTTCACTATCACGAATTTCACCAATTAATATAATATTAGGATCCTGTCTTAAAATGGCCCTTAAAACTCTAGCAAAATCTAAACCAATTTCACTATTTACTTGGACCTGATTTATACCTTTAATATCCATTTCAATAGGGTCTTCAACGGTTATAATATTGGTTTCTTGTTTATTTAAAATTTGTAATATAGAATAAACTGTTGTACTTTTTCCTGTTCCCGTTGCACCAGTTACTAAAATAATACCATTTGGGACATTAATCATCTTATTTAATTTAGTAATATTATCTTTGGAAAATCCTAAAGTTTCAATACCTTGTAAACTTCTAGAGTAATCTAAAATACGGATAACAACTTTTTCACCTAAATGAGTTGGTAAAGTAGCGACACGCATATCTAAATCTAAATCACCAAAACGACCTTTAACCGAACCATCTTGTGGTAATCTATTTTCAGTTATGTTCATGTTAGCTAATAATTTAATACGTGTTATAAGATTTCTTTCATATTGTTTAGGAATTATAGTATAATCTTGCAAGTCACCATCTACACGTATCCTAACTAACAAGCAATCAGGTCTTGGATCAAAATGAATATCACTAGCATTTTGTTTTGCCGAAAAAACAATAATTTGATTTACGGCATCTACAATTGGTAGTGTACTAAAATCAAATGTTACCATATTATTGCCCCTTTTTTTTCTCTCTAGTATTTTATCTAAAAATATTATATAATAAAAATATGATAATAGCAAGAAAGAAAGTGAAGGTATGGTAAAAAAAACTAATCGGGGTTTTGTCTTAATGGAAACTTTAATCGTATCTTGTTTTGTAATGGCTTTGTTTGGAATGCTATATACGACCGTTTTTCCTTTACTTGGGCGATATGAAGGTCGAAAACATTACGATGATTTGGATAGTAAGTATATAGCTAACTGGGTTAGAAAAATGATTTTAAATGATGGTAATTATGGCAAATTTAAAAATATATTAAATGATGGTAACGGTACTAGAATTGTGGATTTTACTAATTGTAGTGGTTATGTTAACAATACTCTTAGTTGTATAATGCTAAGGGATTTAGCAAACATTAAAAAAATGTATCTTACTACTTATTCTATTGCTGATAGAAAATATGCTTTAATTTCTCAATATGATGGTGATCGTAAAGATGATTTTACGCATTATATTGAGTATTTACCTAATTATAATACTACATCAGCAAAACAGGACTTTTATCGCTTGATTGTGGTAGTGGAACATGATAATTATGATACTTATGCGACAATAGAGGTGATTTTCTAATGAATGAAAAAGGTTTTTCTATTATTGAATTGTTGATATGTTTTGTTTTAGTCAGCATCATTTCGGTATCAATGTTTCAAGTAGTATTAGAATATCAAGATCGTCAACAAGTGGAACAGACAAAAGCTAAGATATTGACTTACAAAAACACACTAACTAAAAAAATAATGGATAAAGTTATTCATAAGGGTGTTTGGAGTGCTTCTACTAGTCCTTTAAATTCTAATATTATTATTTTATCTTTGTGTCAAAGCTTGGATTGTTATGAAAGTGATTACGTGGGTGAGACTGTAAAATTAGAAATAGATAAAAATAATGCTAATCCTAGTATTAAGTATTATGATAGTGATTATCTTCCAGGTGTCAAACCAAATGAAGTTTATGAATTGCCTGATGGTTTTATTATAGGTGATGGTCCATATTTATCTTTTGATAATAGAGATGAAAATAACAAACTATTACTTATAAATATTCCTATTGAGAATGAAAATTCGGATTTTAATAATGAAGATTATAGCATTAAAATTATTGCGCCATATGGTAATTGGACACATGTTTTAAGATAACATATATATTAATGAATATATGATTATAGTTAATATGACATGTAGTATTCTAGCTAAAAAGAAAGAGGAATATTTAATTTTACTATCTGTTAAAACGCTAAGTATTTGTAAATGAACTGATAATCCGCCAAACGAAATGATGCCACTCATCCACATACCTTTCCAATATGGTGATAGTGATAATACACTAACGGTTTTTAGACCTTGAGTCATTTCAAATAGACTACTAACCATAGCTTTTTCTAAATTGGTTAGTGGTAATAATTGTTGTACAAGAGTAGTAATAATTAAAAAGAAACTCACTATACCAAGCATAAGGAAAAGGGTTTTAAAGGTATTCATGATGGCTTGATTCATAATTGTCGCAAAAGTTTTAGATTTTGTAATTCTATATTGATGCATTTTTTGAAAGCCTCTATATATACAGTTATGTTGTGTTTTATGATAAGTGGTATCATTATATTGTTTAGGCCTAATTAAAAAGGCAATAATAAAATTACTTATTATATGTGATAGTAAAATAATGAGTCCTATTTTTTGACTATGTAAAAAAGTAATACCAATGGTTCCAATTACAAATAATGGATTGGAAAAATGTGTAAAGGTTAATAGGCGATTAGCGGTACTTTCATCAATAATGTTTTCATCTAATAATTGCTTGGTGTATTTAGCACCACTGGGGAACCCACTTAACATACTCATAACTAGGACAAAACTGCATTCCCCGGGCATATGAAATATTTTTTTCATGGGATAATTAAATATTTCTCCTAAAAATTCCACAAAGCCATATTGGATCATCAACTCAGCAATGATAAAAAAAGGAAGTAGTGATGGTAATAAATTATTTTGCCATAAATTAAAAGAAAAAATGACTGATGACATAACTTCACGAGCATACTTTAAAAAAAGATATCCCATTAAAAGCAAAATAAAAACGATAAAAACGCTTTGTATTTTTCTTTTCATAAAACACCTTCTTTTTGCTATAATTAACTATAAAGGACTGATATAATGTTTAATAAACTATATGAAAAAATAAAAAAATATATTAAGGAAAACTATAAACTATTAATAATCTTCTTGAGCTTGTTTGTTGTTTGTACTTTTCCTTTACCATATTATATTTATAATACTGGTGGTACTATTAATATTGATACACGTATTGATATAACTGATGAATATAAAAGTACTGGATCATTTAATTTTGCTTATGTATCAGAACTTAAGGCTACTTTGCCTACTTATTTATTGAGTAAAGTTATTAAAAGCTGGGAATGTGTAAAAATTGATGATTATAAATTAACTAAAGAAGAAACAGTTAAGGAAGTTAATTATCGGGATCATATTTCTTTAGAAGATGCTAACCAATCAGCTTTAAAAGTGGCTTATGAGAAAGCTGGTAAACAATTCTTAATAACCGATGTACATTATTATGTTTTATATGTAGATGAAAAAAGTAATACTAATTTAAAAATTGGGGATGAAATTATAGCTATTGATGGACAAGAACTTTCATCGTTAGATCAATATCGTGATATTGTATCATCCAAAAATTATCATGATAAATTAGCTATTACTGTCATGGTTAATGGTAAAAAAGAAGATAGATATGCAGAAATTATTAATATTGATTCTAATAAATTAACAGGTATATATATCAGTAGTATTTATGATTATACTACTAAACCACAGGTTACCTTGCATTTTACTAAAAGCGAATCAGGTCCTTCAGGAGGGTTGATGTTAGCTTTAACAGCGTATAATAAATTGGTTAAAGAAGATATTACGCATGGGAAGAAAATCGTTGGCACTGGTACTATTAATATGCAAGGAGAAGTCGGGGAAATTGGTGGTATTTCATATAAATTAAGGGGAGCAGTTAAAGATAAAGCTGATGTTTTTTTGGTTCCTCGGGGAGATAATTATAGACAAGCTCAAACTATAAAAAAGGAAGAACATATGAAAATTGATATTATCCCTGTAGCGACGTTTGATGAAGCTGTTAGGGCTTTGGAAAATTTGTAATACAGATAATTTGACATCTAGTGTTAAATTTGAGGATATTATTTTGACAACTATTGAGGTTTGCGCTAAAATAGTAGTAGATAAACAGAGGTGATACTAATGAAATATAGAGAAAGTGATATTCAGGTATTTAACTTTAGCAATGGCAACAGTTGTACAACTCAAAATGATGGTAAAATGTATAATTATAATAAAGCTGATGTTTTTCAGTATATTGCCAAAAAAACAAAGAGGGATGATTACCAAAAAATTTTAAAAGTTGTAGATGGTGTTGAAGTTGGTTATGTATTTGAACCAAAAGATGAAAGTAAGAAAGCTACGTATGTTATTTTAGATGCTAGTGATAGAAGACGACGTAGCAGGAATACTTCAGTTACTTACGAAGATTACTTTGATAGTTTAAGGTTAACAGTTAAAGAACGTCGTAAAAGTGAGGCCAGGGTTAAAAATGTAGTTGTAAGTGCTGTTTTAATATCGGGTGTTTTAGCGGGAATGATGTATGGCACTATTAAAGAATGGGATTTGCAAGATCGCCAAAATAAAAGTTATGTTGATGAGGCAAGAAGCGCTACCGCTTATGAAACAATTTTAGCTAATAAAGATAAAGATACTGATGAAATAAATCAAGCTGTAGAAAGTGCATTGACTGAAGCGAGATTGAATAGTGATATAACTCAGGAAAAAGGTCCAACCAAATAAAAAAAGTAATCGCAATGAATCGATTGCTTTTTATTTGAACAGGAGGTAATAATGCTAAATTATATTAAAGGAAATTATCGTAAAACAATTTTTATTAATCAAGAAACAGGATATACTATTGGTGTTTTTAAAGTGATAGAAACCAATATGGAACAAATGGAAATATATGTCGATCGCACTATTACCTTCACGGGTTATTTTACAGATTTAAATGAAATTGATACTTATGTTTTTTATGGAGAATTAATTAATCATGAACGTTATGGTGAACAATTTAAAGTTGATCATTATGAAAGAGTATTACCTAGTGAAACTGATGCCATTGTTAATTTTTTAGTAAGTGGCATATTTCGGGGAATAGGTAAGAAAAAAGCTCATAAAATTGTTGAGGTATTAGGTAAAGATACATTAAATATTATTTTAAATCATCCAGATAATTTGTTATTGATCCCAGGTGTAAGTCAAAAAAATATTGATATACTACATAAAAAATTAGTGGAATATCAAAGTAGTTATCAAACATTATTTAATTTAAGTGAAATGGGGTTTTCCGCTAAAGATAGCTTTTTAATCTATCATCAGTATGAGACGTATACAATGAATGTTATTGATGATAATATATATAGGTTAATTGATGATATTAAAGACTTAACTTTTAAAAAAATAGATTATATTGCTTTAAAAAAGGGTATATTAAAAAATGACATGAGGCGTATTATGGCTACTATTGTATATACCATGAAGGAATTAAGCAATAATACGGGACATTGTTATTTTTATTATGATGAAATCATCATGATATGTAATAAGATTTTACAATGTAGTATTGATTTAGCACAATATCAAGAAGCAATTGATCAATTGGTTATTGGTAATAAAATAGTGTTAAAGGGTGAGGATAAAACTAGATATTATTTAAAGGAACTTTTTGAGGCTGAAAATAATATTGTTAAAAGATGTATTTTACTGGAGAAACAAGAGGCTATATCACTTAAATCTTTAGATAAGTCTTTACAAATAGTGGAAAAAAAGAACCATATTAAATATAATAATGATCAAAAGAGGGCTATATTAGGTAGTGTTAGTCAAGCCATATCTATTATTAGTGGTGGCCCAGGTACAGGAAAAACTACTATTATCCAGGGGATAGTTGAATTGATTTTGATAAATACCAAACAGTCAAATACCACTTTAGATGACACTATTGCTCTTCTAGCGCCAACTGGTAGAGCTAGCAAAAGGATAAGTGAAGCAACGGGATTTAAAGCACAAACGATTCATCGTTTTCTAAAATGGAATAAAGATACTGATCATTTTGCTATCAATGAAAAGAATAAAAGTCCAGTTAAATGGGTTATTATAGATGAAGTCAGCATGATAGATGTTTATTTGTTAGATAATTTATTCAAAGGTTTGTCTTACCAAACAAGAATAATTTTTATTGGTGATATTAATCAATTGCCTAGTGTAGGTCCAGGACAATTATTATGTGATTTTATTGAAAGCAATGTTTTAGATGTATACTATTTAAATGAACTGTATAGACAAAAACACAATTCTAAAATTTTAGCTTTAGCCTATCATATTAAAGATCAAATAATAGTGCCTAGTGATTTTAATAGGCAAGATGATTTATTATTTATTGAATGCTCTAATATTAATATGAAACAAGAATTAGAGAAAATTTGTAGACAATATCTAGATTATGATTATAAACAATTTCAAGTATTATCACCTCTTTATAAAACACAAAATGGTATTGATGATTTAAATAGTTATCTACAAGAAATATTTAATCCAAAACATAAAGATAAAAAAGAGTTAATAGTTGGTGATGTTATTTATCGTGAAGGGGATAAAATATTACAATTAACTAATATGATTGAGGATAATGTTTATAATGGAGATATTGGAAAAATAATTGCGATTGAAAATGAAAATAAGAAAAGTATAACTATTGATTTTGATGGAATAATAGTTAAATATACACCAACTAATTTTAGTAATTTTAGACATGGTTTTGCAATTTCTATTCATAAAGCTCAAGGAAGTGAATTTGATGTTGTGGTAATGCCTATCTTACCTAATTATGGAAAGATGTTATATCAAAGACTATGTTACACTGGTGTAACGAGAGCTAAAAAGAAATTGTTTTTACTAGGTAATATGAATAGTTTAGAATTAGCTATAAAACAAAATAGACAAGATAATAGGAGAACGACTATTAAAGCACTTTTGCAAGATGGTATAAAATAAAAAGTTTTTAACATACTAAAAATGGTATGTGAATACCAATCATATTTTTGATAAGTAGAGGTGATATGTATGAAATGGAAAACAGGTGTTACTATTGCCATGATAGGCGCAGCTGGATATGGCGCATGGGCGGCATATAAAAAATATAATCCTAATGCACCAGAAGACGTTAAAAACGCTGTAAATAAAATGACCAGACAACTACAAAATCGTGCAGAACAAAGTATCGAAAATATGATGTAGGAAAAGAGTAGCAATACTCTTTTTCTTTAAAAAAATAAAAACTACTGTCAAAAAAAGTCAAGGTCATTGAAAGATGCTTTTTTTTTCGTTATAATAAAAGATAGTGAAAGTATTGGAGTGATAACATGGCACTAAAATATGATGAGAATTCAATTAAAATTTTAGAGGGTTTAGAAGCTGTTCGCAAAAGACCTGGTATGTATATTGGTTCAACTGATAAAAGAGGACTTCATCATCTTGTTTGGGAAATAGTGGATAATGCGATTGATGAGGTGATTAATGGTTTTGGTAATTATATTAAAATAGTTATTCATAAAGACAAAAGTATTAGTGTAACTGATCATGGACGAGGGGTACCTGTGGGACGTCATGCCTCTGGTAAAAGCACTCCAGAAGTTATTTATACGGTATTACATGCTGGAGGTAAGTTTGAGGAAGCTGGCTATAAAGTATCAGGAGGATTACATGGCGTTGGTGGCTCAGTTGTTAATGCTTTATCAAAATGGATGGAAGTAACTATCAAAAGAGATAAAGGAGAATATTTTATTCGCTTTAAAGATGGGGGTCATGTAGATGTTCCGTTAAAGAAGATCAACGATACCAACAAACATGGCACGACCGTACGCTTTCTACCAGATTATAGTATTTTTCAAAATGCTAATTTTTCCTTTACTACTATTTGTGAGAGAATGCAAGAATCATCTTTCTTGCTTCAGGGTTTAACTATCGAAGTAATTGATGAAGAGGATGAAAAAGAGGCAACATTTTATTATGAAAATGGATTACAATCTTTTGTTGAATATTTGAATGAAGATAAAACACCGCTTCATAAAGTTTTGGTATTTAAAGGTAATAAAGACAAAATTGATGTGGAAATTGCTATGCAATATACAGATACTTATCAAGAAAATATAATTTCTTTTGTTAATAATGTTAAAACTGGTGATGGTGGTACACATGAAGTAGGCTTTAAGACAGCTTTGACTAAAGTGTTTAACGAGTATGCTAAAAACAATGGTTATATTAAGGGCAAGGATAAAAATTTTGAAGGTAGTGATGTAAGGGAAGGACTAACCGCTATCATTAGCCTTAAAATTCCAGAGAATTTACTACAATTTGAAGGCCAAACAAAAGGTAAATTAGGTACACCTGTAGCTAGAACTATTGTAGAGTCAATTGTTAGTGAAAATTTACAGTTCTTTTTAGAAGAAAATAAGAAAATTGCTACAGATATAATAGAGAAATCGCTTAAAGGCAAAATGGCTCGGGAAGCTGCCAGAAAAGCTCGGGAAGAAGCTCGCAAAGGTAAAAGTAAAAATCCTAAAGAAAGGGCTTTATCAGGGAAATTGACACCTGCTCAATCTAAAGATAAAAATCATAAAGAGTTATTTTTGGTGGAAGGTGATAGTGCTGGCGGTTCGGCTAAACAAGGACGTGATAGACGATTTCAAGCTATTCTACCACTTCGCGGTAAAGTAATTAATACTGAAAAAGCTCGCTTGGAAGATATTATGAAAAATGAAGAAATCAATACTATGATATATACAATAGGAGCTGGAGTTGGTAGTGATTTTGATATTAGGGATGCTGAATATAGTAAAGTTATTATTATGACCGATGCTGATGATGACGGTGCTCATATTCAGTGCTTGTTATTAACATTCTTTTATCGCTATATGCGTCCTTTAATAGAAAATGGTCGATTGTTTATTGCGTTACCACCTTTATTTAAACTACAAAAGGGAAAAGAAATAAAATATTGTTATAGTGTAGATGAAATGAAGGAAATGGTAGGCAATGATAAATATGATATACAACGTTATAAAGGATTAGGAGAAATGAATGCAGATCAGTTAGCGATAACTACGATGAATCCCGAGACGCGTACTTTAATAAAGGTAAGTATTGACGATGCTTTATTAGCTGAAAAACGTGTTAGCGTATTAATGGGGGATAATGTTGAACCTCGTAAAAATTGGATTGAAGAAAATGTTGAATTTTCTTTAGAAGATGATTATAAAATTTAAAAGGTAGGTAGTGCATATGGCCTTGATGAAACAAGATATGAAACCAGTGCTTCAAAAATATGCTGGCTTTGGATATACCATTTATTATTTATTACAGGAACATAAAATAAGTTTTGAAGATATTGAAAATGTTTTCTTAAAATTAAATCCCGATATTGCTTTCTTATATTTAGAAAAAATATTACATAAAATTACTGTCGATGATTTTAATAAAGGGTATTTAAGCATGTCTTCAGCTTATACCAAAGAAGATTGTGCTTTAGAATATTTTGGGGATTCAAATAAAACAGAGTTAAGTGATGATTTTTATCAAACAGCTTTAAATTATCATTATACAAGTCAGGTTTTAGAACAGATAAGAAATAATCATGGAGATAAGACAGCTAGTAAAATTATTACAACTTATCAGTCTATTTTAGCGGAATTAAAATTGGAAACTAAAGATACTCTTGAGAAAAGCACCTTAAATAGGAGGTAGATTATGAAAAATAATGTTCAAGTAAAAAGTATTACCGAAAAAATATGTGATTATACTTTAGAAGAAATCATGGCTGAAAGATTTGCTCGTTATTCTAAATATATTATTCAAGATCGCGCTATTCCTGACGTACGTGATGGCCTAAAGCCGGTGCAAAGAAGAATACTGTATGGTATGTATAAAGAAAAACATACTTGGGATAAACCATATGTTAAATCAGCTCGTTCTGTTGGTGATATAATGGGTAAGTATCATCCCCATGGTGATAGTAGTATTTATGATGCTATGGTTAGAATGAGTCAATGGTGGAAACAAAATGCTGTTTATATCGACATGCATGGTAATAATGGTAGTATGGATGGTGATAGTCCAGCCGCTATGCGTTATACGGAGGCACGTTTATCGAAAATAAGTAATGAACTTCTTAAGGATATTGATAAAAATACTATTACCTGGGCACCTAATTTTGATGATACTTTGCTAGAACCAACGGTTCTACCTGCTAAATATCCTAATCTGTTAGTAAATGGCGCCACTGGTATTTCAGCTGGTTATGCTACTAATATTCCACCTCACAATTTAGGTGAGATAATTGATGCTGCTATTAAAAGAATCGAATCGCCTAATGGTAGTTTAGATACCATTATGAATATCGTTAAAGGTCCGGATTTTCCAACCGGTGGTATTATTGAGGGAATCGATGGAATAAAAAAAGCTTATCAAAACGGACGAGGTAAGATAGCTATTCGTAGCAAAACTCATTTTGAAGAAGAGAAAAAAAATACAGCTTTAGTGATTACGGAATTACCATTTGAAGTAAATAAAGCTCAGTTGGTTCGTAAAATTGATGAAATTCGCATAGATAAAAAAATTGATGGCATAGTAGAAGTTAGAGATGAAAGTGATAAAGAAGGATTGCGTATTTGCATTGATTTGAAAAAAGATGCTAATAAAGATTTAGTCTTAAATTATCTATTAAAGAATACGGATTTAATGATTACTTATAATTTTAATATGATTGCTATTGTTAATCGACGACCTAGATTATTAGGATTACTTGATATGTTAGATGCTTATATTAATCATCAAAAAGAAGTTATTACTAAGCGTACTGTTTTTGATTTAGAACATGCTAAATCAAGATTACATATAGTTGAAGGATTAATTAAGTGTATTTCTATTTTGGATGAAGTTGTAGCTACTATTAGACAAAGTAAAAATAAAGCGGATGCTAAAATAAATTTGATAAACAAATATCAATTTACTGATGTTCAAGCAGAAGCTATTGTTATGTTGCAACTATATAAACTTACTAATACTGATGTGACATTATTAGAAGAAGAACATAGTAATTTATTAAAAATTGTTCAAGGATTGGATATGATTTTAAATGATGAAGAACAATTAAAAAGAGTAATGAAAGAAGAATTGAAAAAAGTTAAAAAAGAATACGCTACTGCTCGTAAAACAGAAATTCAAGCTGAATTAACCGAAATAAAAATTGATAATTCCGTGATGATTCCAAAAGAGGATGTAGTAGTAGCTATTAGTAGGGATGGTTACATTAAAAGGACTAGTGTTCGTAGTTATCAGTCATCTTCTAGTGATGATATGGCCCTAAAAGATAATGATTACATGTTAGGATTATTTTTGATGAATACAGTTGATACAGTTCTTCTGTTTACTAATTTAGGAAATTATCTTTTTGTGCCAGTGCATACTATTCCTGATTTGAAATGGAAAGAATTAGGTAAACATATTAGTAATTTAGTAAAAATAGAAGAGGGAGAAAGTATTGTTAGCTGTATTCCTGTTAAGGATTTTAACATTGATCAGGAAATCATTTTAATTACTAAATCAGGAATGATAAAAAGGACAATGATTAATGATTTTAAAATATCTAGATATTCTAAAGCTATTACTTGTATGAAATTAAAAAATAATGATGAATTACTTACAGCGGTAAAAGTTAAGGGTAATGAATGCTTTATAACAACTAAAGAGGGATATGGATTGTGGTTTGATATTACTGATATTCCAGTTGTTGGTCTTAAAACAAGTGGTGTTAAGGGTATTAATTTAAAAGGTGATGAAGTTGTATCATTTGCTAATTGGTTAAATAATGAGATGGAATATATTAGTGTTGTTACTGATAATGGCACTGGTAAAAGAGTTAAAATTAATGAATTTGATAAAACTACTCGAGCTAGGAGAGGATTATTGTTGTTGCGTGAAGTAAAAACAAATCCTTATCATGTAATAAAAAGCTTTATTATGGATAGTAAAAAACAAATAGGTATAAAGGGTAGTAGTATTAATCTAGTCAAATTAACTGAATTACCTATAGCTAATCGTTATTCTGTTGGTAGTATTATTACTAAAGAACCAATTATTGATGCATTTGAAGTAGTATCGTTAGAACAGGTAACTGATGAAACTGTTGTAAAAATAGAAAAAGTGGATTCAAAAAAGGATAGTATTTCGTTAAAAGAGATTGATGATCGTTTGATGACAATTGATGATTTTTTAAATGAACAGCCATAAGTAATTATGGCTTTCATTGACAGATATGGCTAAATATGCTATAGTAAGCCATTGTATGAGGTGATTTTATGCAGAAAGAATTATTAATTAAATTAGTGGAAAAGGTTTATAGTGATAGGCAGTTAAAGCCATTATTAGAGGAACTTTATGGGAATATAGAAGATGCTGCTAATCAAATTGTTAGGATGAGCGATGAAGATGCCAAGGAAATTTTGGGTTACAATAATTCATATTTAGAAGCATCTAAAATATATCTTAGTGAATTTTATGATTTACCAGCACTTACACAGATGTTATTAAATGAACGTATTTCTAAAAGACAGGGTAAGAGGACATATCAAATTGCTAAAGCTATTAAAAATGGTATATTAGATATAGATTGTGGACCTGATATAATGATGTTGTTGGATGGTGAAAATCCTAAAAAAGAAAGAGCTATTTATCGTTTGTTGGAGGATAAGCATTTAAGAATGCATAAAGATTGTTATGATTTGGTTGATGCCTTAATAGATGATGGTGTACATCATAAAAAAAATGAAAAGGTTAAGTGGGCTACAAGGGCAATACCTAATTTATTAGATGTTGATGATTGTGTTAGTGTGGTTGACAAAATTGTCAATGCTAAATTTGTTTATCAATCAAAGATTTTAAGCAATTTAACTAGCAATTACTGTTTAATGCATCATAAGTATGCTTCTTTAATATTTGATTTATTGTTATCTCGTAATAAAGATACAAATAATGATATTGGTATAACTAATTTAGTGGCTAATCTAGCTAGCAATGAAGATATTTTGGCTTTACCAGAGGCACCTCTTTTATTAGGTAGCATAATTCGTTGTAAAGATTTAGGAGTAGCTACGGAATGTAATAGGGCCATTAATATATTATTACAACAAGAATATGCTGGGGAATATGGACGCTTTATCTATTTTATTGCTGGAGCTGATAATCGATATATAGCTCAAGCAGGAGTTAATGTATTAGAAACACCTAATTTTATAGAACGTAGTGATGCAAAATTGGTTATAAGAGAAGTAATTAAGGCCAAAGGAGTTGAACAAGCAAAATTAGGTAGTGAATTAGTACCATTTTTACTTGATAAAAAACAAATTACTGATTTACTTCCTTATATTTCTTTGATAACTAGACAAGAAAAAGCGAAAGATGCAATAGAATTAAATAATGACATTATCGAAGCCTTAGATAATCTTGAGAAAAAGGATACAACTAATGATAATTTGGCTACACCTAAAGAAATACTAGATGAATCTGGTTGTTATGGTTTAATAAAACACTTAAAGGCTGATCAAACATCAGGGGATATCACACCTAAAACTTTATTAAAAAAATTATAATTATGAATGGTTTACCATTCTTTTTTTTGAAACAATTATTTTCTGTTGCATAAACTTTAATAGGTGATGTTATATGTCTAAAGAAACATTTAAAGATTTTGTACGTCATCATCCTGAATTGGTAAGTAAGGTAAATAATCAGGAAATGACGTGGCAAAAATTTTATGAAATGTATGATATTTATGGAGAAGATGCTACTGTATGGCAACCATATTTAAATTCTGTTACAGAAACTAAAAATACCATAAAAAAAGAACAATCAATCCAAGAATTGATTAATATGATTAAAAAGGTAGATCTTGATACTGTGCGTAAAGGAATTAATGGATTGCAAAAGGCTATCAGCATAATTCAAGACATGGGCAATAATACAGAGAATAATAATCAAACACCTTATCAACCGAGACCTATGTATAAATATTTTGAGGATTAATGACTTTAGAAGTACAATTTAAAATAAAGAATGATCCCTATTTATATCGCTATTTAAGGGAACATTCTTATTGGTATAAACAATTAAATCGTAATCCATTTACTATCAAACAATTAGAACAAGAAGTTAAAAAACATTATAAATTAACAACCGCAGATAAAATAAATCATATTAAAAATAGTTTGGATATGGTATGTACATTGATGGATGTTTTAAATTAGAAGATAATATCTTCTTTTTTCTTGTCAATAGAAAAGAAAGAAGATATAATAAAGATATAAATAAACTAAAAGAGGTGTAGATAATGAACAAAAGGTTAACCTGGGGGGGGGTCATTAAATAAGACCTCCAAGAAAATATTAGTAACAAGTATTTTAATAATAATGGTAACAATATTATTAATAGGTGGTAGTTATGCCTATTTAACATTAACGTTAAATAGTAATAAGAATAATATATTAACAAGTGGTAATTTAAATATAGTATTAGAAGAAGAAGGGACTACCATTAATTTGGAAAAAGCATATCCTGTGAGTGAAGAAGAAGGATTAAAAAGTACCCCTTATTCCTTTCAAGTAATAAATAAAGGGACAATAAATGGACAATATAAATTATATTTAAGTGATGATGAAATAGAAGATAATGAAGAGAGAATAGCTAATAAATATGTAAGATATAGTTTAGAAAGAGAAAATA
>CANROU010000007.1 GCA_947632325.1 uncultured Bacilli bacterium
CCCTGCTTGTAAGGCAGGTGCTCTAACCAACTGAGCTAATCGCCCAAATAGCATTTGGTTGACAAAGTTAAATATACCAGTTTATCTATTTCTTGTCAATAGCAATAAGCTTTTTTTTTGATTTTTAGCAAAAAATTTAATACTATTTTTTACTTACTATTTCACTATATTTTTCATTAATCCATATATCCAAATTATTTGACAACCCATTAAAACCATTTGGTGTTTCTATTATTTTATGATTTTTCTTTTTATTCATTCTATAATCAATGTCTTTTATAGTTAATTTAACATGATATATATCATCATCACTATCCAATACTTTAACCTTAATTGTTTCACCGATATTAACATAATCATTAATGTTCCTTACATAACCATCTGATATTTCTGATATGTGTATTAATCCGCTATAATATTCATCTAAACCAACAAAAATACCATATTTTTCTATTCCGGTAACACATCCTGTCACAATCCGTCCTTTTTCATATTTAGTCATTTCTTGATACACCTTCCTACTGAAATTATATCATAAAACAAAAACAAACACCAAACAATTATTTTGTTTATCAATTAAAATAATCCAATTTATAATGTAAATTAATTTTCACTTTACTAACGAACTATTATAACGTATAATTGTAGTGGTGATGAAAATGACAGATGTTGAACAAAAAATTATTGATATAATAGAAAAATTACGTCCTTTCCTAATAAATGATGGTGGCGACTTAGAATATATTAAATTTGAAGATGGCATTGTATATGTTAAACTTTTAGGCGCCTGTAGTCATTGTAGTTTAATAGATTATACTTTAAAAGATGGCATCGAACAAATTCTAATAAATGAAGTACCAGAGGTAAAAGAAGTCAAAAATATAAATTAGTTATAGTTTATATTTTTTATTTGCCCATTATTTGGCAACAAAAAACTTTTTGTTGAGCCAAGTTAAAACTGGTATATCTGCATATTGTTTAATAATTAAGTAAATATCATACAAAAAATGCTCATATTCATCAATACGACTAGTAATTTCAAGAATTTGCTTTTCATCAGACGAATCATTAATAATATTATCATACATATCAAAATAAAATGATGGAAATAATAGTCTGCCATATAATAATCTATATTCAAATTTTGTCAATTTTAATTTACCTATAAATATCGCTATCTCGTTTATGTTGTATTTATCTTGAAGAAAACAGGATTTGATATATTCTGCTATATCGCGAGTTTTATGATCGATAATTAAATCTAATGGATTGTAATATTCTATTAATGTTTCATCAGCTTTTACTCTTCGATGACAAATAGTTAAATCTGATTTAAAATTACCATTTTCTTCCATAAAAGTGTTTTGAACATAACTAATAGCATTTTCTCCCAATCCAATAAAATATGGGAGAGTTTTTAATAATATTGGAAATTTATTTTGAAAATGCTCTATTTGATATTCAAAATAATCTATCTTTTGTTGCCACAAATTGACCCAATTAAAACGAATAATACTATGTTCTTTTTTTATTCTAATAGGCAAAGTAAATTGATTTTGTAATAAATCATCATAACTAATTAGTCGATTAACAGGTAATATAATTTGTAATAAAACATACGGCATTCCATTAAATAAAGTTAATATTTTATAATCCTTGTTTAAAATAATCTTATGATACGGAACATTTAATTTTAGCAATTCTGTGTTAAGAAAATATAACGACTGTAATTCCTTAACAGATCGATAAAAAGGCAAAAAAATATATTGATACTTGCCTATTTCAAAAAAATAACTTCTTTTCTTTTGATGAAATTCATTAATAATTAAATTGTAATAGTAATTCAATATATTTTTCATAAAATTACCTCAATCTATTTTATGAAATAAATAAAGCTTTATGAAAATAAAAAAGCATTCCTTTATTTTCAATTACAGAGTTTTATATATGTCATTAAAAAACAATACCTTTTTAATTAATTGGACAAAATTGTCATTATAAAAACTAATGATCGTCACGTTATAATGTAATACCATCTTAATCATAACAAAAAAAGTCAATGTTTTTTTGCATTGACTTTTTAAATCATTATAACTTTCTTGATTATTTATAATTAAGGATTATTTCCTTGCTTTTATATCACTGTTCTCATGTTGAAGTCCCATAGTGCTTTCTGATGATATAGGATTATAATTAAATGCTTCCATTGCACGTTGAATATCGGCTGTTCTCTCTTCTATTTGCTTTGTTTCGCTTGTAGTCTGGAATGCATTATTAGATACAACTAGTACATCTTTTTGTATATGATCAATTTCATTACGCAAACGACGCTCAAGTTCTTCTTTTCTTTGTTGATAAGCAACTTTAGCAGCCTCTTCAGCTTGCTTAGCTCTCTCATTAGCAAGACGCGCTTCTTCAGCAGCTTTTAATGCAAGTGCCCGTTGTTCCTCAAGTTCCTGTTTTCTGGCTAACAAAGTTTTTATAGTATCATCTCCAGAAACAAATTCTTCTGGAATATCACGCTCTCTTAATCGCCTTAATCTATCATCCATGGCATGCCCCTTTTCACGTATTTCTTTAGGATCCATCATTTGATTAATATCAATATCCTCATGCATAGGCATAGGGTCATTGTTGTCTATACCGATATTTTGTTTAATATCAATATCTTTACTGATAGGAGAAACCAAATCTGGTGCCGATTCTACAGAAGGAGATCCATATTCTGGTGCCTCTAGTGTATTTTTATCTTGAACTGGCCCAAGTGAATTTTCACTAATAACAGAATTAGCTAAACTAATAGGCTCTTCATGTGGAGGAAGTGCTGGTTTATCTTGAATAATTTCCTCTTGTTTTAAATGATACATATTAAATGGTATAGGACTAGGACTTACATTAGGCTCTGGGGCAATAGGTTCTTGCGGTCCTTGCAAGCTTTGCAAATGATCATCTAATTGCTGGCCTAAATTATCATCATTATTATTCTCATTGTCTGCTTCTACCACTGGAGCCGGAGCTGGAGTAGGATCAGGAATATCATTATGGTCTATTTCAGGTGTCTTAATTCCAAATTTTTCGCCAATATCCCTCATAGTTTCAAACATATTATGTTTTAATTTTATCATACGTATATTTAAACGTGATGACATGCGATCAGAAATAGGCAACCTTTCAATTTTTTGTTCTAATTCCTTTAGCTTCTGCTCGCTTTTCTGCAATTTTACATAATCACTAATCTGTGATCCCTCGCTTGCTGCATCTATTTTATCTTGAATATTATTGAGTTTGTGCAATGCATGTCTAGCCCATATAGAGGCATACAATTTCTTAACACTTAGCATAGTTACATCAAGCAAACGAATTTTCCTTGGCTGAGTGCTAGATAATGGCTTAGTAGGACTAAATTCCTCTTTTCTTAAAACCTTAATACCATGTTCCTCACAAAATTTTGCAAATCTCTCAAATTCTTCATTACTGATTGTGTTGTCCATATCTGACCCTCCTCTAATTCATTTCTAATTTGGAAATTTCACGTAATAAATCTTTTATTTTATTCCATTCTTCTTCATCTGAAATTGGTCCTAACACTGGTTCTTCTTTACTACGATCCACAGATGCTACATAAACAGTTACATTGCCATTTTCATCTTTCTCATTCTTTGTATAAATAACGTATGCTTTCTTAGTATCCTTAAACTCAAATGGTAAAATAACTTCTACTTCATCTATAGAACCGTCCTCTGCAATAATTGACATTACTTGTTTTTCTTCCATTGTGTATCCTCCTTTATATTCCCTATATTACCCATTTTACCACATTTTCTATTAATTTCAACAATTTATTTAATTTTTTTTAATAAAAAATATTTCGCACCATATGAACAATAATTTTTTATATAGTCATCAAGTCCCTCAATATTATTGATTTTACTGACTTTTTTATTATTTTTATCATAAAATCCCTTCAAACGCAATTTATCATAGGCATAATCACCAAATATGTAATCAAAAGGTTCAAAATAATCTATATCCCGACATTTCTCCATAATTTCTTCTAAATTAAAGGCATTATGTTCATTTTTTACTAAATCATATTCATGTTCATTCAAAATTATTTTTTTCATAATACTACCTTCCTAAATAATATCACCTTAACAACAATACGTATTGTTGTGCATCCTTACTATAGCTTTAGTATATCATGTTTCATAACAGAAGTAAATTATTATTGTGGTTATTTAATTTTCGGTTGAACTCGATGATGAACGTAATAAAGGTGAATTTTGCATGAACCCATTTTGGTAATAATCCGGAACCTTACCTTGAACCATTTTAATTATCAACGGTACATCTAGGGCAATAGGTATTTCTTTGCTTATCAACGGAAGTAACATTTGTTCAGTAACTTCTAAATGAATATTTATTTCAATCATTACAGTATTGATACCATAACTATTAACTTTAGTATTAATATTACTTATTACATTGCCAACAAATGATAGCCTTACTGGAAATTTAGGGCCTAGATTAGATAATAAAGTATTACCTGTGGCTACACCTAAAGGTATTTCACATACAATGCCTTTTTTTAATTTAGTTAGCGGAATATCATTAAATATGTTTTGAGATGATGATACATTGGAAACATCTCCTGCTTCTAGACTTTTTAACCGAGCCTCTACTAAATCATTAACCTCTTTCAATAACTGATTTACCGCAGAAGAGTTAAAATCTAAGGTTTGAATTTCATCATTCGCATTTTTGGTAATGTCAAATAAGTTTAGCTTATTTAAATTAGATGTCATATCATCATTTATGGCTTGATTAATAATAGATATAGCAATTTGTTTAGCTTTAATAGTTGCGTAATCAACCAATGTGGGATATATACGTTTACCTAGAAAATGAACAAATAAAAAGGTAAATAAAATGACTATTAAAAAACTGCACAATAAAATACGTCTTTTAGTCTTCTTTATTTTTTTTGAATTTTTGAGATGAATTTTAGTTACCATGCTACAATGTTACTCCTTTATTTTTGCCTTATTTATTAGTAAATTATATGAAAAGAAAAAAAGATTACTACATAGTAACCTTTACTAAAATAACATCTTCACCGATCTTAGCGATACTTTGCCAAGTTATTTCCGTATCTACGCCTTTATTTCTAAAGAAAAAAGAATTTTTATTGGGTTCAATAATAAATGCTACAATACTTCCGGTTGTCTCCTCTATCTTGACATCTATGATATTTCCAATATTTTTACCATCCACAATATTCACAATATCTTTATTCTGTAAATCTGATAATCTCATACTTTCACCTATTTTAATATATGTATTCAACAAGCAAAATAATTACTTGAGCATTCTTTTTAAATTGTTAATTGCTGATTTTTCTAAACGAGATACCTGAGCTTGACTAATATCTAATTCTTGAGCTATTTCCATTTGCGTTTTCCCCACTATAAAACGCTGATCTAAAATAAACTGTTCTCTGTCATTGAGTTCATCGATAGCGGAAGCAATAGCCATTTTAAAATCAATATCTTTATTATTAGCCTTTTTGTCTTCTATTTGATCATATAGATAAATAGTATCTCCGCCGTCATTATAAATTGGTTCAAACATACTAACAGGTTCCTTCATTGAATCTAAGGCCGTTATAACTTCAAAGGTAGTGGTATCTAACTCTTTGGCTAGGTACTCAATATCGGGATCTTTATTATATTTGTTTTGATATTCTTCCTGTATTTTTAATGCTCTATATGCCAAATCTTTTAATGACCTACTAATTCTAATGCTATTATTATCTCTTAAATATCGCTTTACCTCTCCTAAGATCATAGGGACTGCATACGTAGAAAATTTAACTTCATGGGTTAAATCAAAATTATCAATAGCTTTGACCAAGCCAATACAACCAACTTGAAACAAATCATCTAAATTTTCTACTCTATAATGAAACCTTTTTAAAATACTTAACACTAATTTTAAATTACCCTTGATAAGATCCTCTCTAGCAAAAATGTCCCCTTCTTTTAATTTAACAAATAGTTCATGCATTTCTTCATTAGTTAATACTTTAATATCCGCTGTATTCACGCCACTTATCTCTACTTTATGACGTGCCATTTTTCTCTCCTTTCATTTTATAGTGAGAAAAAACTAATATTTTTATACAAAAAAAGATTTGCATAATCCTTTATATTCTATTAAAAGATTAGCAAAGCTTTTCATCATCACATAATATTCCTAATACTTTTTGCATATTTTCTATATAAATTTGATATAGTTCATCACTTTGTTGCTTATTTAACTTAATAGTAGGATCAGTTTGACTATCTACTGTTCCTATATGAGTACCAACGATTTCTCCTTTTTTTACGAATATAACTGTTGGAAAATACAACCGTTTAATAGACGGATCATTAAGTCCTTCATAAGACCCCAATACATCTGTTAATTTATCTAATAATTGATAATACTCCTCTGTCCCCTCTTTATCTGTAATAATATTACCATTATCATCCAAATGCTTGCTGTCTCTTATATCTAGTGCATTAAAATATAAGATATTTTCTAAATCGGTATCAGCAGCACTATTTAACAAAATAGGAATCATATTACGACACCAAGGGCATGATGGAAATCCAAAATAAATTACCCCTGTCCCATCAGTTAATAAAGACATAATATCATCAAAACTAGCATACTTAATTTTATTGTCCTCTGGTATACTAACTTCTAATGACTTATCATTTAACGATTCATATTCTTCTTTAAACTTAATGGCGTCCTCTTCTTTTATTTCTTTAACGGGAGTAGCAGTACAGCTAGTCAACATACTTATAACTACAAATACGGCCAAAAACCCCACAATAACTTTTTTCATACAACTTCTCCTAACCACAATCATAGCTTCATTATAGCACATTTCAAGAATAATTACTAGTTATTCCAAAATAATCTTCTAAGGTTATCCAATTGCCACCATTGTATAAACGGGTAGCCAAATCTATTCCAACATAGCGATAATGCCATGGTTCAAATATATAACCAGTTTCAGCTGTTTTATTTTCTGGATATCTAAGGATAAATCCATATTTATAGGCATTGTTAAATAACCATTGGCCCTCATGCGTGTTTTTAAAAGCATTATCCACCCAATTTAAATCAAAAGCTAAACCGCTTTGATGTTCTGAATGTCCTGGACGAGCCGAATAAGTATCAGCGGCCGCTTGCCCATCTTCATTTACATATCTATTATATAAATTACGTTGATAATCATAAGAACGAAAGCCACTAACAATTGATAAGGAAAGTCCACTATTGCTAGCTTCTTGTTTCATCTTATTAAATGCCGTTAAGGTTTCGGTTGTTAGGCCATTCCCATAATTACTAGGAAGAGAATAAGTTTTATTGACAACTAAAACACCATTAATATAGGTTACACCGTTTTTTGTTACAATATCATATCCTTTAGATGTTTTTCCTATTGTATTTGCTGTTTTATTCAAATTTTCTTTAACAAAAAGTTTAGCCGTTTTTATAGTTTCATTACCACTATCATCACTTGCCTTAATAACAATCTCATGCTCACCTACCGCATTAGGTATTGTTTCTTGGGCAAAAGCCAAATGGCATTCTGTCTTAGAATTATCAGTGCAATTCTCTACAAAGCTTTCGGCAGTTATATCCTGCCCCTTAGTAAGGGTAACATCCTTTAATGTGAGAATTGGCGCTGTTGTATCCACAATAGATAGGATTACCTTTTGATCAATAGTACCTTCTTTATTGTATAAATGCACCTGATAATTACCTAACTTATTAGCTACTTTTTTGCCATCTATTTTTTCGGTAGGAAGTTTAGTTATTTGATTGTTACTATCTAAATATTCTATCTGCAAGGAATCTTTAGATATTGTTAAGGATGGCGTATTCAGGCTTTTAATATAATCAGTTGCTTGCGGAACTTCTGTATATATTTCTATCGTTTTGTTTACAGTTTCAAAAGACCATAATTTTTTTGATTGGCGATTTTTATTACAGATAGTTAAGGTTATTACTACACCGATACAAACTACAGCAATTATGCTCAAAGTCCATATAATAACCTTTTTTCTATTAAGCTTTATTTTTTTCATAACCATCATCTCATTTATATTATATCATGATACCATCAAAAATGAAATGATCCTATGTGCATTTCTTATTAAATGCCACAAAGTGTGGTATAATAAAAAAAAGAAGGTGCTAAAATGAAATTTATCAAAAATGTAACAAAGGAAAAATATGAAAACTTTGTCAAAAATCATAAGAAAAGTCATTTTTTACAAAGTTATGCTTGGGGGCAATTTTCTAAAATAACTAGAAATTTGGAGCCATATTACGTGGGATTAGAAGATAAATCCAACAAGTTGGTAGCCACAGCACTTATGTTAAAGAAAAAGTTGCCACTTAACTATTGTTATTTCTATTGTCCACGAGGTTTTGTTTTAGATTATAGTGATACTAAAACATTAAAAAAATTCACCACTGAAATAATGAACTTTGCAGCAAAACACAAGGCTATTTTTGTTAAGATAGATCCCGATCTTATTTATCATGAAGAAGATAATAAAGGCAATGTAATTAAAGCTAATGACGACAAAATGATAGAAAAAATTAAAAAATTGGGCTTTCATCACCTTGGCTTTACTAAAAACTTTGAGCTTATGCAACCACGATATACTTTTAGAATAAATTTGCAACAATCATGGGAAGATATCCAAAATAACTTTTCCAAAACAACTAAGCAGCGGATTAAGAAAGCGGAAGAAAAACAGGTGTATGTAAAAATTGGTACAACTGAAGATATAGATACTTTTTATCAATTAATGGTTTTAACTGAAAACAGGAAAGATTTTGTTTCACACGATAAACATTATTATAAGACATTATATGAATTATGGCGAAAGGATAATAATTGTGAACTATTCCTAGGGAATATTGATATAGATAAATTAATTAAGCAACAACATCATACCTTAACAGATATCAAAACACAATTACAAGATCTGCAGGGACCATCACTTAGTAAAAGTGCCAAAACGAAAAAAATGGAATTAGAAAAAAGGTATGATAAGATTAATAAAGATATTTCATACTATAACACCATCAAAGAAAAATACAGCAATGTCCTTACTTTAAGTGCTCATTTCATTTTACAGTATGGTGATAAAGCATGGGTCCTTTATGCTGGAAATCATAATATTTTAACAGATACTTATACCAATTACAAAACCTATGCCGAACATATTCATTATTATCATGAGAAATCCATAAAAACCTATGATCAATTTGGTACTATAGGTGATTTAAATAAAAATAATCCCCTATTAGGTCTTCATGAATTTAAAAAGAAATTTGGAGGAAATTATGTAGAATTTACCGGGGAATTTGATTATATATTGCGTCGCCCCATGTATTTCATCTTTACTAAACTAGTTCCTTTGTATCGTAAAATGATTAATAAAATAGCTAAAAAGCATCTTAAAAAAAATAATGAGAATTAAATAAAAAGAACCTCAGTTCAAAAGGAGGTTCTTTATTTTTATAATGGCGGAGTGGGAGGGATTTGAACCCTCGCGCCAGTTGCCCGACCTACACCCTTAGCAGGGGCGCCTCTTCAGCCTCTTGAGTACCACTCCAAGTGCTTCCGCAGTTATAATATTACCCTATATTTCACAGAATGTCAATCATTAGACAACTTTTTAAGTTTTTTTAGACCGTACTGGTCACTATCAATAATTGACTAAAAAAAGAACTAATAAAGTTCTCAACTGCTTATTTGGTGACCAGTACGGGATTTGAACCCGTGAATGCCGCCGTGAAAGGGCGGTGTGTTGAACCACTTCACCAACTGGCCAAAAAAAATGGCGCCTCAACTAGGACTTGAACCTAGGACCCCTTGATTAACAGTCAAGTGCTCTAACCAACTGAGCTATTGAGGCATAAAATGGTGGGCCTGACAGGACTTGAACCTGTGACCCCACGCTTATCAAGCGTGTGCTCTAACCAACTGAGCTACAAGCCCATTTGTATATGAAGTACTTTATATAAGTACTTTTTCATTTTACAATAAAATTATGTAATATGCAAGTAAAAAATCACTCTTTTTTTATTTTTTTCATTTATTTTATAAATATACTATAAATTTAAGCCTATAAATAGTTAAAACTACCAAACATTACTTGGTAGTTTTACTATTCAAATAATAATTTATAAACTTCATAAATAAATGATATAAATATAAGGATAAATACATCAATATAAATAAAAGAAATACCATTATAAAATTAATCTTTGATAATGAAAACAAATTAGGTATAGCAAAGATACCGATAATAAATAATACGAGCATAGCAATGTATAATAGCAAACGCAGACGATTAAATGGACAACAAATATAATACAGTAATACAAATCCTGTATAGCCAGTCATAATGACAGATAAAGTTGAAATTTGATCTTGGGTTAAGTGAAATAAGGTACTGGCAGCAAAAATCAATAAAATGTTAGATACAATAGTGAGACTTGCCGGGGTGGCTTTGGTGACAACATTTTTTAAAAAATCGCCTTTAATCCTATCCTTATTAGGCTCTAATGCTAAGATAAATGATGGTATACCTATAGTAACTACACTTGTAAGCGATAATTGGATAGGAACAAATGGATACGGCATAGTAATAAATAGGAATAAAACAGCTAAAATAGTAGCGTAAATGGTTTTGACTAGAAATAAAGATGCAGATCGTTCGATATTATTAATCGTTCTTCTTCCTTCAGCAACTACTGCTGGCATAGCATCAAAATTAGATTTTAGCAATACTAATTGAGAAACATTTCGAGCAGCATCACTACCACTAGCCATGGCTACACTACAATCAGCTTCTTTTAGTGCTAAAACATCATTGACCCCATCCCCTGTCATAGCAACAGTATGACCATGTTTTTTTAAAGCTAAAATAATATCCTTTTTTTGAAGTGGTGAAACCCGTCCATAAACATTGTATTTTTCGACAGCTTCTTCTATTTTATCCTTTGTATCTAATGTTGTAGCATCAACAGCACAAATATCATCATCAAACCCAGCCCTTTTAGCAATTTGGGAAACAGTAGTTACATTATCACCTGATATTATTTTAAGATTAACTCCTTGATGGCGAAAATAGGCTAATGTTTCTTTGGCTTCTTTACGAATTTTATCATGCAATAATATAAAGCCTAATAGTTTTACGTCTTTTGGTAATTTATTATTTACAATATTATCAAAGGTATGTATTAAAGCAACTACTCTATACTCACTCATATATTTTTGTAATTCTTTTTGATATTTTTTATCTTTTGGCAACAGAAAATCCGGAGCTCCTATTAAGTATGTACCCTTTTTAGCAAAAGTTACTCCCGAAAATTTATTTTGTGAAGAAAAATGATAAAGTTTTTCAACTGCCCACGAAGAATAATCTGTAAATTTTTGCCTTAACGCTAAAGAAGTTGGATTATTATCATCAAGGGCTTGACAGATAGATCCCACTATCACACCAATGTCTTCCTCACTATCTTCTACTGCAACAACCTTCTCTACTTCCATACATCCTTCAGTAATAGTGCCTGTTTTATCTAAGCATATTACATCAACTCTAGCTAATGTTTCAATACAATAAAGTTCTTGGACTAAACATTCCTTTTTAGCTAAACGCATAACACTAACAGCCAAAACAGTACTAGTAAGTAAAACTAATCCTTCGGGAATCATACCGATTAAAGCAGCCACTGTATTGACAACAGAATCTTGAATAGTAGCATCCTGTAAAGTCATCTGTCTAGCAAATAATAATACTCCAATTGGTACAATCGCAAAAGAAATAGTTTTGATAATCTTATTAAGAGAATGCATAATTTGGGAATTTACCGGTTTAATATATTTAGCGCCATGCGATATTTTAGAAGTATAATTATCCAATCCAATATGTTCTACTTGAGCTAAAGCCCGACCACTTACAATAAAACTGCCTGATAACAACATATCCCCTGGATGCTTTTCAACTGGTTTAATTTCTCCTGTTATAAATGATTCATTAACCTCAACATCCCCTTCTTTTAATATGCTATCTACTACAACTTGATTACCTAAATTCAAACATAAAATATCATCTAAAACAATTTCATCAAGTCCAACTTCCACTTTTTTAGATGATCTTATAACATTTATCTTTGTAGAGGCAATTACAGATAATCTATCAATAATCTTTTTGGAATGTAGTTCCTGAAAAGTACTTATAATAGTATTACAAATAATAATACCTAAGAAAGTAAGATTTTTATATGAACCAACCAAGAATATAGCTATACCTAATACTAGATTTAATATGTTAAACCAAGTTACAACATTTTCTTTAATTATCTGCTTTTTTGTTTTAGTTGGAATAGCTGTATCAAAATTAACTAGTCCTGCTTTTTTACGTTCATTAACTTGTATATCAGTAAGGCCTACTTTTAAATCAACATCGTATCTTTTTACTTTTGCTTTTTCCACCTAACGCACCTTCTATCATCTCAATTATTATAGCAAACATCAGGTTTATTTGTCTATTCTTTGTATATATAAATAAAAAAAAACACTTTAAAATGAAGGAGCTAATTAATAAATTTTTCATTTAGGTGTTCCATTTCTTTAAATATATGTTATAATATTTGAAGTAACGGACTGTTAGCTCAGTTGGTAGAGCAACTGACTCTTAATCAGTGGGTCTAGGGTTCGAATCCCTAACAGTCCACCAAAATGATAAAACGCTCGAGCCATCAATCTTGATAGTTCGAGCTTTTTTATATCAATCTAACTAATAACATTATCCTTTATAACTTTATTTCTTTCCAAATTTTGATAGAAACGTCTAGATGTAGCCAGTGGACGCAATCTTCTTTTAGTTCCCCATGTAAAATGGACAGAAAACAATTCATAACAAAGACCTAATAAAATATTTTTAAGTTCTGCCATCGTAATTTTAGGTTTTAAGAAATTTATTTCTATTTCTTTTGGTCTTAGATAATTTATAATTGTATCAGTAGTACATAAATTCATTTGATTTTGCACATATAAACGGTAGTCGAGGTTAATAGGCCAATTATTAATATAAGTACTTTGAAAATAACTTGAGTGATCCAGTATGTATGCTACTAATTTTTTGTGCGTTTTATTGTAATCGACAATTCCCTTTTTAGAAAATAAAATTTTAACATTTTCCATATTGATAAATGGTTCTCCAAATTGCATGATTTGTAATATTTGATTGTATTGTAAAGATATATCCATAATTTCCGCAGCATCTAATAACAGACTATATACTAATTTGGTACCAGAGCTTTCTATAGAATATGATTCTTTTTGTAAAAACAGGCTATAATCTTGTACTTCATTTTTTAATTTTTGTAACAATAACAACACGAATTCAATATGTCTTCTTTTTATCATTATAGAAAAATCTATTTGTATTTTTACATCAATTATTTTATTATAATCTTCACTTTCACTACGATAATAATGATTATCAGTTTTAGCTTGCAAAATATCATTTATTTTTGTTAAAGTACTTAATCGCATTTTTATCACCATCTATACTATAACAAGATAAAATGATTAAAAATGTCGAAAAAAAAGCACTAATGTGCTTAAAAATTTCTTTCGCGTAAGAATGGTGGTAATTCAAAATCACCATCATCACCATCTTCGTTATCAGTAGAAGATGAAACTGGTATATCAACTTTAGAAGAACGTCTAGTATTTTGAATATTATTATAGAGCGGTGTTTTTTCTTTTTCATCAAAGCCTGTAGCAATAACAGTTACAATAACCTCATCCGTTAAATTTTCATTGATTACAGAACCAAATATAGTGTTAATATCTGTATTAGCTGCTGCCCTAACAACTTCAGCTGCTTGCTCGGCTTCAAAAAGAGTAAGGTTAACTCCCCCTGTAATATTGACAATAGCGTTTGTTGCTCCTGAGATAGAAGTTTCTAATAGCGGACTAGATACTGCTTGTTTAGCGGCTTCAATGGCTCTATCTTCACCCATGCCCATGCCAATTCCAATAATAGCATGTCCAGATTTTTCCATAACGGCTTTAACATCAGCAAAATCAAGGTTAACTAAACCAACTACAGCAATTAAATCCGAAATTGATTGTACACCACGTCGTAAAACATTATCAACTTCTTTAAATGCTTCCAACATAGGGGTGGTTTTATCAATAATTTCTCTTAATCTATCATTAGGAATAACAATTAATGTATCAACATGTTTTTTTAGTTCTTCTAAACCCTCCAAGGCATTATTCATACGTTGTTTTCCCTCGAAAGAGAATGGTTTAGTAACAATGGCTACAGTCAATGCACCTAAAGCTTGAGCTATCTCGGCAATAACTGGTGCAGCCCCTGTTCCTGTTCCGCCACCCATACCACAAGTAACAAAAACCATATCGGCTCCCGCAAGAGCTTCTTCTATTTCTTTTTTGCTTTCTACAGCAGCTTCTTTACCAATTTCTGGTTTAGCACCTGCTCCTAGTCCGTCAGTTAAAGACGCACCTATTTGAATTTTTACATCAGCTTTCGAATTATTTAAAACCTGTAAATCAGTGTTAGCTACAATGAATTCTACACCTTTAACGCCAGATTCTATCATACGATTGACAGCATTACCACCGCCACCGCCAATACCTATTACTTTAATCTTGGCTAACTGATCCATTTCTAATCCACCTATCATACCCTAATCCTCCTTAATTATCAAAAAAATGACCAAAACATCTACTAATGATATTATCACTTGCTAAACTCGTCTTTTTTTTGAGTCCTTGCAATTCTTCAATTTGATTATCTTCAAACATACTATATTTCTTTCCCCTGAGTTCTAATTTTTGATGAAAATATTTTATCATTCCTAGAACACTAGAGTATTTATTATGTCTTGCTCCCATTGTTGTCATATTAAGTGTCATAGCTTTTGTTCCTAGGCATTCATCAATTAAAAATTGAAAACCTGCCAACTCGCTGATACCACCTGTTATAATTATATAACTAATTTCTCTTTTTGTTAAGCTATTTATTTCTTTTTTTGCCATTTTTAGAATCTGTTTTAATCTTGCCTCGATTACTTCTGAAATTTCACTTTGTCTAATAACTAAATTAGTAGTGTCTTTTCCTGTTATTTCAGTTACATCATTGTAATCAGCATATTGGAAAGAGGCAACGGCAAAAGTTTCTTTTAACCGCCTAGCTGTAGTAGTATCCACTTTATAAATATATTTTATATCATGATCAATATTGCGACTACCCAATTCTAAAGTTTTACTTTTAATCATTATCCCTTTATTAATAATAGAGACATCTGTTTTACTAAAGCCGATATTAATAATGGCACCAGCTTGTTTATTAGAAGCCGTACTTTCTGCCATACAATAATCTCCACAAACACCAAAAGCTAAATCAGCAACATGGATACCAGCTATTTTCATAGTTTCCAATATAGTCTTAACTGTCGATTTCGGCACTGTAGTCATTACTGCTTTTACATCAAGATGACTACCCTCTAAATTGCGAGGATCTTGAATGTTTTCTTTATCATCTAAAGTAAAACTGATAGGATATACAGTAATCAATTCTCTATCTTCTGGAACCTGACCTAACAAAGCATCTTGTAAAACTTTAGTTATGTCATGGCCTTGAACAGTCGTATTATCTATAATTTCAGTAGATCCCCCAACAACGGCAAATTCTACATCATCGCTAGGCACATTAACTATAGCTTGATTGATTTTTACTCCTAATCGGCCTTCCATTTCTTTAACAGCTAATCTAATAGCACTTGCTGCTTCCTTAGGGTTTTGAATAACACCTTTTTTAACACCTATAGACCGCACCGAGCAAGCACCTAAAACATGGGGCTTTTGAAGCATTTCGGCCGTAACTATTTTAATACTATCAGATCCAACGTCAATGCCAGTATAAACTCTTTTCACATTTATCAGCTCCATATCATAAGAACATTATACAATATTTTTTAAACATAGCCAAGCATTTTCTTATTCCCTAATTTCAAAATGATTACCACTATCCAAATAGAGAATTCCTTTTCTACCTTCTAATTGAGGTAGAACCTCACTATAACGATTAATCATATCAAATTTAGTTAAAGTTAAATAAACACTATTGCCATCACTCATATAAAGCAAAAAACGGTCTTTATCAAATTCATTGGGACTATATTGAATTTCAGAAACTTTACTTCTAATATCATCAGTCATCTCAATCATGCCTTTTATAAACTGATTATACTTATTATCCGGAATGTAATTCATTAAACGAGGAACTTCTAAAATCATATCATCAGCTAATAATTCTTTTTTGTTCTCTAAAACAATTTTACCATCACTTTCTTTTTGAAATAAAATTTTATATTCAGTAATATCTATTTCTAAAACATGATAAAATTTTTTATTTATTTTTACATCTTTTATGTAAGGACTAGCTAACAAACGTCTTTTAATGGAACTACTGCTTGTCCAATAAAAACTAGGATAATCATCAACACCAGCTAATTCTAATATAGTCTGTTCATCTAAATAAGTATTATTATAAACTAAAATATTTTTGATGTTGGTATCAAGATAGCTACTTATGGTAATAAAAATTAAAGCTATAATTATTAATAACAATATTAATCTAGTTAATTTTAATCGTCTTTTTTTTAATAATTTCTTTGCCATATTTACTCCCAATTTACTAACTCTTGTTCAATTTTCAATTTTATTTTATATTTTTCATAAACAGCTTCCTGAACAAAATCCATAAGATCTTTGATATCCTGACTTGTAGCTTGTTGTCTATTGATAATGAAATTAGCATGTTTTTCACTAACTTGAGCTCCGCCTTTATAAAGACCTTTTAAGCCTAATTTTTCAATCAATTCACCAGCATACATCCCTTCTGGATTACGAAAAACACTTCCAGCACTGGGATACTCTAGTGGTTGAGTAGCCACTCTCCTTTGTTTGCGTTCTCTATTAACCTTTTCAATAAATTCTTTCTTACCCTTTTGTAATTTAAGAGTAGCTTCTAAACAAATATATCCAGGATTTTTTTGAAAAAAAGATGAACGATAATGGAAATGTAATTCCGTATTCGTCATTTGAATAATTTTAAAATTAGGAGTCAAAACTTTAACATTAGTCACAATATAACCCATGTCACTTTTATAAGCTCCAGCATTCATATAAATAGCGCCACCAATAGATCCAGGAATCCCAGAGGCAAACTCTAAACCAGCGAGTCCCCTTTTTTCAGCTTCCTTTGCTAACTTTATTAATGAATAACCACTACCGACTGTCATTTTAGTTCCATAGATAGTTAAATTATTAAAATTATCTAATTTGATAATCACCCCATCATAGGGTTTATCACTAAATAATGTATTAGAACCATTACCTAAAATTTTATATTTTATTTTTTGGTTCTTTAAATATTTCAATAATATAATCAATTTATCACTATTTTTGGGAAATACTATGTATTTAGCGATACCTCCCACATGATAAGTAGTATATTTACGTAATGAAACATTAGTAAGCCATTTACCAATGTTATTTTCTTCTAACATTTTTACTAAACTATCCATATTATTTTTCCTCAATCATTTCTTTTATTACTCTATAAATACGATCAGAACTATCAACTACACCTAATTTTTCAGCATTTTTATGCATATTAACATATCTTTGTTCATTCGTTAAAATATCGTCAATTTCTTTAATTAAGGTATTGGCTGAAAATGATTCTTCTTCTATTATGATAGATGCCCCTGCTTCTTTTAACGCTAGAGCATTTTTTCGTTGATGATCATGAGTTACATAAGGTGATGGAACTAAAATAGATGGAATCCCCAAACTAGTAATTTCAGCTATAGTTGAAGCTCCAGCTCTTGAAACAATTAAATCTGTTTTCTTTAATAAAGACAACATTTTATCAACATAAGGTACTACTACCACATTATTAGGTATCTTAACTTCTTGTTGATATGAATCATAGTAAGATTTTCCTGATATTAATAAGACTTCATAAGGTTTATTTTTAAAATGCACAAGTATTTCTTTCATTTTATCGTTTATAGTCATTGAGCCTAATGACCCCATAACAATCAATACTAATTTTTTCTTAGGATTTAGTCCATATGTTCTTTTATCTATACTAATAGCTTGCATAACCTCTTCACCACGGGGATTGCCAGTAAATTTAGTTTTCTTTTTGGGAAAATAGGCCATAGATGCTTCAAGTGACACACCTATTCTGTTTGCATAATGAGCTAATAATTTATTAGATAGTCCAGGAATACAATTTTGTTCATGAATAAAAATTTTATAACCCAATTTTTTAGCAGCATAAATAACCGGAACAGTTACATAGCCACCAATACCAAGAACTACGTCAGGATTAAATTTTTTTATAATTTTTTTGGATTCTTTAATAGCTGTAGTAAAACAAGACAAAACTTGTATATTTTTCCAAATTTGCTTTCTATTAAGTCCCTTCATTTCTAAACCAACATAAGGTATATTCTCATTAGGTATTAATGTAGCTTCCATCCTATCTTTAGTACCAATATATAAAAACTCACTATTAGGTTCCATTTGCTTAATTTTTTTAATAATAGCTAAAGCTGGATAAATATGTCCGCCGGTACCACCTGCTGTTATAATAACTTTCATGTTATCACATCCTAATTTAATTATATCATAATTATATGATTTGAAAAGAAAAAAAGAAGGTTATCCTTCTTACATATCACTAAAATCCATATACTTATCTTGAATGGCATCTACTACTACTTTTACATGAAAATGTTTACCATTTACTAAGGCTGGATTTGTTATAGTTGAATCAATCCACATACGTAATTGATAATCATTATGAGCACCACTATTAATGACACCTGTATCAATAACACTATCAGTCAAAGCATTATAAGTAGTTACTGTTTGCATAGCATTATTTTTAGTTAAGACTAATTTGATGTTTGCAGCATCTAGTAAATTTGATCCACATTTATCTTTAGCAATCGCCTCATTATCTACTACTAATTTAACACGATATTTACTATTTAAAGTTCCAGTATTTCTTAAAGTAAAAGTATACGGAGTTGAAGTTTTACCTTTACTATCAGCAGTTGGCATCGCATCACCTATTGATATAGTCGTGCCTTGTTGATCGTCTAATTCCAATATTAAAGTTCCAGTTGTTACATCATTGTTTTTAGTTCCTAATTTTTGATACCGAAATATAGCATAACTAACACCCAAGATTACACAAAGAGAAACGATAATAATTAGTATACTATATATGATTCTATTTTTAACTGCTACTTCTTCACTCACTTTTGTTTTTTTCATATTTACCCTCCACTACTATACAATTTTATTATAAACTTTATTTAAGTAATTGTAAACCCAAATAAATTTTATATCTAATTTTTTTAATTTTTGTTATACTAAAAATAGAATGGAAAGAAAATTGTTTTGTAAAAAGAACAGATATATAATTTTTTACAAAATTATTGTATGAGGAGATGTTAAAATGAAAAATAAAGTCGTTATTGTTGGCTGTGGTAATGTAGGAATGAGTTATGCTTATGCATTACTTAATCAAAGAAGCATGGTCCATGAATTAGTATTAATCGATAGTAATATTAAAAAAGCTGAAGGAGAAGCAATGGATTTGAATCATACTCTACCTTTTGCTCCTTCTAAAGTAAATATTCATCAAGGTTCATATCAAGATTGTAATGATGCCAAAATAGTGGTTATTGCTGCAGGTGCTAGTCAAGAGCCAGGGGAAACTAGAATGGACTTAATTTATAAAAATAGCGCTATATTTAAATCCATTGTGGAACAAGTTATGCAATCAGGATTTAATGGTATCTTTTTGATTGCTACTAATCCTGTAGATGTTATGACTTATTGTACTTGGAAATATTCTAATTTACCTACTAATCAAGTTTTGGGAACAGGTACTATTCTTGATACAGCTCGCCTACGATATTTAATAGGTGATAAGTTGAAACTAAACCCTAAAAGCATCCATGCCTATGTCATGGGAGAACATGGTGATAGCGAATTTATTCCGTGGTCTATCGCTTTAGTAGGTCTGGAAAATATTAATAAATATTTAACCGTTGAGGAACAAGAACAGCTACATTGTAAAGTTCGTGATGCAGCTTATGAAATTATTGAAAAAAAAGGCAATACCTCTTATGGTATAGGTATGAGTTTAGTAGAGATTACTAATGCTATTCTAGGCGATGAAAACACTATTTTAGCTGTTTCTTCTTATGATGAAGCTAATAAATGTTTTGTTGGTGGACCAACAATTATCAATCAACAAGGTGTTAAAAAAAGAATTTTTATAAATTTAACTAGTGAAGAAGAAAATAAATTACAACATTCTATTGATATTATTAAAGAAGCCATAGAAAAAATAGACGTATAAAAAGAAAGCCATTAATTAGCTTTCTTTTTTATACGTTATAGCTAATTGATTAACACAAGCATATTATCCTAAACTTGAAATTCAATGAAACTCAAATTAAAATTTTTTTAGTTCAGCAAGAAGGACATTTATAGAAAATTATTCAAATACCTTTAACTACTCTTAGAAATATTTAAAATAGTTCCAATACTAACCATAGAAACTAAAAGAGAAGATAGAAGATCAACCATAAGACAAAAATGGTAAAGTTACTCCCTAAGCATTGCAAACATAACTGATTTTTGATGGGTTACACTTACAAAATAACTGATTATTATTCTGTAATAGCAAGTACGCATTTTATTAAATTGTTCTTTACTATTTCATCTTCTAATTTATTAATAGAAAAAGTTTTGCTACCTGCATAATTAAGAGATGCTCCACAATGATAAATTTCTTTTTGATCTAATATAATGTAGCGATCATGAAAATCATTATTATAAACTACTTTTAAATTATTATATTGTTTTTGATATTTATTTACATCTATTTCTTTTAATAAACCATTATTTTTACATATTATAGTTACTTCAACTTTTAAGTTTCTTATCATATCCAAAACCATTTTATCGGCGTAGTTATCAATAATAATTATGTTATTATTTGCTTCTTTTAAAATATCATCTATTTTGGAATAAGCATCATAAATTTGTCCATTAAAATAAATTTCATTATCTTTTTTCTTTTCTTCAAATTTGTTAAAAGATGCTTGTAACAATTTGATATCTTCATCATGCTTTATAACTAAATTATTAATATATTTTTGCTCAATTAATTCATTAGAAATATATTTACGCATTATCACAAAAGCATCCATGATAGCAATACTAACTTGGGTTGCAACATCAGATTTTAAAATAGTGGCAAGCATCGCTACACCTTGTTCTGTAAATACACGAGGCAAGTATTTTGAATATTGACCAGGTTTTAATTCTAAGGTCGCAAAATGCGACCTTAGAATATCAAGATATTCATTTTTACTTAATTTAAAACAAAATCTTTCTGGAAATTTTTCATGATTTCTTCTTACCGCTTCATTAATTCTTTTAGTTTCTACCCTATAGAGTTTTGCTAAATCAGAGTCTAGCATGACTTGCTTTCCTCGTATTTCATAAATCATATTTTCTATTTTTACTTGTTCAGTTAGTATAACATTATTCATATAAAGTCCCCCTTATTTCGTTTATAGCTAAAATATATCAAACATATGTTTTTGCGTCAACTATATTTTAATTATTTCTAGAAATATTTAAAATTATTCCAATACTGGCCATACTTACAAGTAAAGAAGAACCTCCATAACTTAAGAAAGGTAAAGTTACCCCTGTTACAGGTATTAATCCCACAACTACCATTAAATTCATAACGGTCTGAAATAAAATTTGAAAAACCATCCCAAAGGCCAAGTATTTGGCAAATAGATTTTTAGCGTTCAAAGCAATTTTAATGCCTCTATATAATACTATAATAAATAAAGTGCTTACGATTATTACTCCTAATATACCAAATTCTTCACTGATAATAGAAAAAATAAAATCTGTTTGAGGCTCTGGCAAATAGAATTGTTTTTGCCTAGAATGTAAAAATCCCATCCCTAAAATACCTCCAGGACCTATTGCATAAAGAGATTGAATGATTTGAAATCCTGTACCTAAGGGATCTTTCCAAGGATTAATAAAAGAAGTAATACGATCCATACGATATGGCGCTATTAAAATTAATACTACTACCCCTAATAAACCAACGATACCACTTGCATAGAAAAATTTCATATTCACTCCAGCAATAAATAACATAGCAATAATACTGGCCACTAACACAATACCCGTTCCTAAATCAGGTTGCAACATTATTAAACCAAAGAAAAGTAAAGTCACGAATAATATCGGTAAAACACCTTTTTTAATATTTTTAATAAAACGATTACTACTACTTAAATATTTACTAGCAAAAATAATTAAACCTAATTTAGCAAATTCACTAGGTTGAATACCAAAGGGTCCTATACCAAACCAACTACGGCTACCATTGCGAACACTACCTATTCCAGGTATTAAAACTAAAATTAAAAGTAAAAGACAAACTAATAAAATAATGTTTGCCCTTTGATAATATTTCTTATAATCTATTTTTGCTATTATAAATAATAAAGCGAGTCCTATTATGATAAATAATGATTGTTGTTTAACATAATGAAAGCTATCATTAAATTTATATTCAGCCCAGATACTAGAAGCCGAATAAATCATTACAAGTCCAAATATTATTAAAATTATTACGGCGACAAAAAGAACAACATCAAATTTCTTTTTCATTATATCACCTATCTATTTTATTTTATAACCAGACTCCAAATAATATACCAGCCATAGCTAATAATAACCCAATTACCCAAAATAATTTAACTATATCTGGTTCTTTCCATCCTAATTTTTCAAAATGATGATGCAAAGGCGTCATTAAAAATAATTTTCTTTTAAATATATAGAGCCAAGCAACTTGCAAAATGACACTTAAAGTTTCTACCACAAATACTCCTGCGACTACTACTAAGGTTAATTCACGATGAGTCAATATCGCAATAGAGGCCATGACTGCTCCTAATGCTAAACTACCAGTATCTCCCATAAATATTTTAGCCGGATAAGCATTAAACACTAAAAAGCCCAATAGTGATCCTACTAAAATAAAAGTAAAAATACCCATGTCTTCAAAACCAACCATCAAAGAAATTAAACTAAAAGCTACAAAGGCAATCGCACTAAGTCCTCCAGCTAAGCCATCTAAACCATCAGTTAAATTAACAGCATTAGAAGAACCAACGAGCAAAAATAAAATGAACACTCCATAAAACCAACCCATTTCAATATTAATGCCTAAAGTTCCAACGACCCATGAAGTTTGTCCTCCATTTTTTATATATAAATAGAAAAATAATAGAGCAATTAAAACTTGAGCAAATAATTTTTGATATGTGGTCAATCCTTCATTATCATGTTTCTTAATACTTAAAAAATCATCCAAAAAACCGATAATAGCATAACCGATGAATACCATTAAAACAATCAATAAATCTTCTGTTAAGGTTAATTTTTTGGTAATTAACAAGGCAATCGTCGCTAACAATGTTGGTATAATAAATATTAAACCGCCCATTGTAGGAGTTCCCTCTTTTTTTTGATGACTTTCGCCAACAAAAATGCTGATTCTTTGACCTACGTGTAATCTACGCAACAAAGGAATCAAAATTAATCCTAAGAATGCTGAAGATAAAAAGCCAATCATCACAGCAAATATTACTTTGGTTAATAATAGCATGTTTTTTCACTCCATTTCACTTTTAACATTATATCATAAAACCTATGAAGATATGCGAAAAAGCAAGTTAATAGACAAAAGTTGACAGCTAACTACCTAATAACAGGCGAACAGTCGAACCACCGGCAATTCTTGTTTTGGCTTTTGGTGATTGCTCAATCACTTTATCGCCTTCACCAGAGTACTCTACTTTAAAATTAGTAGATAATAATTCCGTCGCCTCTTTAACATTTTTGGATATAACATTTGGAACTTCATAATAAACATCATCATTCCAGCTGTAATCTTTTTCAATAGCCCCTTCTTGTTTAGGAATTTCTAAAGCGTCAATGATATCTAATAAGATTCTTCTAGCTACAGGGGTAGTAGTATAACTAGATAACATAGCTGTATTTTTGGGATTATCAATAGCAATATATAAAATAGCTTGCGGATTATTAGATGGTACAATACCAACAAAAGACATAATATAATTATTTACTAAATAATGGCCATCCTGAACTTTTTGAGCTGTTCCGGTTTTACCACCAATACGATAACCATCAATATATGCGGCTTTACCTCCACCTTTAGCTACTACACTTTCCAATGCTCTACGCATAATAGCCGAAGTTTCCTCACTAATGGTATTTCTAAGCAATTTTTTATCTTTACTTTCAATTATAGTATTAGTTTGTGGCTCTAAAATATTTTTAACAACATATGGTTGATATAATTTACCACCATTTAATACTGCTGATACAGCGGCAACTTGTTGAATAGGAGTTACAGATACGCCCTGTCCAAAAGCAGTTGTAGCTAATTCCACTGGTCCTACCTGATCAAGGGAAAAAATAATTCCTTCGCCTTCCCCATTTAAATCAATTCCCGTTTTAGAACCAAAACCAAATAAATCTAAATAAGAAAATAATTTTTCTTTTCCTAATAATTGTCCCATTTTAACAAACCCTGGGTTTATTTATGGTAAGCAAGAGATACTTTATTTATAAAAAATTACACTAATTATGATATTATATGGTGATTATGTAAATCAATCTCTATTGTTTGGGAAGGATGATCAAAATTAAATATTATATCTAATTTTATATGTTTTCTATCCTCATTAATCTTACTAATTAAAACTTTATCTATAAAAATATTAAAGTATTTACCAATATTATTTCTAATACTCATTTTATTTTTTAGTTTGGCTTTTATATCTTCAATAATATTATCATTATATGTTGTAGAATTTATTTGTCTTTGTAAATCTTTTAAAGAATTACTTAATGTACTTATCTCCTTTTCTATTTTTTCCCTTTTCATTATATATGTATCATCATCAATCAAACCTCTTAATCGCATATCTACAAGTTTATCTTTTAAATATCTTTGTTCTGTTAATTTATCTTCTATTGTTGATAAATCTATGATTCTACTTTCAGCTATTATTTTTTGATAAGAATTAATAATATTGTTATACAATATTTCTTTATTAGTAAATAACTTATCGATAATTCTAACAAATATTTCATCTAGATCTTTTTCATACAGTATAGGTGTCCTACAACCTTTAATACCATGTCTTAAATATTCGTTACACTGCCACACTGGATTTTCTTTTCTTTTACATGAGGCATATCTTATAAATGTAGTATTATGTTCTTTACAAAATATCTTAGAAGTATAATTTCTTTTGATTAAATAATTTTCTTTGTTTAAAGCATTTTTATTCCATTTATTATTTCTTTCATTATAAATATCATTAGCCCTATTCCATAATTCTTCAGATACAATAGCGGGAACATGACCTTTACTGTCTTTATAAATAATCCATTCTTCAGGAGGATTTATTTTCTTTTTATGCGTTTTATAATCTTCCACGGTACTTAAATTGGCTGTATAATATCCCTTGTATCTATAATTTGTTAACATTTTTTTTAAAGTTGTATTACTAAATATTTTACCTTTTTTCGTGTAATAACCATGTTCTGCTAATTTATGAGCAATTTTAGTAAAACCATAGTCTCCTGTAGCATAAAAATTAAAAAGCATTTTAACAATAGGTGCTTCATGTTTGTTAATTATCAGTCTCCCTTCTTTTTTATCATAACCCAATAATGAACTACCACCTAATTTTCCATCTTTAATACTCCTTCGTATACCAAATTTAACTCTTTCTGATAATTTACGTACCTCATCTTGAGCCATAGAAGCCATTAATGTTAACCTAAACTCACTGTCTGGGAAAATAGTATTAATATTATCTGAAACAAAAAATACTGCCACACCATATTGCAAAAGTAATTGGGTATATTCAATACTATCAACAGTATTACGGGCAAAACGAGAAACCTCTTTAGTAAGTATCAAATCAATTTTACCACTTCGAGCATCTTCAATCATTTCTAAAAATTGTTCCCGTTTATTAACTTGAGTTCCAGAGATACCTTCATCTATATAGCTTTTAATATGAGTCCAATTTTTAACATTTGAAATTAAATCATTAAAATAGTTTATTTGGTTATCTAAGGAATTTAACTGATCATCTTTATCAGTTGATACACGGCCATAATCAGCTACTTTTAAAGTCATATCATAAATAGTTTGACCCGTTAATAATTGTTGTCTAGCTTTAAGAATATCCATCTATTTTCCTCCTCCAATTAATTAATCTTGTTTACGGCCTATAACGATTTTATTCATCTTCTCTAATAACATCTTTTGCATACTATCAAAAACGTCAAATGGTATAATATTATCTTCATATAATTCTTTATTTAAAAGAATCCTTAAATTCAATATTTGATAATCTTTAGGTAATTTTTTAACATTAGTATATATTGGCTCATTAATAGATATCAAAACTTACCTCCTTAATTAACCATATTAAAGAGTAATATAAAAAAGAACTTAAAATAATTGACAAAATTATATACTACAAAAAATATTGAATAAAAAAATTAACAGCAAATAGAAACTTTATCCTTTTTGTAACTATTTGCTGTTAATAACTAATTTATATTATTATCCTTATTTTTAATTATATAAACATTTCAAGTATGTAATTACTAGCCCGTAACACCTGGCTCTATACCATCATAGGTTAAATACTCGCTAGGTGATAATATTTTGATATTGAAAATATTATCTACTCCATCAGCAAAAGCATAATCACTCTTTAGCTGAACTGCAATTTTTACCGTTTTTCCTGCCGTTGTATTGGTTTTAATAGATACTATTAAGGCAACATCACCCAAGAAGTTACCTGTAGGCTTTCTTGAAACAATACCCATTGAATACAATACATTACCTGCAAATGTTACTAGTTCTCCTGAACCCATGCTTGTAACCGAAGAATCTACCGAAGCTACATAAGTCATATCAGCATTATCTTTCAAAATATCTATCTTCTCGATCTGCGGATTTTTTCCAAAATAAGTAGTTAAACTTTCTTTCATACCTGTTCCTCCAGATCCATTAGGAGGTTTTTTGCCAAAAAAGCAAGCTTCATTACTAAATACACAAGCTACGGCAACATCTGCATCGCCACTATCATAAGTACCTCTTATTTCGTGACCGTTTCTTTTTATCTTATAATGCTTTTTACCCGAATTATTGATAGGTACTATCCCAGTATCAGCCATACTATCCAACATACTTTGAGTAATGACATAGTCACTAATATAATGTAGCCTATATGTAGTACTTGTTGTATTATCTGTAGTAGTTACTGTAGTTGGATCAAAATTAATAGTTATGTTTATATATTTCTCATATAATGAACTTAAATTTTTACCCGAAACATCATCCGCCTTAGTAACTGACTTTATAAATTCTACAACTTGATTATCTACATTAGCACTATTATCTATTGTAAAAGTATTTTTATCGTTTGTTTCTAGTATGACACTATTAACTTTGACATCATCATTATCTAAAATACTTTTTATTTTAGAACTATCCACTTCATTTATGATAGAATTGTTAACTTTTTTCATATCAACTGTGTATTTATATTTATAATTATTATCCGGTGAATCAGTAGTTAAGGTTACATCATCTCTAGTATTAGTCATTTTAGCTTTAAAATATTCATCAGGAATAACTTGTATATTATTATACATGGCTGTTAAAGTAATATCTTTAGTTAAAGTAATCGAATCATTTTTTTGATAATCTTTTTCACCATCAGTCCAGTTAGTAAACACGTATTTATAATAAGCTGGTGAATTAGTATTTGTTGGATTTTCTTCGTCTATAGTAACTGTTGGATTATCGCCCCACTGTGCTGTTAGGGTGAACGTTTCTCCAGCAGTAATAGTTAAGTTACCTAAATTAACGTTAGCATCATATTCTTCACCATTAAACAGCCATTTCTTAAATTCAATTGGTGCTGGTTGTACAAAATTTTCTTGACCATTATTAAAATCGTAAATCAAATTGTAGGCTTTAGTAAATGCTTCGTTACTCAAAGTTTTATTTTCACCATCAAATTCTACTTCCATAGTGATTGTCCCATTGCCATTTTTATCTTTACCACCATTACCATCAAATACTACATAATATTTAATTGGTGTCCAATGAGCTGTTAGGTTAAGTTCTTGAGAAATATCATTTAAACTTTCTATTTGTCTACTTTCATCATACCATCCAGCAAAAGTATAACCTTCTCTACTTACTTCTTTCAAAGCTGTAGTTTCTTCTTTTATTTGCCAAGTTGCTGTAAGCTCGACAGTACCTTGATCTATTAAATTAGTAACAGAATATCCATCAGTAAAGTTTTGGCCATTATATTCCCAATCCTTGAATTCATATTCTACTGTTTGCTCACTACTATTACCTGTTTTATCATTATCATTATAAGTTACTTTATATTTCCTTTCAAACTTATTATCAGCTAACTTACATGGTTTATCATATGTACAAGTTGTAACATCCATACTACCTGATGTTTTATTTCCACCATTATATTTTATAGTATATGTATTAGCTTCCCATACAGCATACAAGTTAATAGTGCCGCCATTTTCGTTGGTTAAATTATTGGCATCTGTTATACAATCTGTACATTTTTCAACTGCTTCTTCATGTTGTTCCTTACTCCATCCTTGGAATGTATAACCAACTTTAGTAAATTTATTCTCCTCTAATTCCTTTACGTCATCATAAATATATGTATTACTATATGGTGCACCTTCGCCACCATTGGCATTATATATTATCGTATATTTAATTGGTGTCCAATGAGCTGTTAGGTTAAGTTCTTGAGAAATATCATTTAAACTGTCTACTAAACTTTCTACTTCACCACTTTCATCATACCATCCAGCAAAAGTATAACCTTCTCTACTGACTTCTTTCAAAGCAGCTGTTTCTTCTTTTACTTGCCAAGTTGCTGTAAGCTCGACAGTACCTTGATCTATTAAATTAGTAACAGAATATCCATCAGTAAAGTTTTGGCCATTATATTCCCAATCCTTGAATTCATATTCTACTGTTTGCTCACTACTATTACCTGTTTTATCATTATCATTATAAGTTACTTTATATTTCCTTTCAAACTTATTATCAGCTAACTTACATGGTTTATCATATGTACAAGTTGTAACATCCATACTACCTGATGTTTTATTTCCACCATTATATTTTATGGTATATGTATTAGCTTCCCAAACAGCATAAACCGTTATTTCTCCAGTATTATTATAATAGTTTTTATTCTTAGTAATTATTTCATTAGAAGTGGCAGATTTAGACCATCCTTTAAAGTGATAACCAACTTTAGTAAATTTATTCTCCTCTAATTCCTTTACGTCATCATAAGTATATGTATTACTATATGGTGCACCTTCACCACCATTGGCATTATATATTATCGTATATTTAACTGGTGTCCAATGAGCTGTTAGGTTAAGTTCTTGAGAAATATCATTTAAACTGTCTACTAAACTTTCTACTTCACCACTTTCATCATACCATCCAGCAAAAGTATAACCTTCTCTACTGACTTCTTTCAAAGCAGCTGTTTCTTCTTTTACTTGCCAAGTTGCTGTAAGCTCGACAGTACCTTGATCTATTAAATTAGTAACAGAATATCCATCAGTAAAGTTTTGGCCATTATATTCCCAATCCTTGAATTCATATTCTACTGTTTGCTCACTACTATTACCTGTTTTATCATTATCATTATAAGTTACTTTATATTTCCTTTCAAACTTATTATCAGCCAACTTACATGGTTTATCATATGTACAAGTTGTAACATCCATATCTCCAGATGTTTTACTTCCGCCATTATATTTTACGGTATATGTATTAGCTTTCCATTTTGCATACAAATGTAAAGAACCATCTGGCATTTTATTTTCTTCAAAATTCCACTTTGTTTCTTTGTTTTCATTATCTTTGTAATACCAAGCATCAAAAGTATATCCTCTTTTAGTTGGTGTTTCGATTGGACTGATAAGTGATCCAACTTCTTGACCAGCGATATCGTATTGATCTTCATTATTTTCAAACAAACCACCATTAGCATCGAATGTTACAGTATTTTTATGAATAATCCATTTAGCATACAAAGTAATATCAGCCGCTGGCATTCTATTTTCAGCAAAATTCCATTTAATTTCATTATTGTCATTATCTTTGTAATACCAAGCATCAAAATTATGCCCTGTTCTAGTTGGCTCATTTGGTTCATCAATTAACTTATCAAATAAAACCGACTTATCTTTTACTTTTGAACCGCCTTTGCTGTTAAAAGAGACAGTATAAGAATGGCGTTTTATTTGAGCTATTAAAGTTTGATTTTCATCAGCAGTCATAGTGTAAGTAATGGTATTAGTTTCTTCATTATTTGACCACTTTACAAAATCAAATCCGTCTTTGACTACTACATTTATAGTAACTTTTTGTTCATAATAATAACTTCCACCTTCACTAATTTGATCAATTCCTTCCAAATCAGCAGGATCTAGTATATTTTCAAATAAAATATTTAATGTTAATTTCTGTCTTGGATAATAATATTTTAATTTAGTAGATCCATCTGGTTCTATTATTAAATCAGTTATAGCTACTTCCTTATCATTCTTATCTTTCAAAATAGGCGTATAAAAACCAGATATTACTTTTGGATTATAATTAATTGGTTGGGCTGTTGTACCGGTTTTTATTTCAGTAAGATCCTCATCCTGTACATATTTTTCCCCAGTAACATCCATAAAATAATATTCTATAGTGTATTTAGTATCTTCGTTAGGCTTAAAAGTGGCTTCGACATTTAAAGCACCATATGTGCCTTGTTTTATTGTACCATTAGATGGTTGATTATTTACTAACCATCCAGTAAAAGTATAACCAACTTTACTAGGAGACCCTAAATCAAAATCAGCTGATTCAACCGTATATTTCTCTATTTTATTATCTAAAGTCCCACCATTTAAATTATAAGTTATTGTATAAGTATTTACACTAGTAAAAGCTTTTACCGTTTCATTTTTTGCTCCCATGATATGAACATATTCATCATCAGTTTGATTATTTGACCAATGATCAAATGTATATCCATTCTTAACATTGGCTTTTACATTTACTTCTGCTTCAAAATAATAATCACCAGAACCTTCGACTGAAGCAATACCTTTATCAGCTTCTAATTTTAAAGCGTACTTATTTCTTTGATAATAATATTTGACAACAGTTGAACCATCTCCATTTATGCTGACAGTTTCGCTTTCTGGAGAGGTAAATCCTACAAATTCTTTTACTAACGGTGTTATGAGAGTATCTGTAGTTCCCATTTGCTCTTCTACAATAGGATCTAAATAACTATCACCATCAACACTCATCTTATAATGCTCTACTAAATATTTGGTATCATCATTAGCTATACTATTAACTTTAATGGTTACATCGCTATCTGGCATTGTATATATATCGTTAGAAACATATTCACTATAATTAGCGAATGAGTAACCTGCCTTTAGTAAATAAGAAACATTTACTTCATCATTATAAAAGTAAGAACCTGAACCAAAAGTTTTTTCAATACCATTATCCCCAACAACAGTTAAGGTATATTGATTAATAACATAATAATATTTAATAACAGTATTACCATTACTATTAATAATTACTTTTTGTTCATTAGGTGTGGTATAACCTCTATAATTTTTAGTTTGAGCCTTCGCATAACTTCCAGCTTGACCACTTAATATTTCTACCTCATCAGCGCTAGCATTATAATTACCATCTTTATTCATTAAATAATGTTCCACACGATAATTAGCAACTATTCTTGTCCATCTGGCTGTTAATTTAACATTAGACGAAATCTTACTATTAAAATCAAATTTTTCATTACCTAAATACCAACCACTAAAAATATAATTTTCTCGTGTTGGATCAGCAGGAGCATTAACTTGTTCCTTATATTTTACATTTACGTTTGTAATACCACCCATGCCATCATCAAAGGTGATTTGATATGTATTTTTAACAAATTTTGCCTTTAGTTTAAGATCTTTAGTAATTAATGTGTCATCGTCAAATTTTTTATCATTTATATACCATCCTAAAAAAGTATATCCTTCTTTTTTAGGATCTGGAGGTAATTGTATTTTAGTATTTTTTGAAACTGTAGTAGATTGAAATTTTTCTCCATCCACATAAAGCGTAACTTGATAATTCCTACGGCCACAAGATACTAAACACAATATAGTAATTATAATTATAACAATTAAAGCAATTATATAATTTTTTTTATTATTATATTTACTAGGTTTCATATTATGCCCCCCTTGTTTTATGTATAATGTTAAATAATGGTTAAAAAGCTCGTTTCATTTTTGGAAACGAGCCTTTAACTACCAATTATTTCTTTTATATTAATGTTTACAAACTCGCATTCTAGAGAAATTTAACCAATAAATTTTACGGTATAAGTAACTGGAGTAGCTTTTCCATCAATTGTATATGTTACGTCCGCTGTAGCAATTTGTCCTATTACTTTTTCAAGTGTTAAGTCATTTGTATTGCTTACATCTTCTCCAACCATAAGTGATAATAATTGAAGTGCATATGAAACTCCTTGTTCAGGATCAATTTCTTTAATGTTGATATCTTCTTTTCCATCAACATGGAATACTGCACTAGTTGCTCCTACAACATATTTTTGGAATAATGGAATAACATCATCTTTAAAATCCTTTAATAGGGCATCTTTATTTTCTACTGCAAAAGTTACTGTATGATCTTCTTTAGAATAAGTAACTGACTTAATTCCTTTACTTTTTACAAGATTTTCTAATTCACCAGCAGCTTTTTCTAAATCTTCATCTTTTGTTTCTACACTATATACAAACTTTACAGTATAAGTAACTGGAATTTCTTCTCCATTAATTGTATATGTTACATCTGCCGTAGCAACTTTTCCTGCTACTTTTTCAAGTGTTAAGTCATTTGTATTGCTTACATCTTCTCCAACCATAAGTGATAATAGTTGAAGGGCATATGAAGCTCCTTGTTCAGGATCAATTTCTTCAATGTTGATATCTTCTTGTCCATTAACATGGAATACTGCACTAGTTGCTCCTACAACATATTTTTGGAATAATGGAAGAACATCATCTTTGAAGCTCTTTAATTGAGCACTTAAATCACCAATATCAAAAATAGCTGTACGATTTTCTTTAGAATAAGTAACTGATTTAATTCCTTTGTCTTTTACAAGATTTTCTAAATCATGAGCAGCCTTTTCTAAATCTTCATCTTTTGTTTCTACACTATATACAAACTTTACAGTATAAGTAACTGGAATTTCTTCTCCATTAATTGTATATGTTACATCTGCCGTAGCAACTTTTCCTGCTACTTTTTCAAGTGTTAAGTCATTTGTATTGCTTACATCTTCTCCAACCATAAGTGATAATAGTTGAAGGGCATATGAAGCTCCTTGTTCAGGATCAATTTCTTCAATGTTGATATCTTCTTGTCCATTAACATGGAATACTGCACTAGTTGCTCCTACAACATATTTTTGGAATAATGGAAGAACATCATCTTTGAAGCTCTTTAATTGAGCACTTAAATCACCAATATCAAAAATAGCTGTACGATTTTCTTTAGAATAAGTAACTGATTTAATTCCTTTGTCTTTTACAAGTTTTGCTAATTCACTAGCAGCTTTTTCTAAATCATTATCTTTAGTTTCTACATTATATACAAAGTGTAATGTATATTCTACACTATGTGTTCCATATTCGTCTTTATAGTATACTGTAGCTGTTGTGCTCTTACCAGCTACATCCAAATATGTTAAGTCAACTTTTTCACTTTCACCCACTAGAGATTGCAATACTTCTAAAGCAAGAGCTGCTACCGTATCATCATCTGTTAAGTCTCTTGGATATTTTTTAACTGATTCTCCATTTACAGTATATTCAATATACTCAAAACCATAATCACCACTAACGATATCTTTAAACATAGCAATAATACCGCTATCTTTATAATCTTTTAATAGCCTATTTAAATCATTAATATCAAAAGTTAATGTATGATTTTCATAGCTAATACTGTTAAATCCATAATCTGCAGCTTCACTATTTAACTGTTCTTTATCCTTTTGAAGTTGATCCTCTACATCAGCTGTTATATCATTTACTAAATTATAATTAATATAATGTACACTTACTTCTTGATTTAAATCAGCAAATTTTTTATCTTCATTACCTACCTTAGGTTGAACAATTGACCAAGGGCTAAATCCCCCACTACCTTTTGTTCTTGTAAGATGCTGTACAACCATTTCTTGGAATACAGGATCAGCGTCTGTTCTACCTGTTTTATCAACAACTTGAATAGATCTAGATGCTAACATAACATCTTCTGATTTTAATGTGTGATTTGTTGTAAAAGCATAATCACCCACGATATATACATCTCGAGCGCTTGAATCATATTTGTCTACTTCTTCTAATAGTTCTGTTAAAGTAACTTTTTCTTTAGCAAAAGCAACTAGAGTTGTTGCAAAGAATGTCACTACAGCAAACATTAAAAATTTTCCATATTTTTTCATATTTTTCCTCCTTTTTTTATACTGTTTCTTCAGTCCAAATTACTGTCGCAGTACCAAGTACTGTTCCACCTCTCATAATAGTTACATAAGATGGTGCTATACTACTATCCATAACTTCACCAGGGCCGAAATAATTACCATTTATAACTATATCTGTGTAATCATAAAATGCTGACCCATTTTTATTAACAACTCCTAATTTATTCTGGAAGTTTGTGCCAAGTTTCGTAATTCTTTTAACAATTACTATACTATAACTATCTTGTACTGGTTGTGGATTACTTGGTTGTGGATTACTTGGTTGTTGACTACTTGGTTTATTTGATGATGAATTTTTATTGCTTGATGGTTTATTTGATGCTGTTGTATCATTTGCTTCTTCTTCTTTTTCCTCTTCAACAGTAATTTCACAACTTGCTTGATGTTTTCCATCTTTGGTCTTAACAGTAATCGTAACCTTTCCGGCTTTCTTAGCTGTTACTTTTCCGTTTTGATCAATGCTTACAATACTACTATCACTTGATGAATATACAAGTTCAACTGTAACATCACTCGGTTCTAAACTTACTTTGATAGTATCAGACTGACCTACTTTTAAAGTCATATTAGCGATAGAAATATCCTGAAGAGCTTTTGACCATCTAGCTTCTAATTTCATATCTTTAGTTATTTTCTTACTAAAATCAAATAACTTACCATTATAATACCAGCCAATAAATTCATATCCTTCTCTTGTTGGATCAGTTGGTTTTTTAATTTGACCGTTTTCTTTTACGTGAATTGATTCAACAACATTACCCCCATTAGCATCAAAAGTTACCTCATATTCTTTTGATTGACAACCTTTTAACAACAATAATATTATGATAGCTAATAGGATTATACCTACTATCACTCCAATTATTGCCTTACGTTTAGTTTTCTTTTCCATACTTCTACTCCTTTCATTCTTATAATTGGGCTTGAATTTTTTATTTGTTTACACTCCTTTCAAAACACAGCTCATATTACATTATATAGTTGAGATTCTTTTTTTTGACTATTTTCTTATTTTTTAAACATTTTATTGTCTAAAATTAATTTTTTTACTATCTCAATATATAAATTCCAATTTTATTTTGTGTGTTTAATTAATTTATTTTTATTATAAAATATACCCCCCCCCCATGTCAACTATTTGCTAAGTTTTTTCCAAAAAAAAACAACGATTTACGTTTATATTTTATTTAATTTATTTTATCAATATCTATATAAAAAAGTATCTCTTGTTAAAACACCAGATTACAAGAGTTTTCTAATACTTGTAGGAAGGTTTGATGTCCATGTCCTCCTGCTTTCCAACATTTAATTCGAGCATTTTCAACTTGTACAGAACCACTGTCATCAAAAGTATCTTTGTCTAAATCAATTAGCTTCTCCTCCACAGTAGCCGCAGTTGTAATAATCTTGAAAGTGGAACCCGGTTCATAACTAGCCCATATTGGTAAATTCCTGGATAAAACATTCATACTATATTTTTGATATTTATTAGGATCATAATTTGGTCTACTACTCATTCCTAAAATTTCGCCATTATTAGGATCAATTACAACAGCTAAAGCCATGTCAGGTTTAAACATATCTACCACATTATCCAGTTCTCTTTCAATAGATTGTTGGATATGATAATCAATTGTAAGCTGTAAGTTCATTCCATCTTGAGGTTCTATATAAACTTCTGACATATTCAACTGATTACCTTTAGCATCTGAAAAATATTTAATAGCGCCAGATTCACCTGTTAAATATTTATCATACTGTAACTCTAAACCCGATAGTCCTTGATTATCGATACCGACATATCCTAATACATGTGATAAATCTTCACCAAAGGGATAATAACGTTTAGATTCCTTAACTAAATAGACACCCGGTAAATTCAAAACACTAATCTTATCGGCAACCTCGTATGATAGGCGTCTACCTTCAGGATGTACACGTTCAATAGATGTCACTTTATTAACATGCTTGGCCATCTCTTCTTCACTTACATTTAAAATTTCCGCTAATAATTTAATAGTTTTATCTTTATCAGTAATTTGATTAGGAATAAGCACTAAACTAGTCGTCGTTAAATTATCAGCTAGAACAACTCCATTACGATCTAAAATCAAACCCCTATTAGCTTCAATAGGCAAATCTCTACTCCATAAATCTTTGGCTAATTTCGATAACTTACTATAATCAAACACCTGAACATAAAAAACCCTTAATACTATTAAAATAAATAACAAAACAATGATACACAAAACGACTTTTATTCTGGTATCTATCTTTTTAACAAACATAAGCCACCTCCCTATTATATATGAAAATAGGGAGATTTTAGAAGTTGTTAATTAACATTATATTTAGGTTGTAGTGATAAAGTAATTTCCATTTCTTTACTTAATAGCGTTCCAATTGGTACACTTTGATTAACAACATACCCATTACCTTCAAAATGGCAGGTTAAGCCTAATAAATCACAATATGTTTTCGCATCTTTAGCGGAATAACCAAGTAAATTTTCCATGTTTATACTAGAGCCATTAGTTACTAAAAAGACTCTATCTTTAGATGTTATTTGTTGATTTTTATAAGGATACTGTTTGATAACTTTATTACCATTACCAATAACAACAGTATGAACACCCTGGTTATTAAGTTCATTTACAGCAACATCTATATTTTTATTAATATAAGATGGTATCTTAGTTACCACAATATTTTCATGAGCACTTTGAGCTTCACTTTTTCCTAAATATTTGCTAATATTTACAATTACTTCTTTAACAGCTTTTTGAATAGGTCGTTGACTACCTCCATCTGGTCTTTTCATAGACGCATAAATAATAATTTCAGGATTATCCATAGGATAAATACCAGCGAAAGAGGAGATAATATCTTCATCACCTGTTAGATAACCTTTACCACTTTCATCTGCAATTTGAGCTGTTCCGGTTTTACCAATTAATTGATAACCATCCAAATGATAACTATATCCTGTGTTACCTGGGCCATTTACAGTATCATTCATCAATTGCTTTATCTTATTTACCGTATTCTCACTAGCTACAGTATCTATTTCTTTACGTTTTCCTTCATAAATCACTTCATTAGTAGTAGGATCGACTATCTTTTCAACAATATAAGGTTTTAATAAAACACCATTATTAGTAAGAGATGTTAAAGCTTGAATATTTTGAATAGGTGTCGTTGTAATACCTTGACCGAAACCAGCGTTTAATATCTCCGTTTCATAAGTAAAATTAAGCGACCCTTTAGCTTCTTGAGGTAATGTGATACCTGTTTTAGCTCCAAAGCCCATTTTCTTAAAATATTGATACAATATTTTTTGATTAAGTTTTTTGGTAATCAAATTCACTACTCCTACATTACTAGATAAAGCAAAGCCCTTATCGTAAGTAATGACACCCCAACCATTTCTATTCCAGTCACCAATAACCGTACCATCAGTAGTCGTATACGTTCCTGATAAAAAAGTTTCATCACCATTATAATTACCATTTTCTAATGTAGCCATATAAGTATAAATTTTCATCGTACTACCTGGCTCATAGGTAAAAGAAATGTTAGGATCTAAGTAATTAGTTAAATTACGGAGATTAGGATCAAATGATGGAGAGGAAGCCGAAGCTAATATTTTTCCTGTTTTAGCATCCGCTACTAACATGGTAAACCAATCAAATCCAGTGGAATCTTCAGCATTCTTCATACTTTGTTCGACGAAAAATTGAATATTACTATCAATGGTTAGATAAATATCCTTACCACTAATAGCATCTTGCCTTACCTCTTTAGTCCCCGCTATTTTATAACCCTTCAAATCTTTTTGATAAGTTAGGGAACCATCAGTTCCTTTTAAAGTATCATCATAATATTTTTCTAACCCTAACTCACCTGTGATAATTTCTTTTTGATCTTCATCATCACTAATAGTAGATTTAGCATAACCCAAGGTATATGATAAATAATCACCATTAGGATAATAACGTTTTTGTTTTTCTACAAAATCAATACCTGGTAGTTGTAATTGATCAATCTTTTCTTTGGTTATTTCAGTCAAACCCTTACCCTTAGCTCCAAATTCTGTTTGGTATACGCCTTCTTTAGATAACAAAGTTAAAATTTCTTCTTCACTCATTTGTAATATAGGCGCTAAACTAGTAGCCGTTTTTTCTTTATCGACGACATGTTGTGGATGATCATCATCTTCTGTTCTAGAAGGATCTAAATAAGCAATAATATCATAAGATGAAACATTTTGAGCCAAAACTTCTTTGTCAGATGTGTAAATAGTACCTCTAGTAGCTGGTAGAACCTCAGTTTTAGTAGTTCTTTTACTAGCTAACTCTTTGAGATTTACTCCATCAATATTTTTAAATAAGGCTAACATAGACAATCTAGCGATCATTACAACAAACAAAAAAAAGCCACCTATTAAAACTAGTCGATTTATTTTAATACTATTGCGTTTTTTTGGCTTTTTCTTTTTCACATAATCACACCCTATGACTCGTCATCTTCAATGATAGTCTTAATACTATTATAATTATAACTCAATCCTTGATCTTTAGCAACCTCTTGAACCTTATCTAAAGATGCTAATTCGTTAATTTTCATAGACAAACTTTCATTCTTTTTAGTTTGAGAAGAAATACTTTTCTTTTTTTGCTCTACATCAAAATTAACCTTCGACAAGGTAGCTTTAGAAAAAACAATCGTAATAGGAGATGATACTAATAATAGCAAAGTAAAAGTATATAGTAATTTTTCAAATTTAGACATTTTAAGTCGTTTTTTAACTTTACGCATATCTATCCTCCTATCTTATTCTTTCAATAATTCTTAATTTAGCACTATGAGCTCTATTATTTTTACTTAATTCCACAGCACTTGGTGTAATAGCTTTATTATTAACCAATTTAAATTTTGGTAAATATTTAACGGGAATCTTATCAAGTGGCATACCCTTTACTACATTATCTATACTAGAAGCCTTCTTAAAGAGATTTTTTACAATTCTATCTTCTAGGGAATGAAAAGTAATAACAGCTAAGCGGCCATTAATAGCTAACAAAGATAATGCTTCTTGCAATGATTCCTCTAATATATCTAGTTCATGATTAACTTCAATCCTGATAGCCTGAAATACCTTTTTAGCGGGATGCTTCTGGCATTTTATTTTTTCAGGAACAGCACTTTTAATAATTTCTACTAATTCCAAAGTGGTCGTAATGGGCTTATTACGACGATATGTAACTATTTTATCAGCAATTTGTCTAGAAAACTTTTCTTCACCATAGCGAAAAAAAATATCAGTAAGTTCTTCCTTACTATAATTATTCACTACTTCATAAGCCGAAAAAATATCTAATGTTTCATCATCTTGATTCATCCGCATATCTAGACGCGCATCTTGATGATAACTAAAGCCTCTAGAAGCAGTATCTAATTGTGGACTAGATACTCCCAAATCAAATAATATAGCATCTACTTCTACTACTCCATGAATAGCTAATTGTTCCTTCATATTAATAAAATTAGTTTTAATTAATACAAAGTTATCACCGATACTACTAAGCTGTCTCTTACTATGGGATATAGCTTCACCATCTTGATCAATGCCATAAAGGCAACCCCTTTTTATTCTTTTTAATATTTCACTACTATGTCCAGCATATCCCAATGTAGCATCCACCACTACACTATCATCATGCAAATTTAAACCGTCTATGACCTCATCTAATAAAACACTAATATGCATGATATCACCTACAAGTTTAAATTCTCTGTAAACAAATTTTCAGCAATGTCTGATAATTGATCTTTATTATTATTAAAGAACTCATTCCATTTTTCATTAGACCAAATTTCAAGGCGATTACCCACGCCAATAATTACGCATTCCTTAAGGATATTAGCATAGGTAATCAATGGGGAGGTAATGTTAATCCTACCTTGCTTATCAAACTCTGCCATAGTAGCACCTGATAAAAAGAAACGCACAAAATTACGAGCATCTTTCTTGGTGAAAGGAAGCATCTCCAACTGAGAGACAATTTTTTGCCAAGATTCTTTCGAATAAGCATAAACACAATTTTCAATACCACGTGTGATAATAAACTCATCACCTAACTCATCCCGAAATTTAGCAGGAATAATCAAGCGATTTTTATTATCAATATTATGATGATATTCTCCCATGAACATAAAAATCCCCCACTTTTCACCACAATCAACCACTACTTACCATTATAATACTATAATTGTTTTTCTTTGTAAAGGGTTAGTTTAAAAAAATTAAAAAAATATTGACACCAATAAGTGTCAACATCTTTTGATTAAACAAAATAAATTCTATTTAATTATATACTTTAGTTACTGATTAACAACTTCAATATTACCACTTGATTTAGGAACAACTCCAATTCAAAAGTAGCCTCCCCACTCTTATAGATAAATGCCTTTGCCCCAATACTTATACTGTGTCTAGCATACTAAATCTTTCTTTTTCATTTATTGATATGCTTTTCTAATTTTATTAGGCATTTGTTAATATATTTTTCTTGTTTATTGACAAGAAAAAAAGGACTCAGTCCTTTAAAAGCGATCAATGTTAATTTTTATGCGTTTGTTATCTTGTAAAAAACTACTAGCTTGTACTAAAGTTCTAACAGCATTAGCGGTTTTTCCGCCTTTACCAATCAAACGCCCCATATCATTTTCATCAACCATAACTTGAATTAAAATAGTATTTTCTTCATCAGTTTCAAATTCTTTAACACTAACAGCTTCTTGATTTTGTACTAAAGCTTTTACCAATGTTTCGGTTAATTTTACTAAATCCATATTTACTTACCTTGCTTGCTTTCTGTAAATTTTTTAATAATTCCAGCTTGACTTAATAAATTACGGGCTGTATCTGTAGGAATAGCTCCTCTATTTAACCACTTTAGCGCTACTTCTTCATTAATTTTTACTTGAGCTGGATCTGTTAATGGATTATAAGTACCAATTAACTCTAGATATTTACCATCTCTTGGACGACGTGAATCACTAGCAACAATACGATATGTTGGTTGTTTCTTTTTACCCATTCTTGTTAATCTAATTTTTACGGCCATTTTTTATTCCTCCATTTCTTCTTTCTTTACATTATATATTATTATCATATTGCTGTCAACTATTTTTTATTAACACTTTTATTCTTCTTTATTTAAATATTCCTCTACCACTTCATCTTCAATGGTTTGGATAGTACTATCATCGACATCATCTACTATGTCATCCCATGGATCTTCTTCTTCATCAATAGCTATTTTCACTTTAGTGTCACCTACTAATTCAATTCCTAATTCTTTTTCTACTGTATAAACAATAGCTCCGTTATCTATTTCGGCTTTTATACAAGATGGTTGTTTTAAACTTTGAACAATGATTTCTTCATTGCTAATTAAATCACTATCTTCCCGTTTTTTAACATTTACAGTTTCACTATAGCGATTAGTCTGTCTAGTAACTTCCGTTTTCGTATCATTATCATAAGAATACCAAATATTAATGTCATAGCTACCATCAATAGTTATTTTATCGCCATTTTTAAATCCTTGAAAAGTGTGATTAATAATCCAACAACCCAAGATAGTAGTAGGCACTGGTTCTACGGTTACCCTCTGTGTTGTTGTAAATGTTTTTTTACCTTTTCCAATAACTGCTTTAGTGACTATTTCTTTATAACTAGCCATATCTATCCCTCCTCAATCTAATTTATGCAACTTTCTAGGGTTTTGTACCAAAAAAAGAAGAATTTTACACTATCTTAAAACTCTTCTTGATTTAACTTCTTAATAATATGATTTTCTAAATCATCTTTTAACAACTGAAATTCTTCATTTAATTCTTCTTGTAATAAAATATATTCACTATATATAGGTATTTTTTTTAATTGATTATCTAAATTTTTTAATTTTTTGGTATATAAAGTTATTTGTTCTTCTTGTTTTCTATATTCACTTTTGACTAATTGTTGTTGTATTTTTTTATACTGAGATAATAAATCCATAAGAACATCATTATGGCTCATTTTATCTTTAATAGCTGCATAACGCTTATATTTTTCACTGGTCATAATCATGTCGACTAATTTATCAACATTAGTTAAAATTTCATCATACATGATATTCTCCATCTAAACTCCATGTTTTAGCTTCCATCACTTGAACAGGTATTATTTGGCCAATTAAATCTTTAGGGCCTTTAAAATTAATTAATTTATTTGTATCAGTATAACCAAATAATAAATTACTATCCTTTAAAGATACACCCTCAACTAATACATCTACTGTCTTTCCAATTAATTTTTTATTATTCTCTAAGAAATATTTATTAACTAGATTATTTAATCTTTGTAAACGTTCTTCTTTTTCTTCTAAGGTAATATCGTCGTATAATTTAGCAGCAGGAGTACCTTTACGAGGTGAAAAAATAAAAGTAAAAGCATTATCAAATTTACATTCTTTAACCAATGATAATGTATCTAAAAATTCTGCTTCACTCTCACCAGGGAAACCTACTATTATATCTGTTGAAATAGCACAGTTAATTTTAGCTTTTTTTAATTTATGAAATAAAGTTAGATATTCTTCTTTAGTATAACGTCTACCCATTAATTTTAATATACGGTCATTACCTGATTGTACTGGTAAATGAATACTAGGCATAATATTAGAATATTTACTGATAACCTTAATCATATCATCAGTAAAATCCCATGGATGACTAGTTACAAACCTAATACGTGGAATATTTGTTTTGGCGACATCTTCTAATAATTCACTTAATCCATAACCTTTATCTAAATCTTTGCCATAGGCATTAACATTTTGACCTAAGAGGGTAACTTCTTGATAACCTTGTTTGACCAACTCTGTTACTTCTTTTAATATATCTTCTTTATCCCTACTGTGTTGTTTACCTCTAGTATAAGGAACAATACAATAAGTACAAAATTTATCACAGCCATAAATAATATTAACATAGGCCTTATATTTACTATTTCTAGATATTGGCATATCCTCAATAATATTGCCTTCCCTACTGAACACTTCTATTTCCTGTTGTCTATTTTCAATACTTTTATCTAAAATAATAGGTATCCTGTATAGGTTATGTGTTCCTACTACAAAATTAATCAAATGATGGTACTTTTCCATTATGGTTTTAACAACATCTTCTTCTTGAGCCATACAACCACAAAGCCCCACTAAAATATCTTTCCGTTGTTGTTTCAAATGTTTGATTCTACCTAAGATACCAAAGGCTTTATTATGTGCATTTTCTCTAATAGAACAAGTATTTAGAAGAATCAAATCAGCTTTCTCTATTTCATCTACTTCTTTAAAACCCATTTCACATAATATAGCCTTAATATTTTCACTATCATGTTCATTCATTTGACAACCATAAGTTTTAAGATAAAAAGTTTTGCCTTGATATTTATTTTTTAAATGTTTAGCCAAATGATATTGTTCTTTTTGATAAATTTTTTTATTTCTGGTTTTAGCCTCCATATAGTTTGGTAACAGCATATTAACACATCCATTTCTTTACTAATATACCGAAAAAAATAAAATATTGCAAGATAAAGAGGATTACTGTTACTTATTACCAATGTCTATTTATTTATATCTTTCTTATCACTTCTGCTTCACAAAAAAAGAAGAGGTTATCTTCTTTAGTATCTTTCTTTTATAATGTTTTTACTACAATAATAAGTAATCAAGAAATAGCCACCATAGATGATAACAATAAATATGGCTGTAGCAATAATCGAAGGTAATAGTTCATCTGTTCCAAATACTTCTAGTATTTTAACGGCGAACATTATTCCAAATACAGAGTGAATCAAAGCAATTATCAAAGGTAGTGTAAAGAAGATTAATATTTGTCTTAACAGGGCTTTATTAATTACTTTCTCATCAGCACCAATTTTTCTTAACATTTTAAATCTTTCTTTGTTATCACTGCTTTCGGATAATTCTTTTAAGCCCAAAATGGCAGCACTACTAATTAAGAAAATCACTCCTAAATAAAGTCCAATAAAAGTTACCATCGCAGATAATCCTGTTGTTGCCTCTTTAATAGCTAGTTTAGTTGAGCCACTTGGAAGCAAATAAACACTAGCTTTTAAATCTTCATCTAATTTATTTATATTGTTTTCTATTTTCATTATTTCTTTTTTATTTGTTGTTTTATAGTTACCTATCAAATGATTTTGAAATAAATATTCTTCATCTACAATATTATCAGCTACTAAAATTATACCTGTATTAATATGTTGGCTAGACATTTCTAAGAATCCATCTTGACATGTTTTATATTTAGGTTTTAAAGTATGACCAAATAGTTCAATTACCTCACCATTTTCAAGAGCAATATTTCTCACATTAACCATGGATTTAAAATCAGCAATAATAATATATTCATCACTATTTAAAGCATATTCTTGAATGCCATAAAATCTCGCTACTTTATTATAGTCACTAATTTTCATAATAGGTTCTTTGGTATCGTAAGCTAAAAATGGAAATTCTGTTCTAATACTATCTAATTTTGATCCTAAAGTATGATTCATGGTTAAATCTTCGGTTGCATAAGTATTAACTTCTATATAATCTTTAAAATAAGAGGTAATATCAAAATTAAATAATTCAAACATTTCTTTCGCTGTATAATGAGAATTTTTTATTTGAGAATCATTATATCCATATCTTAGGTAATCATCATAGTATTTATCCATATTCATATTTTGAGTAAACATGGCATCAACTGGTGCAAATTTTCTAATATTGGCATTCATAGAATTTTTCATAGTAAGACATGAAGATAATAAACATATAGTTACAAATAACATTAAACAAATAATCGTTGCTCCAAATACAGTCGTATTAATTTTGCTTGAAAATTGCCTTAATGTAAAACTATTTAAACCTTTATAGTAATATTTTTTCAAACTTTGGACAATTCTTAAAATTAGTCCTGATAAAGACCAAAAAATAAAGAAAGTAGCTACTACACCCATGATAATTGGTTTTAATATGTCAGTAACTTTCTGTAAAGTTAAAAATTCTGCTGTTACCATGTGGTATGCTTTTCCAAGCACAATCGAAGATAAAATAAATATAATGATACAAAGATAAGGATTTTTTAACTTAATTTTTTCACTTGTTTTAGCGCCGTTTAATAAATCAATCAACTTACATTTACTTACGCTATAGGTATTAAATATCATAACCAATAGATACATAATACTAAAATAAATGATTGTTTTAATACAAGCAGAAGTTGAAAATACGAAAGCAAACTTTGTAAGATTTGCCTCAAACATATTGGCAACCACTAAACTCATGATTTGCGACATAATCACTCCAACACCCAGTCCAACAATTAAAGATAAAATCCCAATAAAAAGTGTTTCAAAAAACAATATTAGGGATATTTTTCTTTTGCTCATTCCAAGTGTTAGATAAATGCCAAATTCTTTATTCCGCCTTTTTATTAAAAAGCGTGATGCATATATAATCAAAAAGCCTAATACAAATGAAACAAAGACACTGACACTAGAAAGTATTGTCATCATAAGATCGATTAATTCTACTGTTGATTTGGAAACGTCCATCATAACAGTTTGACTATCAAGGGCATTAAAAACATAAAAGATGGCTACACCAAGAATAAGGGTGAAAAAGTAGATGGCATAATCTTTCATACTTTTCTTGATGTTGGCATATGACAATTTATAAAGCATCATTTAAATTACCACCAAGTAAAGTTACTACATCAATAATTTTATTAAAAAATTCTTTACGAGTATCTTGGCCTTTATGAATCTCTTTAAAAATTTTACCATCTTTAATAAAAATTACGCGGTTAGCATAACTAGCAGTAAAAGCATCGTGCGTAACCATTAAAATAGTAGCGCCTAATTCATTTAAGTAATTGAATCTTTCTAATAACATTTTAGAGGACTTAGAATCCAATGCTCCCGTTGGCTCATCTGCAAGTACTAACTTTGGATTAGTAACAATAGCCCTTGCTGATGCTACCCTTTGTTTTTCTCCTCCTGACATTTGATAAGGATACTTATTTAAAACATTAGTAATACCAAGTTCTTCACTAACCTGCTTTATTTTAGTTTCCATATCCTTAACATTAGCATTTTGAATAGATAAAGCTAAAGCAATATTTTCATAGGCTGTTAGGGTATCTAACAAATTAAAATCTTGAAAAACAAAGCCTAGTTCTTCTCTTCTAAACTTATTAAGTTCATTACCCTTTAGTTTGGTAATATCAACTTCTCCCACAAAGATATGACCTGCGGTTACTTTATCAATAGTTGAGATGCAATTTAAAAGTGTTGTTTTTCCTGAACCAGATGCTCCCATGAAACATAAGAATTCACCTTTTTTGACAACAAAAGATATATTATCAAGCGCTTTGGTTAAAGAAGAACGACTTCCATAGTATTTTTCAATATTATCAACTTTTAAAATATCTTCCATATATTTTTCTCCTTTCATCATCAATAATAATTCAAAAAAACTATTTTGTCGCATCTTTAACATTACCAAACATTACAATTTTGTAATATTACTTTAAAACATCATAATATTTATTTTTCGCAAATGTTATAAAAACCCTGGTATATTCATTTTCTTTTGATTCTATATCTATTTTATGCCCTAACTTTTCACACATATTTTTAGCAATAAATAATCCCATTCCCGTAGATTGATTAGTATGTCTGCCATTTTCTCCTGTAAATGACTTATCAAAGACTTGTAATAAATCTAATTCTTTAATTCCTATACCATTATCTTCTATTATTAATGTCGTCATTTCCTGTTCTTCTCGAACTGATATTTTAATATAGGAATTTTTAATATCTCTTTTATATTTAATACTATTATTGATAATCTGCCCTAAAATAAATTCTAACCATTTAGAATCTGTCAACACGTTATAATCAACTTTTCCTACTATATAATCTATCTTATTTTCAAGTATTTCATCCATATTTTTAAGACCAACGTTTTTAATAACTTTAGATAAATTCGTTTCTTTAATCAAATAATCTTTTTCGGCGTTTTCACTTCTGGCATAATAAAGAACTTGATCTACATAATCTTCTAACCTTTTTAATTGTAATTTCGTTTTTTTATCAAATTGTTCTTTATGATTATTACTCATTAATACTAAAGTAGAAAGAGGAATTTTAACTTCATGAATCCACATTTCGATATACTCTTTAAAATCTTGTAAATGATGTTCTAATTTTCTTACATTTTCATTCATCGATTTATTAATCTCATATAATGCTTGATATAATAGTTTTCCTTCATAAAATTCTGGTTTCGTTAAAGTTTCTAATACTAAGTAACTTCTATCAAGTGCTTCAATATTAAAAAGCAAATCTTTATAAAAATTTTTCTTTTTAAAATATGGTATTAATAAAACAAGTAAAAAACAAACAAGATACAAAAATGATGAAGATAAAATTACAGCTTTATTTACTTTAAAAGCTAAAAAAATTAGTAAATTAATTATATAACAAAAAACAAAGACAAATAACTTATATAGATTATCTTTAAAATATGCGCCTATTTTCATGATAAAATGTACCCTAATCCCTTTCTAGTATTTATGACATCTTCATAGCCAACCTCTTTTAATTTATTTCTTAATCGACTAATATTAACGGTTAAAGCATTTTCATTTACATATTCAGCATTATCCCATAAAGTAGTCATAAGTTCATCCCGAGTAACAATTTTATTTTGATGATTTAATAAATAAGTAAAAATAATTATTTCGTTTTTTGTTAAAGTTATCTCAAAATCATCTTTTTTAATAGTTCCCCTCGCAATATTAAATTTCAATTCCTTGTAAGTTAAATCATTAAGATTAGTATTATAATTACTTTTTGTCCTTTTTAAAACAGCCCCTATTCTTAAGAGTAAAATATTAGGATTATATGGCTTTGTTATATAATCATCCGCACCATAAGAAATAGATAGGGCTTCATCGGTTTTGGAGTTATTACTAGTTACCATGATAACTGGAATATTAGATGTTTTTCTTAAATTTTGTAATAATAATTCCCCATTTAAAAAAGGTATATTTATATCTAATAAGATCAAATCAGGAACTATTTGTAGTATTTCTTCTAAAGCATTTTTAAAATCTGTTAAAATAATCGGTTCATAATTATTATTTTCTAAAAGTTTATTAAGCTCTGTACATATAGCTTCATCATCTTCAATGATCATAATTTTATCCATACATTTCACCTATTTCTTCTTATATTATACCACAAGGATTATTTACCTAATCTTACAGTTTTGTAATATAAAAAAAAGCAAAAATTTGCTTTTTAGATTAATTCAAATTGAGAATTATATAAATCGGCATAAAAACCATTTTTTTTCATTAATTCTTCATGATTTCCTTGTTCAATAATATTACCATCCCTCATGACTAAAATCAAATCAGCATTTTTAATAGTTGATAATCTATGAGCGATAATAAATGATGTTTTACCCTCTGTTAATTTATCCATGGCATTTTGAACTACTTCCTCTGTTCTAGTATCTACGTTACTTGTAGCTTCATCTAATATTAAGAAAGGAGCATCTTCCACCATACCTCTGGCAATAGTTAATAACTGTCTTTCTCCAGCAGAGACGCTATCACTTTCTGTTACTTTGGAATCATAACCATGAGGTAGCGTTTTAATAAAATGATCTAAACCAACTACCTTACATACTTCTTTTACTTTATCTAAGGAAACATCCTTTCGATTATAGATAATATTTTCCTTAATTGTTCCATCAAATAACCAAGTATCTTGTAATACCATGGTAAACAATTCATGAATGTTTTCACGAGTCAACTCTTTAGTTGATACACCGTCTATTTTTATATCACCTTTATTAATTTCATAAAACTTCATTAATAAGTTAACCATAGTTGTCTTACCAGCACCCGTGGGACCTACGATAGCAATCTTTTGACCAGCCTTAATTTTAGCATTAAAGTTTTTAATCGTCGGGTGATTATTACCATCATAAGTAAATTCAACATTATCAAAAGTAATATTGCCTTTAACTTTATCTTTAGCTAGCACTTTTGTAATTTCGTTTTGATCAGTCATTTCCTCTTCATCAGCAAATTCAAATACTCTTTCGCTGGCTGCCGCAGTTGTTTGCAAAGCAGTCATAGCTTGCCCTATTTGTGATAATGGTGATGTAAATAATCTAACATAAGTCATAAATGCTACTATAACCCCAAAGGTAATATGACCTTTGATAGTTAATAAAGCTCCTACTATACAAACAGCCACATAACCAAAATTACCAATAAAGGCCATCATAGGCATCATCAAGCCTGATAAAAATTGACTTTTGCGATTAGCTTCGTATACTTTTTCATTCAATCCATCAAATTTGTCGTTAGCTTGGTTTTGACCATTATATACTTTCACTACATTTAAGCCTGAATAAACTTCTTCTATATGAGCATTAAGTTGTCCCAAATATTTTTGCCTTTTTACAAAATATTTTTGTGATTTGCTTAAAATTTTAAACATAAAGATAAACCCTATCAAACTAGCACCAATAGCCGTTAAAGCCATAATATAATTGGTTTTGAACATCATAATAATCGTTCCTAAAAATAAGGTTGTAGAACTAACTAAGGTAGCAAATGATTGGTTCATACTTTGAGCAATCGTATCAACATCATTAGTAACCCGCGATAATATATCCCCTGTTTGATTTTTATCAAAATATTTAAGAGGTAAGTTGTTTATTTTAGTTGAAATTCTACTTCGTAATTTTTTAGCAAAATTATTAGAAACGATAGTCATTAAAATAGATTCAGTATAGGTAAATGCCGCTGATAGAATATAAAGTATCACTAAAAATATAACAATATTTTTAATACCATCCATATCGAAAACTGGTTCAACTGCTTGTTGAATCGATTTAGGCATCTCATCTATTTTAGCATAAATAACTGTTGGATCGGCCTTTTTATCAACAGTACTCATAATACTAATAAATTTACCTTGCTCAACTGGAGTAATGGTAACATCATCGACTTTAATATCATCAAACAAGATATTAGCAATACTATCCGGAATATTTATTTGACTATTTTCATCCTGATTTAAAGATGCCATATTAAGTAGCGCTATTTTATCAGCTGGTGTAATTGTAATATTATTATATTGTGATTCTCCTAATAATATATTTAAAATACTAGTTGGCAAATTCTTTAAACCATTTAACATAGACATCATATCACTAGAATCAACGGAAGTAATGAAAGCCATAAACTGTTGTTTTTCGTTAGAAGTTATCTCATTTGAGGCCATTATTTTAGCTATTGTATTATCATTAATATCTATAGCTAAGATCTTGGGCATAATCTGTTTAATTTTATTTTCATTTAAACTAGATTGCACGGTAGTAGTAATAGTTTCTAAATTTTCACTATTAACAACTAGACCTTCTGATATTTTATCTACTAAATCAGAAAGTCTATTAGGCGCCATAATAGATAAAATAGATGCTAAAGCAGCTAAAGCCAATCCCACAATAATTAGAGCTCTAAAGGATTTTAATTCCTTAAAAAGTCTAGAAATAGCGCCTTTGAAGTCTTTGGCTTTTTCTGGTCTCATAGGTCTTCTAGGCATTTTCTAACTCCTCCTTTGTAAGTTGTGATAAAGCTATTTGCCTATAAATTTCACATTTCTTAAGCAATTCTTTATGTGTTCCTATCCCAACACATTTACCTTTATCCAACACGATTATCTTATCGGCATTCATGATTGTACCAATTCGCTGTGCCACAATTAAACTAGTCGCCTTCTTAGTATATTTTTTTAATTCATGACGAAGTGTAAAATCTGTTTTATAGTCTAGCGCTGAAAAAGAATCATCAAAAATATAAATCTCCGGTTCTCTAGCAATAGCCCTAGCAATAGATAATCTTTGTTTCTGCCCTCCTGAAATATTAGTTCCTCCTTGGGCAATCATAGATTGTTCTTTATCATCCATTTGCTCTACAAATTCTTTAGCTTGAGCTACTTCTAGGGCTTTTTTAACTAAATCAGTCGTTTTAGTTTTACCATTATCACCATAAGTAATATTATTTAGGATACTATCATTAAACATAACCGCTTTTTGCGAAACATAACCTAATTTATTATAAAGATATTTTAAATCGTAATCCTTAACATTAATACCATCAACTAAAATTTGACCACTTGATACATCATAAAAACGAGGTATCAAATTAATTAGTGTTGATTTTCCGCTTCCTGTGGAACCAATAAAAGCAACAGTTTCCCCTTTATTTATTTTAAAAGATATATCTTCTAAAAGGTATTCTTCAGCATCCGGATATTTGAAGAAAACATGTTTAAATTCAATCGTCCCTTTTTCATTTGTTGGTACATCTTTTAACGTACCATTTTTAACCGAAACTTGTTTATCCATGACCTCATTAATACGATGAGCTGACACATTAGCTCGAGGTAAAATCATAAAAATCATCGCTAGCATTAAAAAGGACATAATAACTTGCATTGAATATGAGGAAAATACCACCATATCACCAAATACAGCAATTTTATCAGCCATCAAACTGTTTTTGATTAAGTAAATACCTACTACATAAATAGATAAAGTTAAAAAATACATAACCAAATACATAACTGGTTGCATAATAGCAAAGGACTTTTGATTAAATAATTGTGTTTTAGTTAGATTATTATTCACATTTTCAAACTTATCTTCCTGATATTGTTCAGCATTAAAAGCTCTAACGACTCTAATTCCCGTTAAATTTTCTCTGGTGACATTATTAATTTGATCGATTAATTTTTGAACAATCTTAAATCTAGGCAATACTAATACTAATATAATAGATACAGTACTAAGCAAAATAACTACCGCCACAGCGGTTAAAGCACTCCATTGCCAACTTTTATTCAAAATCTTGGTAATAGCCCACGCGGCTGTCAATGGTGATTTAATTAACATTTGTAAACCCATGGCTATAAACATTTGAATTTGCGTAATATCATTGGTCGTTCTAGTAATTAAACTACTTGTTTTAAATTCCTTAACTTCCCCATTAGATAAATCCATTACTTTATTAAATAATTTTTTTCGAACATTTTTGGAAAAACGGGCCGATATATTGGCAATTAAATAGCCGGTGATAACCGCACAAATCAATGACGCTAAAGCACACAAAAGCATATAGCCACCATTATATAAAATATCTTGCATCTTGCTTCCTTCTGTTTGTACTAATCTTGTAATTTCCGACATATAATCAGGCATCTTAAGTTCTAACCAAACTTGTGAAGCAATTAAAAGAAAACTGATAGCGGCAAAAAGCCAATCTTTTCTTTGTAAATTTTTAAATAATTTTATCATTATTTTTTCCTCCTCTTATTCTTGATAATTTCTATTTTTTGATAACGATAAGCATACATGGTTATTCTCTTGCCACAATCAGGACATTTAACATGTTTAATACCACGTTTACTTGGTAAAGGCAACTTTAATATAGTCTTACATTTAGGACATTTTTTATAAAGGTGATTTTTATCCTTAATTTTTCTTTTTAAATTAGTAAAAGGCTTTAATAAAGTCTTTTTAACTTTTAAAAACGCTTGATTCTCCTTATTTCTCATATATTTATTTTTAGATAAAAAGCGATAAACGATTACTATAAATACTAATAATTCTATCATCACTAATATTTTATTATTTATAAATATATTAACCAAAAACAATAGTATATAAATTTTTATTAAAAATTTATATAGATCATCAGAGCCATATCTACCATACATAAATTGTCCTATTTTATTAATAAATTTCATGAAATTTCTGTCCATTCCCTTCGTTATTAAATTATGTTTCATCATCTTTCATTATCCATTTTTCATTATATCACAAATCTAACTATATGATTTAAATAATAATTTTTAGCAAATAAAAACCCTTAACTTTCGTTAACGGTTTTAAATATTATTATTTTAAAGCTTCCTTACGAGAAAAGTTAAGTCGACCTTTTTTATCAGTACCAATTGCTTTGACTAAAATTTCATCTCCTAGTTTAACAACATCTTCTGTTTTCTTAACTCTTTCTTTAGCTAGTTGTGAAATATGAACTAATCCTTCACACCCTGGCCATAATTGAACAAAGCAACCAAATTCTTCAATTTTAACCACTTTAGCTGTATATATTTTACCATCTTCTACTTCCCTGACGATATCTTTAATCATATCCGCTGTCTTATTAATAATATCTTGATCAGTATGATATATAATAACTCGACCATCATCTTCTAAATCAACTTTGACAGCATTGATATCAGTAACAGAAGTAACATTACTAGCGTCACAAATGATTTTCGTAATCATTTCGCCACCTTTACCAATGACATCTTTTATTTTTAAAGGGTTAATAGTAAAGGTCATCGTTTTTGGCGCATATTTGCTAACTTCCTTACGTGGTTCTTTAATTTGTTTAGCCATAACAGCCAAAATTTCTAACCGAGCTTTTTTAGCTTGAGCAAGAGCTTCCTTTAAAATTTGTTTGGTAATACCTTTGATTTTAATATCCATTTGTAAAGCACAAATACCGTCTTTAGTACCAGCGACTTTAAAATCCATATCTCCCAAATGATCTTCCATTCCCTGAATATCAGTTAAAATCGTATAATCATCACCATCAGTAATCAATCCCATGGCAATACCTGCGACAGGAGCTTTAATAGGAACACCAGCGGCCATTAAAGACATACATCCAGCACAAATACTAGCTTGAGAACTACTACCATTACTTTCCAATATTTCTGATACTACCCGAATAGTATAAGGGAATTCTTCTTCACTAGGTATTACTTGAAGTAAAGCTTTCTCACCTAGGGCACCATGACCCACTTCTCGACGCCCAGGGGCTCCATATCTTCCTGTTTCTCCTACTGAAAAAGCTGGAAAATTATAATGAAGCATAAATCTTTTTTCAGCTTCTAAACTAAGACCATCTAAGATTTGATGTTCCCCCAAAGCTCCTAAAGTAGTAACACTTAAACTCTGGGTTTGTCCTCTTGTAAATAAAGCCGATCCATGAGTACGCGGTAAAATATCAATATCTGTTGATAATGGTCTTATTTCGGTCATTTTTCTACCATCAGCTCTAGTATGTTCCTTAACTACAATTCGTCTAAAAATTTCATATTCTATTTTTTCTAAAACCAATTTAACTTTAGTAATAAGTTCATCATATTCTTCTTTTTTAAGTTTATCCTCGTATTCTTCCCTGTATTTATCTACTACTTCTTCTTTTATTTTATCAATAGTCTCATATTTTTCTAATTTATCTTTAATTCTTAAGGCCTTATCTAATTTATCTTTAGCTAAACTACTTATTTCTTCTTTTAATTCATCAGTTATTTCTAAAACATCATATTCCATCTTTTCACTGCCTATTTCAGCAATGATTTCTTCTTGGAATTTAACAAGTTCCTTAATAGCTTCATGAGCAAACATCAAGGCCTCTAACATACTTTCTTCATCTACTTCTTTAGCACTAGATTCCACCATATTAATGGCCTCTTTTGTTCCCGCTACCGTTAAATCGATATCACTTTCATCTAATTGTGCAGCTGTTGGATTAAGAACAAATTCCCCATTTACTCTCCCTACTTTAACACCTGCGATAGGTCCTTCAAAAGGAATACAACTAATAGATGTTGCTAGAGAAGAACCAAATAAAGCTGTTAATTCAGGAGAATTATCTTGATCAACACTAAGGACAGTATTAACAATTTGCACTTCATTTCGAAAATTCTCTGGAAACAAAGGACGCATAGGACGATCGATCATACGAGCCGCTAGAGTAGCATTTTCAGTAGGTCGCCCTTCTCTTTTAATAAAACCACCAGGGATTTTTCCTACAGAATATAATTTTTCTTGATATAAAACCATTAGTGGAAAAAAATCAGATAATAAATTAGCTTGTTTACTAACCACAGCCGTACTTAAAACAACTGTATCACCATATCTAACCAGTACAGCACCATTAGCTTGTTTCGCCATTTCACCATGTTCTACTACTAACTTTCTTCCTCTAAAATCTAATTCAAATATTTTCTTTTCCATAATTACCTCTTTTCTATAAAAAGAAAGACACCAAAAACAAGTGTCTACTTTCTTAATCCTAATTGTTTTACAATATCACGATAACGAGTTATATCTTTCTTAGCTAAATAATTTAACATACTACGACGTTGTCCAACTTTCTTTAGAAGTCCTCGACGTGAATGATGATCATGTTTATGCTCTTTTAGATGTTCTGTTAAAACAGCAATTTCTTCGGTTAAAATAGCAATCTGTACTTCTGCTGAACCAGTATCTTTATCATTACGAGCATATTTTTTGATGATCTCTTGTTTTTTAGCAGTTGATAATGCCATAAAAACACTTCCTTTCTAATTAAATTCACCAAACTCTAAGGTAAGGTTGGAAGAGGCCTTATCCTAGAATCGGTAAGCACTAATAATATACTAAATTTTTGTCTTTTTGACAACCCTTTTAGTCATTTTTTACAAAAATTTTAAATGGTTTCATCAAATTATCATCTTTTACATATTCTTGATAAATAGCTAACAAGTTATCATTTTGATCACAAATAAGCGCATATTTACCAGTGAATATCTTGGGTAATATCATGCCATTTTCAATTTTTTTCTTATCTTGATTTGACACTACCACTTTAGGAAAATCTCTTAAGGCATCCATAATGGACAATAACTTATAGTGACCTTTTTTGATATCTTCTATAGTAAATGCCATATCTTCTATAAATATACCCTGTCTTGTTCTTCTTAATGCCATCATTACACAAGGAATACCTAACTCATCACCAATATCACGAATTAAACTTCTTATGTACGTTCCCTTAGAAACAAGGCATTTAAAAGAAAACGTATCATTTACTACTTTATTTAGTAAATTTATATCATAAACAGTTATCATTTTCTTAGGCAAACAAACAGTTTCATTATTTCTAGCATACTGATATAATCTTTTACCATTTACCTTAACAGCTGAAAAAAGAGGTACTTCCTGTTGATATGTTTTAACAAAGCTTTCTAAAACTAGAGGTAAATTTTCTAACTTTTCCTTAGCAAAAGATTCTTGTTTAATTATTTTACCTTCTATATCTAGAGTATCCGTTAAAAGTCCTAATTTAACAGTAGCTATATATTCTTTATCATTACTAGTTAATAATTCTACTATTTTAGTTGCACTACCAACGGCTAAAACTAACACACCAGTGGCTAGAGGATCTAAAGTACCAGTGTGTCCCACTTTTTTAACATTTAAACATCTAGAAACGATATCAACTACCTCTCTTGATGTTATACCACTTGGTTTATCAACAACTAAAATACCATTCATTAAAAGTCACCTGTCTATTATATTAAAAGCAATCTCACTCTTTGTCAATAATTACATCGCCCCATGAAGCATGAACAGTTCCAGTTATAAAACTATTATTACCACTTCCATTAATTATACCTTCCCAATTAAAACTCTTTCCTGTTAAGTTTATTATTTTTTTTAATGAACTACAATTACGAAAAGAACTTTGACCGATTGTCGTAACCTTACTTGGTATCGTTATGGTAGTAATAGTTGAAACATAACGAAGACTTTCAATCCCGATGGTTTTAACCTGATCTGGTATGACCACATTTGACTTATTTCCTCCATAACTCACTAAATAACTGTCATCAATACTACCATCACTTTTCCTATTATAAATAAAGGCCTCTTCATCTG
>CANROU010000008.1 GCA_947632325.1 uncultured Bacilli bacterium
ACAATCATTTTTATCACCTAATCCCGTTGGTGCAGGATACTATATAACTTTACCAAATAATAATCAATATAATGGTAAAGAATTTATATTTACTATAACAGCTACTGATAAAGCGGGAAATAGTACTACTAAACAGGCTGATACTACTTATACTGTTTACAAAGAATGTAGTGAAACAACTGAATCAAGTAGAGAGGAAAGCTCCTGTAGTGTTGAATGTGGCGGTGGAAGTAAAACAATAACAATACATAAAAAAGATAAATATTTAACTAATAAAGTTTGCCCTAACGAAACAAAAACTGAACAATGTAACACTCAAGCATGCTCTTATGTACAATCAATTGATGGAAATATAAATAAATGGATGTGTGGTAATTGTAGAACAGAATGTAATGGTTGTTATAATGGCGGAACTTGTTGGTGTGCGCAAGATAGAAATAATTCTGTTATATATACTTCAGATAATCTTACTCAATCTGGCAACACCATGGGAAAAGTAGAAAGCACAATAAAAACAGATGGTACAGTTGATTTCTATTGGCTTATTTATACTGCTAGGGGGAATGGTTTGTGTTCTGGTAATAATAGTGTGTGGATTGGTGATGGTTATGTAGTTGAATTTCAAATATATGCGCCTAATGTTTCCAGCCCAGTTTTTACAAAAACATTAAAAGAAAGCCACGGCGAAAAATGGTGTCCAGATAATTACGCACATGACGGCACCATTAATGTTAATTTTAATGACCTAAGGAATAGATACGGAAGTGGAGATTACTATATTAAAATTTATAGCAGTTCCAACAACCCCGGCTTCCAATACAATTTTGGTACTATCCATGTTAATTAGGGCAAAAGTTAAACTATACATAATCATTTGACAATTCTATTATGATTAATTAAATTAATATATATAACAACTATAAATTAAGGAGGAATAATATGAAAGATTTAAGAGTTGTGCAATATGGAACAGGTAAAATGTCTGTTTATACCATGCGTTATGTCATGGAAAAAGGAGGTAAAATAGTAGGAGCCATCGATAAAGATCCTAATGTAGTTGGCCAAGATATTGGAACCATCATGAATAGTAGTGAAACTGGCATTAAAGTAGTTGATGTAGAACACGCCGAAGAATTGCTAATGAATACTAAACCAGATATATGTATTGTTACTACCATGAGTTTACTAAATGATGTTAAAGATGCTTTAATGTTATGTGCTAAACTAGGAATCAATGCTATAACTACTTGTGAGGAAGCTTTTTATTCATGGAATTCTAATCCTAATGTTACTTTGGAAATTGATAAATTAGCTAAACAAAATAATTGTACTATTACAGGAAGTGGATATCAAGATGTTTATTGGGGTAATTTAATTACTAATATTGCTGCTTCTACACACAAAATAACTAAAATTAAGGGTAGTTCAAGTTATAATGTAGAAGATTATGGAATTGCTCTAGCCAAGGCTCATGGTGCTGGTTTAACTTTAGAAGAATTTGATAAACAGATTGCCATTAATGATAATATTACTGATGAAGAAAGACAAAAACAAATTACCACTGGTTGTTTCTTACCATCTTATATGTGGAATGTTAATGGTTGGTTAGCTGATAAATTAGGTCTAACTATTACAAGTCAAAAACAAAAATGCATCCCTCAAACTCATTCTAGTGATATTGTTTCTACTACTTTAAATATGACGATACCAACGGGCTGTGCTACAGGTATGTCTGCTGTAGTTACTACTGAAACAGAAGAAGGTATAACTATCGAAACAGAATGTATTGGTAAGGTATATGCCACTGAAGATTTTGATAAAAACGAATGGACTGTTCAGGGTGAACCAGATACTACTTTGATTATTAATCGACCTAATACTGTAGAATTAACATGTGCTACTATTGTAAATAGAATTAAAGATGTTATAGAAGCACAACCAGGTTTTATTCCAACTTCACAAATGGGTGAACCAAAATACCAAAAATAAAGAATTTTAAAAACTTATTAGATAACTAATAAGTTTTTTGTTTATTCTAATACTTTTTTAGCTTTTAAACCGGCATTTTTTTCAAAGATGGTTATTTTTTCATCAGTATCACAAGTGACTAATAATATATCATCAATTAGCTCATATCCATTGTTTTTTAAACGTGTTAATAACCATTTTTCATTTTTACCAATTTCCTTTAGATTATCTTGCATAATTTTCCCATCTATTACTAAATTGGTTGTTAAACCTTTATATGATGTTTTTATTTTCATATCATCAGGAGTTAAAGGTACATATTTACTTTTAGGTAAAAAACTTATACGACCGTTAGCTTCCATAATAGCATATTCTATTTGACTTAAATCAAAATAGCCATTACTACGACATTCTTCCAATAAATCATTAATATCAAAGCGTATTTTCTTTAATCCTGATTCCAATAATTTTCCATCTTGAATAATAATTATAGGTGTCCCTGTAAAAAAACGTCTTGCCTTAATACTTTTGGTAGTCAAAATAGATACTAAAACAGAAAAAGCAGCATAAATAGCCATTGCCACAACACCATCTAATAAACTTACCTCTTTATTAACAGCCATTTCGGCGGCAATATTGCCAATAGTTATACCAATGATAAAATCAAAAATATTTAATTGACTTATTTGTTTTCGTCCCATTATTTTCGTAATTAAAAATAAGACAATAATAGAAGTTATGGTTTCAACAATCATTAGAAAAAAGGTTTTTTGCATAATATCACCAATTATATTATGTAAAAAATTAATAAATTTATGCAGAACTAAAAAATACCTTGAATTTCTAAATTATCATTTAAATCTATTTGTTCATAATTAGCGTGTTTAGGTAAACCAGGCATAGTCATAATATCCTTTAATAAAACTGTAATAAAGCCTGCGCCATTATAAATAGATACATCTTTAACTGTAACAGTAAAATCTTTTGGAGCACCTAATTTAGTAGGATCATCAGTAAAAGAATATTGTGTTTTAGCTACACAAATAGGTAAAGAACTCATGTCATTTTGTTCTATAAATTTAATTTTTTCTTCGGCTTCTTTACTATAAATTACTTTTTCACTACGATATATTTCTCGACAGATAGTTTCTATTTTTTCTTTAATTGATTGATCAAAAGAGTAAAGAGGCGCAAAGTTAGAAGGCTTCTCACACAATGATATAACTTCTTTTGCTAAAGAAAGAGCTCCTTTTCCGCCATCAATATAGGCACTACTAGTTAGACATTGAACCCCATAATTAGAACAATAATCTTTTACTATCTGTTCTTCTTCAGGTATATCAAAAGTATGTTTATTTAAACAAACGACAATTGGTACTTTAAATTTTTTTAAATTTTCAATATGTTGTCCTAAATTAACTAATCCTTTCTTAAGGGCAGAAAGATTAGGGACATTAATATCATCTTTACCTACTCCACCATTATATTTTAAACTTTTAATAGTAGCTACTAATACAGCACAATTTGGCTTAAACTTGGCGATAGGACAAGTTATATCAAAAAATTTTTCAGCTCCTAAGTCAGCACCAAAACCAGCTTCAGTAATGACATAATCTGCAAGGGAAAGAGCTAATTTAGTGGCTACGATACTGTTACATCCATGAGCAATATTAGCAAAAGGGCCACCGTGAATCAAAGTTGGTGTATATTCTAGGGTTTGCACTAAATTAGGTTGGAAACTATCTTTTAATAATACCGTCATAGCTCCTTCTATATGTAAGTCCTTAGCTAACACAAAAGAACCATCTTGTCTACGAGCCACAACAATATTGCCTAATTTCATTTTTAGATCCTCTAAGGATGTGGCTAAACAAAATAGAGCCATTATTTCACTAGCAGCCGTAATTGTAAATTTATCTAATCTTTCAACGCCGTTATTTTTTCCTAACCCAATTTTTACTTCCCTTAAGGATCTATCATTAACATCTAAACAACGGTGAAATAAAATTTGATCTTTATCTATTTGTAATTCATTACCTTGTTGTAAATGATTATCAATAGCTGCACATAGGAGATTATTACAGGCCGTTATAGCGTGAAAATCACCTGTAAAGTGCAAATTGATATCAGTCATGGGAACTACTTGGGAATAACCACCACCAGTGGCGCCACCTTTTAACCCAAAAACAGGTCCAAGCGATGGTTGCCTTAGAGTTAATATAACATTTTTCTTAAGTTGCTTCATGGCATCAGCTAGTCCAATACTAACTGTTGTTTTACCTTCTCCATAAGGTGTAGGATTCATGGCTGTCACTAATATTAATTTACTATTTTGTTTAATTTGACCGAATGGTTTAATTTTAGCTTTATAACGTCCATAATATTCTACATTATCAACAGGAACTTTTAATTCCTTAACAATCTCTTTTATATCTTTTATCTTGTGTTTACTAGCTATTTCTAAATCTGTCATCTTATCACCTCTTCTTTATTATACTACAAGTATTAAAAAATTAGATATAATACTAAAAATAATTTTTAGGATATTTTATATAAAACCTTTTAATGATTTTCTTCTCGTAAATTTATTAATTAGGCCTTTTTCTTGATAAAATTGTTCGTTTTAATGATTTGGCATTATATAACAATTGTGTTAAAGTGACAAAAAAAAGAAAGAAGGCAAGTTATGAAAAAAATAACCTTATTTATTACAATCATTTTAAGTATCTTTTTATTAGGCAACAACCTAGTTCATGCTGAAGGATTTTATGAGGGAGAATACATTAATAACATCTGGATGGTTCGTAAAAACAGTAAACGTTTAATTTATCAAACAGCTCGATTTTTGAAAAGAAGCAGTGATAATCAATTTGCTTATTGTGTAGAACCATTTACGATTATTAATGCTCAACAAGGATATACGGAAATTGATCCTAATACTATTTCACCAAATACTTGGGAAAGAGTTTCTTTATTAGCTTATTATGGATATGGCTATGGTAATCATACTGATCCAAAATGGTATCCTATTACCCAAATAATGATTTGGAAAGCTATAGATCCTAGTAGCGATTTTTACTTTACTGATTCTTTGAATGGTAATCGTATTAATATTTTTCAAGCTGAAATGGCCGAAATAGAATCATTAATTCAAAGATATTATACACAACCTAGTTTTGCTAACCAGGAATTTACTATGGTAAAAGGACATAATAAAACTATAATCGATAATAATCAAGTATTAACAAATTATAGATTAACTAATCCTTCACCATATGTTAATATTCATAATAATAGTATAGAAATTATAGCTAATGATTTAATAGAAACTAATTTAGAATTTATAAAAGAAGAAAACAATTATAGTATACCACCTATATTGTATTATCATGCTAGTAGTCAAAATTTAATGACCGCTGGTAAAATAAATCCTATTAATACTAATATTAAAATAAAAGTTATAGAAACAAAATTAGAAGTTAACAAATTAGATAAAGATACTAATCAAGCTATTAGTCAAGGACAAGCACACTTAGAGGGATCTATTTTTGGAATTTATGATATGAACGATCAAAAGATAGATCAGGTAATTATTGATGAAAAGATGCAAGCGACTTTTAATAATTTAGATTTTGGGAAATATTATTTAAAAGAAGAGAAAGCAGGAATCGGTTATTTACTTGATGAAACCATTTATCCTTTTGAAATAACCGAAGATAATACTGCAATTCATCTAGATGTTACTAATGAAGTAATTAAAAGAAAAATAGAAATATATAAAAAATATGGAAATCCTCATGATAAAAACATGCTCCCAGAGGCAAATATTCAATTTGCTATATATGATATAAATGGTGAGTTAGTAACTACTATTATTACTGATGAAAATGGTTATGCTTCTATAACACTACCTTATGGTAAATATAAAGTAAAACAAATAAATACTACTGAAGGATATCAAAAAGTTGATGATTTTGAAATAGATATTACGGAAGAAGATATAGAACCGCTTACTTACAATCTAGATAATTTAGAAATTGAGGTACCTAATACCTATAGTAATCAACAAACAATTTTCTATGGTAATTATTTAATACCTTGTATAACAGGAATATTGTATGTTAAAAAGAAACTATACACCTAAAGTATTATGGCTATTTTGTTTTTATTGTATCATATGTATAGCTATTTATAATCAACGTTTACCACAGTCAAATATGACAAATAAAGTTATAAATAATGTGGTTATATCACATAAAAAGGATTTATACGCTTTATTAGACATACCTAAATTAAATAGTAAGTATGAGTTGTTTGCTATGAATGATTCAAGAAATAATGTGGATAATAATGTGACTATTTTACCAATATCTAAAATGCCTGATGAAAAACACTCTTTACTTATTTTAGCCGCACACTCTGGTAGTGGTCAAAATGCTTACTTTAACAATATTGATAAGTTAAATATTACTGATGAAATAATTATTTATTATCATGATCATAGATATATTTATGAGATAACTAATAAAAGCGAAGAAAATAAAACAGGTATAATCCATATAAAAAAAGAAAATGATAAAAATCAAATTATTCTTACGACATGTAGTACTAAAGATTTAAGCAAACAACTAGTTATCAATGGTTTATTAAAAGATGTTGAATAAGACTTGACTATAAATTATTATTACACAAAAAAACCCCAAAGGGGTTTTTAATAACTGTCTAACGTTTTGAAAATTGTGGCGCACGTCTTGCTTTTTTAAGACCTGGCTTTTTACGTTCTTTTTTACGAGCATCACGAGTAACAAATCCAGAAGCTTTTAAAAGCTTGCGATAACTATCTTCACTATCTTTGTTTGGAGCATCATAATTTAATAATGCTCTAGTAATACCAAGGCGAATAGCTCCTGTTTGTCCGGAGAATCCCCCACCAGTAACGTCAGCTTCTACATCGAATGTTTCTCTTGTTTTAGTTACATCAAGTGGTTGACATAAATCCATAACTAAGGTTTCATATGGTAAATAGTCATGAACATCTTGACCATTTACAGTTATTTTTCCACTCCCTGGTATTAAACGAACACGAGCAACACTAGTTTTTCTGCGCCCTGTTCCTGTATATATTTTATCCTTTGCCATTATTTCACCACCCTACTTGATTTCCATTAATTCTGGCTTTTGTGCTATATGAGGATGTGTTTGTCCTTCATATACGAATAATTTACCATACATTGTTCTACCTAAACGATTATGTGGTAACATTCCTTTTACAGCTCTTTCAACCATTTCAACTGGATATTTTTCTTTCATTTCTTTAGCTGTTCTTTCTCTTAGGCCACCTGGATACATAGAATGATTGTAATACATTTTATTTTGTAATTTGTTACCAGTTAATTTAACTTTTTTAGCATTAATAATAATTACATAATCACCGCAATCAATATGTGGTGTATATGTTGGTTTGTGTTTGCCACGTAATAATACTGCCGCTTTACTTGCAACGCGTCCTAATGGTTTGTCTTCTGCATCAATAACATACCATTTACGTTCTACAGTTTCCTTCTTTTGCATAAAACTTGTCATAATCTCTCTCCTTTACTTAAATCTAGGGTTCCCAATCCTAAATTTATGTGGGGATATATAAATGTACCGATTAAAATTATACTAAAACATTATATGAAAGTCAATAATAAATAGGACTTATTTCTTTCTTTTTTATTCTTTTAATTAAAATTTAATACTTTTATCTACTAATGTGAAAAGAGTTAACATTTTCTTCAATTTCTAGAATATCAAAATATGAACATTGATTATCTTTAGTAATAGCTACTATAAACATAGGTACAATTTCTATTGGTTTAAACTTTCCTGTAAACATATATTCCATATTTTCCTTAACTATGACTTTATCTATAGCAATACCATTAATAAAATAAAAGCCTTCATTTTGTTCAACATTATCCTCCAACAAAGATATTAAACTACTAGCTAGCTGTTTCTGTTCTTTTGTAGGACTTAACTCCATAATTTTTGCCATTTCTAATTTATTAACATAACGACTATAATCATCGACTATAGGTTGCAAATGGTTATTGATATGTTGTGATCTTTGCCCTGTTTTCATCATATTTAATGCTCCTTTTGTTTTTTTATTCCTCATAATAATTTCTATAGCACCTAGTTTTTTCAGGATGTCTTAATTTACGTAATGCTTTATTTCTAACTTGATGCACCCAACTTGCACTTACATCTAGTTGTTCTCCTATTTGTTTAGCCGATTTTTCCTCCCCATTTAACCCATAATAATCTTCTATAATTTTTCTATATTGAACAGGTAATGTAGCTAAAGCATTCTTAAGTTGAGTACTTAAATCATTATTTTCAACTGCTTCAATTAGATTATATGAATCGATTAAATCAACAGGTAAATTTGCTTCTTCATCATCAATCAAAATTTCTGCTTCTAATGAAACTGAACCATTAAATACGGCCTTAGCTTTTCTATAAGTTTCAGGTGGAATCTTACAACTTTTGGCGACCTCTTCATCTGTTATATCATTACCTTTTATCAACCAATATTGAACATTACTAGGTATAGTACATGCCGAATATTGTAGTCTTGCAGAATGATTTATTTTTCTTAAACTTATAAAAAAATAGTTACTAAAAGAACCAAGTTCCGGATCATATCTATCTACTGATTCTATTAATATTTGATTAGATTCTTGAATAATATCATTTATATCATAACATGGATTATCTTTTAATAAGTCGCTATTAAGAACATATTTTATTGCTAATTTTAAATTACCCTCAATCATTTTTTGTCTAATTCTATCTTTATCTTCACCTGTTGCCATTCTTAATTGCCTAGCTAATATCTTATTTTCTTCTGTTGTTAAACTAGGAAAATCTTTTATTTGTTTCATATAATTATTATAACTAGCAAAAAGAGCTCGTTTACGTGATATTTCCTCTTTATTTTCTCCCCTTATTTCTTTTAATATCATCATTATCTTTTCAAATTTTTTAGCATCACTTAATCGCATAGATGCTATACGTGTTACTAAATCATCTAAAGTATCTTTTGGCATTTTCTTCACCCCTTAAACACGCGCTCTATTATAACATAGGTTAATATAATTTGCAACTCTAATTATAAATTTAAAAATATAGACAAAATAATAATTTTATAGTATAATTTTAGCAGTTGGTTCTTTTATTACCAAAAAAGAAAGGAGAAAGTATGAAAACAAATAAACCAAATGAAACAAAGATCATTGTTTTAGGAGGTTTAGGAGAAATCGGAAAAAACATGTATTGTGTAATGCATGAAAACGAAATTATTATTATTGATGCGGGTGTTAGTTTTCCAGAAGGAGAATTATTAGGAATCGATTATGTTTTACCAGATTATACTTTTTTAAAGCAAAATCAAGAAAAAATTAAAGCTCTTATTATTACTCATGGTCATGAGGATCATATTGGCGGAATTCCTTTTTTATTGCAAACAGTTGATGTTCCGGCTATTTATGCTCCTAATCAAGCCAAGGAATTAATCGCTTTGAAATTAGCTGATCGAAATATTCGTTATAATAATTTATTCGTTTATACTGATGATACTAAACTAAAGTTTAAAAATATTGAAGTCGAATTTTTTAGAACTACCCATTCTATTCCTGATTCACATGGTATTTGTATAAGAACGCCCAATGGTACGATTGTTACTACAGGGGACTTTAAATTTGATTTAACGCCCATTGGCCCTATGGCAGATTTACATAAAATGGCGGAAATCGGTAAAAGGGGAGTTGATCTTTTAATAAGTGATAGTACTAATGCTTTAAATGAAGGAATGTCTATTAGTGAATCAAAAGTTGATGGTGTCTTATCTGATATTTTTGATCGTTATCAAACACAGAGGATTATCATTGCTACATTTGCTTCTAATATTTATCGTCTAAAACATATTTTTGAAACATGTTTTAAACATAATCGTAAAATTTGCGTTTTTGGAAGAAGCATGGAAAATAATATTGATATTTCTATCAAAGGTGGTTATATAAATCATAAAGAATTATTAGTTAGTCCAGAGGAAGCTAATAATTTAAAACCTGGAGAGGTAGCCATTTTATGTACTGGTTCCCAAGGAGAACCTCTAGCGGCACTTTCACGTATTGCTGATGGAACACATAAACAAATAAAATTGCGTCCTGATGATATCGTTATTTTCTCATCTAGCGCTATTCCAGGTAATGCTCTTAGCATTTCAAAAACAGTTAATAAGCTTTACTTACAAGGTGTTAAAGTATTTACTAACACTTCATTATCTGATCTTCATACATCTGGGCACGCTAACATTGAAGAATTAAAGTTAATGATTCGTCTTATTAATCCAACATATTTAATGCCTTTTCATGGAGATTATCGCATGTTAAAGAATCATGCTAATATAGGTATTGAATGCGGTATTCCAAAAGAGAATACTTTTGTTATCCAAAATGGTGATATCTTAACTATGGTTAAGGGAAAAATTTTTAAAGATGGCAATATTCCTGCTCCAGATGTTTATGTTGATGGTAATCGCATTGGTGAAGTTGGTGGTGCTGTACTACGTGACCGCAAAATTATGGCTAATGATGGTATTTTAGTTGTGATTGCTAATATTAACATGAAAAAAAGAGAGTTGTTAATTAAGCCAAATATTACTACTAGGGGTTTCATTTTAATTAATGAAAATGAAGAATTATTACATAAAATAGAAGTTATTGCTACTAATTCTATTAAAGAAAAATTAAAGGATCCTACAGTCACATTTGCTGATATTAAATCCCAGATTATGACTGACTTGATCCCTAATGTTTATAATTTAACAGGCCGAAAGCCGATTATTTTACCAGTTATTTTAGATATTAAAAAGGATTAATTATCCTTTTTCTTTTTATGAGGAAAATTTTTCATATATTTTTTTTGACTTGCGATATTTTCAACTTTTAATTGTATACTATTATAGTAATTATCATGATATTGGCAGTTCTTATTGACTACTAAAGTTAATTTAGCCGTATCCTTATATACTACATCTGTTATTTCTTCTAAATATTGGGTTTTTTCTATTTCCTCCACTAAGTATCCTTCTTCTTTAGAAATATTATCTTGTAATAAAATACGACCTTTAGTAAAGTAATAATATTGTTTTAATAATTCTCCTATTAATTCTTTAGAAATTTTAGGATCTTGTTTATTTTGAATGATATCACATAAAATGTATATTACATGATCATTATATTGTAATACTTCGTTTAATTCATGATAACTGTGATAAAAATTAGCTAATATGTCACATTTATTATTGGATGCATTTATAGTATGGATAGCGTGATCTATTTCAAAGAATGGATCAAATCGACTATATATATTAGCAAATTCACTATTAAGTATTAAGTTATAGATCATTTCTTTTTGTAATTCCTCAACTTCTGTTTTTTCAACAGTACATTCTATCGCATCTAGAAAAAAATCTTCATCACAAGCAAAAGCACTCTCTATCTCATCAATATCCATTTGTTTAATTTGCTCGATCATATCAGTAGGATAATCTTTTAAATTAGTGTAATTACCTTCTACAAAATTTATTATTAAGGTTCCCATAAATCCTCTAACTATATTTGGCGAATATCCTCTTAAATCTTCAAATAAATATTTATATATATCCTCATAATCAGGATATTGGCAAACTAAAGATTCAAATTTTTCGGTAATTACATCTGTTATTAAATCAGTATATGGTCTAAATCGTGTGTCCATAATCTTGTCCCCTTATAATTAATTCAAAAAACAATTACTTAGTAGTAATTGTCTTATTTAGCTTCTTCCTGCGCTCTTGTTTCTCTAATAACTGTAACTTTTATAGTTCCAGGGTATTGCATAGTTGATTCAATTTTATCTTTAATATCTCTAGCTATTTTATGACTAGTAACATCATCTATTTCCTCTGGTTTAACAATTACACGTAATTCTCTACCTGCTTGTACCGCAAAGGTTTTATCTACACCTTTAATATCAGTGGTTATTTGCTCTAACTGTTCTAAACGTTTGATGTAATTTTCTAAAGAATCATTTCTAGCTCCTGGACGAGAAGCACTTAAAGCATCCGCAATAGCAACTAATACCGCAATAACACTATTAGCTTCTTTATCACCATGGTGAGAGGCAATCGTGTTGATAACTATTTCGTTTTCATGATATTTTTTAACTAATTTTTCACCTATTTCCACATGACTACCTTCAACTTCATGATCAATAGCTTTACCTATGTCATGTAGAAGACCTGCTCTTTTAGCCATATTAACATCTTCGCCTAATTCTTGAGCTAATAATCCCGCTAATTGAGCCACTTCAATAGAATGTTGTAAAGCATTTTGACCATAACTAGTACGGAAATGCAAGCGACCTATTATTTCAATTAAATATGGATCCATTTTAGTAATTCCCAAATGGAACAAAGCATCATTACCATATTCAACAATTTTTTCCTTAATATCTTTGCTCACTTTGTCATATACTTCTTCAATCCTAGTTGGATGAATACGACCATCTTTCAGTAATAATTCCAATGTTTGACGAGCAATTTCTCTTCTTAATGGATCAAAACTGGATAATACTACCGCTTCAGGTGTATCATCAATTATTAAATCTACTCCAGTTATAGCTTCTAAAGTACGAATATTACGACCTTCTCTACCGATAATACGACCCTTCATATCATCATTTGGTAAATTAACTACTGTTACTGTTTGTTCGTTAGCAACATCAGCCGCATACTTTTGCATAGCTAAGACCAATAAATCCTTACTTTTTTTATCAGCCTGTAATTTAGCTTCGGCTTCTTTCTCTTTCATGTATATAGCAATATCTTTAGTCATGTCTTCTTCTACACGACTCATAATCATTTTTTTAGCTTTATCTTTGCTAAAACCAGAAATTTTTTCAAGTATTTCCAATTGCTGTTGTTTTAGTTCTTCCACTTTACTTTGTTCAATTTGGATATCTTGAGCTTTCTCAGTTAATTTGGCTTCTCTCTCATCTAATGTAGCTTCTCTTTTTTGATATAATTCATCTCTTTTATCTATGTTTTGTTCTCTTTGTAATAATCTTTGTTCAGATTCTTTTAATTCAGCTTTTTTCTCTTTAATTTCTTTATCTACTTCTAATTTTAATTTATGTGATTCCTCACGGGTTTCTAGTATAGATTCTCTCTTTTGCTTTTCGGCTTCCTTTTTAGCATTTTGAATTATTAAATCAGCCTTATGAGATGCATTATTTTCTTTTAAATTATTTAAAATATAACTGATAAGTATACCTATTGATAACCCAAGTATCATTAGTAAAATGGAGAATAGAATATTATTCATATAGTACCTCCACTTAAAATCTAATTAAAAATATTTAAACTTTATCTAATTATATTTTAAAATTCTTTAACACTTATGTCAAGAAAAAGAAAGTTAATTCTTTTTCTTCATATATTCTTCAATACATTGAATATCACTATAGGGAATACGTGCTTTCCCAATAGCCATATAGTTATCTCTACCTTTACCTAATATCAGGACAACATCATTTTTTCGGGCCATATCTAAGGCCGTAGCAATCGCTTGTTTACGATTAATAATTCGCATATAATTATTACCTTTATATTCACCAATCATCTCATCTATAATATCATCTACTTTTTCATATCGAGGATCATCCATAGTAAAAATCACTTCATTTGATTTAGTTAAAACAATTTGCCCAATTATTGGCCTTTTCTTTTTTTCACGACCACCAGCGGCTCCTGTAACGGTTATAATTTTTCCTTTTTTCCAACTATTAACCATACTAAGTATATTTAAAATGGAATTAGGCGTATGAGCATAATCTAATAAAATTTGATACTCTTGACCATAATCTAATAATTCTGTTCTACCAGGTATTGCCGTCATTGTTGGAATAAGATTAATTAATTTATTTATATCACAACCAATTAAGTAAACAGTTATAATAGCAGCCGTTAAATTCCAAACATTATATTTGCCAATATAATTACTTTTTACATTATAACTTTTATCATTATAAGTTATAGTGAACGCCGTGTTATCTTTTTCCTTGATATTAGAAATAAGAAAATCACTGTCTTGATGTTCGCCATAAGTATATATTTTTTTACCCTTACAATATTTAATAATATCATTATAATGATCATCATCTCTATTTAAAATACAAATTCCATCTTTTTTCACTAAGGAAAATAATTTACCTTTAGATTTTACATATTCAGCAATACTTTTATGTATATTTAAGTGATCTTCTGTAATATTGGTTAATATAGCTATATCAAATGGTATTTTTTCTACCCTCTCATGTAATAGAGCTTCGGATGATACTTCCATACTAACGTATTTTACTTGTTGTTTGTTCATATCATGTAATGATTTATATAAAACTTCTGGAATTGGTGTCGTATTAGCAGTTTTATATTTATTATTTGGCAAATATATACCATTAGTACCAATGTAACCAGTTAAATAAAAATGGTTTAATAATTGCCAGATCATTGTTGCAGTTGTTGTTTTGCCATCAGTTCCAGTAATACCAATGGTCTTCATTTTATCCAGAGGATGATCATAAAATTTATCACAAATTTCTAGCAATGCTTTATTAGTATCTTTGACTTTAATAGTAGGATACGTAATAGATATATCTTTATCTACTACAATAGCATTAGCCCCTTTTCTTATAGCTTCTTCAATATAATCATGTCTATCACAATAAAAGCCATGAATACAAACAAACAAATCACCTTTTTTAACTAAATTAGAATTGGTAGCAATTCCTGTAATATCCATATCATATTTACAATTAATTAATTCATTTAATTTTTTCATATAGTAATATATGAAAACCTAAAAAAAAGGACATTAATTGTCCTAATTATTTATTATTATTTTTTTTAAGAGTAATTCCATAAAATTCTCTTACCTTTGATTCTAGTTCATCTCTTAGTTGAGGATTATCTTTTAATAAAAGTTTTACATTTTCTTTGCCTTGGCCTAACTTTTCACCATTATAAGCAAACCACGCCCCGCTTTTTTCAATAATTCCAGCTTCAACGCCTTTATCAATTATTTCTCCTTCTCGGCTTACACCTTCACCATACATAATATCTACACTAGCCGTTTTAAATGGTGGTGCAACCTTGTTTTTTACCACTTTTATATTAGTTCTGTTTCCAACAATACTATCACCTATTTTTAAAGATTCACTACGGCGAATTTCTAGCCTGATTGTCGAATAAAATTTTAAAGCTCTACCCCCAGGTGTTGTCTCAGGATTACCAAACATTACACCAACTTTTTCTCTTAATTGATTAATAAAAATTGCCGTTGTTTTAGTTTTACTGATAGTACCAGATAATTTTCTTAGAGCCTGACTCATTAAACGGGCCTGTAATCCAACATGAGCATCTCCCATTTCACCATCTATTTCAGCTTGTGGTACAAGTGCAGCAACAGAGTCAATTACTACAATACTAACAGCTTCACTACGAACTAGTGCTTCACAAATTTCTAAAGCTTGTTCGCCTGTATCTGGTTGGGAAAGTAACAACTCATTTATGTTAACCCCCAAATTTTTTGCATATACTGGATCTAAAGCATGTTCTGCATCAATAAAAGCCGCACGACCACCAGCTTTTTGAATTTCCGCAATAGCGTGCAAAGCAAATGTTGTTTTACCACTTGATTCTGGTCCATATATTTCAATGATACGTCCTCTAGGATATCCACCTACTCCCAACGCAATATCTAATGATAAGGAGCCACTTGGACATACATCTATTTCCATATGCTTGCTTTCACCCAAGCGCATTATGGAACCTTTCCCAAATTGTTTTTCAATATCATTAAGAACTTGTTCTAAAGCTTTGTCTTTATCAACAGTTTTACTCATTTTTTCCTCCTCTAATCTAACTGATAAATTTATTCTACTATATTTTTTATTAAATTGCAAGCTTTTTTCGAACAAAAGTTTGTTATTTTTTGGAAGTAATATTGAGACCCTTTTTTCTTTTTCGACAAACAAAAAAGTGTTTTTTAACGCTCTTTTACTATTAGTTTTAACTTTTTAATTCTTTTAAATATTGTTTATATAATCGATAATATTCAAAAGCCGAAACAACAGACATGATAGTCGCAAAATAAAGTAGGAAGTCAGCTACACGAATATTAAAGAGTTCAAATGGTAAATTATAGAATAAAGTCAAAATAATTCCTACCATCAAAGTAGCTGTTTTTATTTTACCTGAAGATATGGCAGCAACCACCTTACCTTTACTAGCAAGTTCCATTTTAAAAGCATTAACTACAACATCTCTAAGTACCACTATTACAGGTATTAAAGTAGAAATTAAGCCTTGACATGCTAGAATGATTAGAGTTGAATCAACTAAAATTTTATCTGCAATAGCATCTAGCATCTTACCAGTGTTCGTTATTTGATTATTTTTACGAGCTAGGTAACCATCTAAACCATCAGTTATGCTTGCTAAGGCGAACAGACCCCCAGCGAACAAATACTGACTTTTAATATAAATGCCTCCTAAGATAAATCTTGGAAATGATATACCAATCAAATAAAAAGGAAACATCAACAAAAAGATAATTATAATAGTCATAATAATACGTAAAACAGTTAACTTAGTAGGCGTATTCATTAAGTTTCACCTCACTTATTATATTAGCTTTTAATTCAGTAGCTATCTTAGGTGGTTGCCCAACATTTCTAAATATAATATAAATTAATAACATTACTAATAAAAATAGAAAAACACCAAATAATATTTTCTCCCAAGGTAATATTATATTTTTATTGGATATCTTCGTATATGGTGAAGTTATTTTTTTATCGTTAGTTGTTTTTTCCTTGTTTTTAAGATTTTGTTCGGCCTCTAATATATCTGTTAATGAAATTTTAGACGTATGTTCAAATAAAAAATCATTGAATTCATCTAATACTTTATCTGGATCGAGTCCTAAATATTTAGAATATGTTTTAACTTGTTCTTTTAAATTATAGACATCTTGGAAAGCTCTGATATTACCACTTTCCATATTTTCTAATTCTAAGGTAGTTAATTGTAAATCTTCAGCTGCCTCTTCTAAACTAACACCATTAGCAATTCTTGTCTGCTTTAAATATTCACCTAATTCTTTCACCCTTTACACCTCATTATTAGTAAAGGAAGAGCGTTACTTCTTCCTAATTATAATTACAATAATACTTTATAAGCCATGTTCTGTACCTATTGATATAGGTGGCAAACATCTATCTACTGATTACTCAGTCCTTGAATTCGTTATCTTTCCTCATTCAAAGTTCCCCTACCAAAATTTGGGTTTCTCACTCGCGGGGTTTACCAACGTTTCACTCTTAAATTTCTTCAAGATATCGTCACTGTGGCACTTTAAATATACTCTAGCCATAGTTTCCCTTAGGCTATTTCTATGCCGTTAGATTACTCTACCTTAGGTTATTTTTTCCCTAAGCACGATCATTAAGGACATCACAGCCCTTGTGAGCATGGACTTTCCTCTATACTATAATAGTACAGCGTTTGCCAAAGTATTATGTCTCATCTTTTCCATAAACTATTTTTTCCAAATGCGATAAACGGCGCATAATATCAATGTTGGTCATTTCTTTAGATTCGCTATTTTTGGCAATCTCTACATTCATTTTGGCATTGCGAAGTTCTTGCTTTAAATTCATGATTTCATGAAGTAATTCTTCTTTTTCTTTTTCTAATGTATTTATAATAGAAAAGAATTGTTCATAATCGCCAATGATGATATCTAAAAATTGATCTACTTCTTTCAAGCGATAACCTCTGGTATCAATTTTAAACTCTTTTTCCAAAATATCCTGTGGAGATAAATTAATTTTACTTTGATACATATTTATCACCAATCCCTTTATATCATATATTGTCGCAAAAAAGAGTTAGTTTGTCAATTGCTTACCTGATTTTATATTATTTATTTTAATAACTTGAGTCTTTAAACTAGCATATGTTATATTACTAAGCATTCGGTTTATTATATTTATTACCTCACATGACATCATCTTTTTAGCTCCTTTCATAAGAACAATTTATACTATTTTTTATCCTGTTACATCATCTTCGACACCCTTAGACAAAAAGTACTTTCAATTTGACATAACTATTGTCATATAATTTCATATAAAATAATTCATACTTTAAAACAAAAAAGATGGAAAAATAATTAGATATATAGTATAATTATAAAAGGTGATGAAATGAAGTATCCCAAGGGTATAAAAAAACAGCCTAATATTGTTAATGCACCAATTAAATATGGTAATAGGGGCATGAGTTTAGAAAACGATCTTAATTTAACTAATGAATATTATCGTAATCTAGATATTGCTTACATATATAAGAAACCCACACCTATTAAAATAACTAAAGTTGATTATCCATCTAGAAAGGAAGCCATTATCAAGGAAGCTTTTTTTCAAATGCCATCTACTACAGACTATAATGGTATATATAATGGTTGTTATATTGATTTTGAAGCTAAGGAAACAACTAGTAGATCATCGTTCCCTTTAGCTAATATTCATCATCATCAAATAGAACATATGAGACATATTATTGAACATCATGGGATTTGTTTTTTAATAGTGCGTTTCACCGTCTTAAATAAAACGTATCTGTTATTAGCTAAAGATTTATTGTCTTTTATTAAACTAAATAACAGGAAATCAATTCCCCTTTCATACTTTCAAAAATATGGTTATCTGCTGAAAGAAACCTTAACTATTAGAGTTGATTATTTAGCTATTATTGAAAAAATATATGGAGGTATATTATATGACAAAAAATGTACAGTCAAAAAATAAAGGTAAACGTAGTAATACTACTAAAAAAGTTAATAAAAAGAGTCCTGGACAAGGTTTTAATTGGAAAAATCCTAGGTTTATTAGTCTAGTGATTATAGCTTTATTATTGATTTTTAGTTATTTTGCTATTGGTTTGATATTAACTATTATCATGGCACTTGGCATTGGTATTATTATTGGAGTGGCTAGATTATTAGATAAAACAAAATCTAAAGCTAAACAAAGAAAAATTTTAAATATAGTTTTGATTATAATACTATCAATCGGTATCTTTGGATGTGTTACTGTAGGTGGGTTCCTGGCGTATGTCGTTATTAAAGCACCATCTTTTAATGAAAGTCAATTAAATTCTAAAGAATCAACTATTTATTATGATAAAGATGGTGAAGTTATAACTAAATTAGGAACTGAAATGCGTGAAAAAATAGATTATGATGATCTGCCTCAAGTACTAGTTGATGCGATTATAGCAACTGAAGATTCAAGATTCTTCCAACATAATGGATTTGATGCCCCAAGATTTCTTTCGGCCTCTTTAAAACAGGTAGCTGGTAATGCGGATGCTGGTGGTGCTTCTACTTTATCCATGCAGGTTATCAAAAATACTTTTACTTCAACTACTAGCACAGGCATTAAAGGAATAATTCGTAAATTTAGTGATATATATTTAGCGGTTTTTAAACTAGAAAAAAATTATACTAAAGAACAGATAATTGAATTTTATGTTAACAATCACTTTTTAGGTGGTAATGTATACGGTGTTCAACAAGCTAGTCAAGCTTATTTTGGGAAAGATGTTAGAGATTTAAATTTGACAGAGGCAGCTATTTTAGCTGGAATGTTTAAAGCTCCTAATTCTTATCGGCCTGATACTATGCCAGAACAAGCCACTAAAAGACGGGAAACAGTTTTATATTTGATGAGACGTCATGGTTATATAAGCAAAGAAGAAGAGGCTATAGCTAATTCTATACCTGTTAGTAGTCTAGTAGATACAGTTTCACAAGTTAGTGCTGAATTCCAAGGTTATATTGATACAGTTACTGAGGAAATCGAAGATCGCTATGGTGTTAATCCTTATGTTACCCCTATGTTAGTTTATACTAATATGGATAGAGAAAAACAACGTGGTGTTGATAGGGTTATGAATGGTCAAGGATTTGACTGGGTAGATGATGTTATCCAAAGTGGTGTATCTGTTATGGATGTTCATAGTGGAAAAATTTTAGCCATTGGCGCTGGACGAAATAAAAGTGGTGCAAATACCTTCAATTTTGCTACTTTCAGTAGTACCCCAAATAAACGTCAACCCGGATCTACTGCTAAACCTATATTTGATTATGGTCCAGGTATAGAATTTAATAATTGGTCAACTTATACGCTTTTCGTTGATGAACCATATTCTTACTCTGGTGGAAAAAGCATTCAAAACTGGGATGGTTCTTTCATGGGCACCTTAACTTTACGTAGGGCTTTAGCTTTATCTCGTAATATCCCAGCATTAAAGGCTTTCCAACAAGTTGATAATGCTAAAATAAGATCTTTTGCTGAAGGATTAGGAATTCAACCAGAGGTAGATGAAAACACTGGAAGACTTCATGAAGCACATGCTTTAGGGGCTTTCAATGGTGTATCACCTGTTCAATTAGGGGCAGCATATGGTGCCTTCGCTAATGGTGGATATTATTATGCACCATATACTGTTAACAAAGTAGTGTTTAGAGATACAGGGGAAACTAAGGAATATAGTTCTGAAAGAAAGAAAGCTATGAGTGATTCTACTGCTTTCATGATTACTGATGTTTTAAAAGATGTCGCAGTTGGAAATATTCCAAATGTTACCTTTGCCGCTAAAACAGGAACTACTAATTATGATGATAAAACAATGGAGGCCCATAACTTACCAAGTGACGCTATAAGTGATTCATGGATTGTTGGTTATACTCCTGATACTTTGATTAGTGTTTGGTATGGATATGAGAAAATAGATAGTGTTTATGTCAGTCACAATCTACCGATGTCCAACCAAAAGAACCGTTTATTTGTGGCTTTAGGTAAAGAAATATTTGATAAAAGCAACAAACAATTTACTGTCCCTAGTAGCGTTGTAAGAGTTTGCATCGAAGGAGGTAGTAATCCACCAAAATTAGCTAGTCCTAATAGTGGAAATGCTGTTTGTGAATATTTCAAGAAAGGAACAGAGCCAACAGAAACAGCTAATGTTCAAACTAATTTAGATGCTCCTTCTAATTTAAAAGTTACTTATGATGAAAGAGCAGACAAGATAAGTATTACTTGGAATCGAGTTAATGCTGTTGGGGCACAGGAAAGTTATGGACCACTTGGTTATAATGTATACTTTAATGATAAACTATTAGGTTTTACTGAAAAAAATAGTTATACAATTACTAAACCTGAACAACCATATGGTACTTATAAGGTAGTTGCTACTTATAAAAGTTATAATGGAAATCAAAGTAGTCCTTCTACCTTCACTCTTAAGGATCCAAATAGCAGTGGCGGTAGTAGCGGTAATGATCCATCTACGGAAGTTAGTTACTCTAGTTCCTTAAAGGTTAGCAACAAAGAGAGCGTCACATTGCCTAGTAGTGGTTATTATATAGCTGATGGAAAGGATGTCATCAATGTCTTTGAAAATAGTAAAAATGTAACTAGTCAAGCCACTATTACATATACCGTTACAGATGGAACTGGCAAGGTAGCAGCTGAACCTATTGAATCTCCTGGTGTTTATACAGTTACATATACTGTAAAATATAAAACTTATACAGCAACTCATGTTAGAATAATCACAATTAATAATTAAAACAAAGTAGCCACTTGGCTACTTTTTATTTTGTTCTTTAATATATTTACAAATAGTTTGTAATTTACATGTTGCACACAATGGTTTTATTGCTTTACAATAATAACGCCCATATAACACCATTTGATGATGACGTCTAGACCAGGTTTTTTTAGGATACTTTTTCATAAGCTTTTGTTCTACAACCAATACTGAATCCTTTTCTTGAGCTAAACCCCAGCGCTTACTTAATCTATCAACATGAGTATCTACAGCAATAGCTGGAAAATCATATAAATTGCTTAAAACAACATTAGCGGTTTTACGGCCTACACCTTTTATCGTTTGCAAAGCATCCCAATTATTAGGAACCTTACCATCAAAATCCTTTAATAATCTATATGCTATTTCATGAACATATTCAGCCTTTTTACGATAGGATCCCAAGGGACGAATTATGTCTTCTATGTCTTCTATTTTAGCGTTTAATAATTTATCTAAGGTATCATATTTATCGAATAAAATCGCTGTTACAGCATTTACCTTTTTATCTGTTACCTGAGCACTCAAGGATACAGCTATTAATAGTTCATAATCCTTATGATAAACTAATTCACACTTAGGATCAGGAAATAAGGAATCTAAATAATCACCTATTAATTCTATCTTATTCGTCGTCATGTTCCTCGAACCAATCATATTCAAAGACTTCGCTTTCTGCTTCCTTCTTATCTTTTTTCTCTTGTTGATAACGTTTTTTGTGTTTTTCGACATCATCTTTATTTTTGATTCCTTTTTTACCCCATTCATATAAAATTTTATCGATATATCTAAGATTTGATACCCCATTATATACAGCTTCTCTAAGAGCCTCTTGAATTAATTCTTCACTAATATTATTATCAATCCAGGCTTTTATAATTTCATATTCCATGGGACTTAGAGTTCTGCCAAATTCCTTTTCAATCATTTCAAAAATATTGTCATTCATACTTTCATCTTTTTGATTAATAATATCGGTCAACAATAAAGAAATTTTTTTATAAAAATCTTCTAAATTGATATATTCTTCTCGTATATTATGTTCGTTTTTTAATACTTCTACTCTTAGTAAATTTTTATCAGTTAATTTAGAAATATAAGACATAACTTGTGATACATTAATTTCATATTCTTCAGCCATTTGTTTTGGATTAAACAAAAATAAATCCCCTGATTCTTTTAAATACATCAAAAATATAAATTCATCTAATTTTATGTTTAATTTAGGATATAGCTTTAATAAATAAAGAGGCACTACAATATTTTTTTGTTTTACTAATTGTGTTAATTTATCGTTTTTCATGTTTTTCCTCCTTTGATTTATCATATCATATAAGATTATTTTCAGCAAATAACCTTATTTATTTCCATATTTTTCTTTACAATAACTAATTATACTTACCTTGGTATTTGATAGCTCTTTTAATAAGATTTTATTAGCAATATCTTCATATATTTTAGTTAGTAAATTTCTTTTATTATAGCCTACTACATTAAGTATATCGCTTGAATTTATAGCTATATCTTTTTTACTATGAATAGGTAAAGATTGATACACAGCTTCTACATCATGTAAATTTAAACCCTTTTGTTTAGCGGCAATACTGTTAACATATAAACCATATTTATATAATACAAGAGGATTTAAATTATCTAATTTAAGGACCGTTTTAATATTATTAATAATCTTTCTTTCCCTTTTAGTAAAAGGATACTTACCATTATCTATAATAGACCATGTACCCAATAAATCATCATACACCTTTACTGTACTTAATCCCTTTATTTCTAAGATTTCTAGTAAATTCCATTTAATTAATAAATCAATACCTTTTAGTCTATTACTACTCGTAAAAATTTTATCTAATTCTTGTTTTTTACGTTGATAGGATATATTAGCTAATAAGGACTTATTATTCATAATAGCTATTTTGGTATCACTACTTATTGTAAAATCTAATTCTGTAGCAAAACGAATAGCCCTTAAAATACGCAAAGGATCTTCTTGAAATTTATTATTACTGTTTCCTACCGTCTGGATAGAGCGATTTAAGATGTCCTTTTTACCATCTAATAAATCAATAATATCACCATATTGATTCATACATAATGTATTAATAGTAAAATCTCTTCGTTGTAAATCTGTTTTTAGATCGGGAACATAATTAATATGAATAGGTTTACGATTATTGTTGTATGCTAACTCTTGGCGAAAAGTAGTGACTTCAAAACAAATATCATCGACATTAACAACTGTAGAACCATAGGGTTCCTGAGGTAATATACTATTAGAAAAAAGCTTATTAATATCCGTTGGTAAAGCATTAGTAGTAATATCTATATCGTTAGATGGAATACCTAATATATAATTTCTAACATATCCACCAACTATATAGGCCTCAAATCCAGCATTTTCTATTGTTTTTAATATAGATAAAGCGCTTTCTAACATAATATCACCTATTAATATTATATCAAAAAACTAGGAATATCCTAGCTATTATTCATGATTAACAATATCAATATTACCATAGGGACCTGTTATACTTCCAGTTATAAAACTATTATTACCACTTCCATTAATTATACCTTCCCAATTAAAACTCTTTCCTGTTAAGTTTACTATTTTTTTTAATGATTTACAACCATCCAAAGCACGAGTACCAATTGTCGTAACCTTACTTGGTATCGTTATGGTTGTAAAATAGTTAGCTAGATAAAAAGCATAATCACTAATTGTTGTTAAATTACTTGGTAAAGTGATGCTAGTAACAGTGGTGTTATAAAAAGCGTGCCCTTTTATTATAGTTACTTGATCTGGTACAACAACTGTTCTATTAGCTCCTGCATAAGAATTTAAACTGGTATTATTAATACTACCATCACTATTCCTGTTATAAATAAAAGCTTCATTATCTGGTAATTGATTGCTAGCAAAAGCTGCTCCTTCTATTAGAATGACAGTTGAAGGTATATCTATATGTGTTAATTGATTGTTATTGAAAGCTCCCCATCTAATCGTTTTAACACCAGATGGTATAACTACTGATTTTATCTTACTCCAATAAAAAGCTTTTGTGGCGATTGTTACGACATTACTAGGAATAACTATGTTTTCTCTTTTTTTACCTCCATAAGAATTTAAACTAGTATAATCAATACTACCATCACTATTCCTATTATAAATAAAAGCTTCATTATCTGGTAATTGATTATTTATAAAAGCACTGGTCCCAATGAAAGTTACTGTATCTGGAATACTTAAATGTGTTAAACCTTTATTAATCATAACATTCTCATGACTACTATCTCCAATCCTCTTAACTTCTACTCCATTTATCCTATCTGGTATATCTACACTAGTACCACATTTTGTAGCATCATAACCTAATATTGTACCTGTTGCTTCATCAAAAGTATAACAGTAGTCCGTTGGTCCTTCTATTATTTGGCTCGTTTCTAATTTTAATTTCTTAGATAACACTTTATCTATCGCTAGATTATCTGCTTTCTCATCTATCCATAATCTTAAGTTATAATTATTAGTATTCCCTTTATTTATACTTGTTTCATCTAATAGATTATCTTTTAATTCATCTAATGTTCCACTTTTTATTACTACATTTTCTCTTTCTAAACTATATCTTACATATTTATTATCTATTCTCTCTTCATTATCTTCTATTTCATCATCACTTAAATATAATTTATATCTTCCATTTATTGTTCCTTTATTTATTACTTGAAAGGAATAAGGTGTACTTTTTAATCCTTCTTCTTCACTCACAGGATATGCTTTTTCTAAATTAATGGTAGTCCCTTCTTCTTCTAATACTATATTTAAATTACCACTTGTTAATATATTATTCTTATTACTATTTAACGTTAATGTTAAATAGGCATAACTACCACCTATTAATAATATTGTTACCATTATTATTAAAATACTTGTTACTAATATTTTCTTGGAGGTCTTATTTAATGACCCCCCCCCCAGTTAACTTTTTGTTCATTTATCTACACCTCTTTTAGTTTATTTATACCTTTATTATATCTTCTTTCTTTTCTATTGACAAGAAAAAAAAGCCTAATGGCTTTTAGTTAACTGCATCTTTTAGAGCAGATCCAGCTTTAAATGATACTGCATTACGTGCAGCAATATGAACAGGTGCTCCAGTTTGAGGATTACGACCTTCACGAGCAGCTCTTTTTGAAACTGCGAATGTACCAAATCCAACTAGTGGTACTTTATCTCCCTTTTTTAATGCTCCTGTGATTGCTTCAAATGTTGCATCGATTGCTCTAGTAGAATCAGCTTTTGTTAAACCCGTTTTTGCTGCTACTGCTTCTACTAATTCAACTTTTTTCATAATTTACCTCCCGTATTATGTTTTTAAGCACATACTATGCTTACATATATAAAATATCATGAATTATTAGCAAAATCAATAAAATTTAATAAAAAACTTGTTTTTATTGCATTTTATGTTCAATCGCTTCCAAAACATTTATAATATGACCAATACTATAGAAGAACATGCTTAGTAGAAAACAGATAGCCAACGATAATAGCGTCAATGAAATATTAAACTCTGTTGCTTGACATTGCCCAAAAACATTGGTATCGGTACATGATGGTACCATATTGCCTAAGAGAATCGACATGAATGATCCTACTATAAACAAAATAATAGCCACAATTTGATAAAAGTTTTGTTTCTTACTATTAAATATTTTCTTCTTAACTACTGAAACATTAGGTAATTCCTTTTTGGCTTTTTCAATTTCATCAAACATCTTATTCACTGTCCTTTTTCTTTTTTCTTTTTGGTTTAGTATCTTCCTTAGTTTTTAACAAAATATTTTCCTGATATGATCTCCATAAATATAAATAACGTGATACTCCAATTATGAAAATACTTTCTAATAAAGATAATACAATATGATCAAATTCTAAGCTATTTATAAATTCACCAACTAATAATAGTATCGCTAAAGCAAACATACCATAAAAACAATTTTGATTAGTTATATGAGAAGATATATTTGTAATACCTTTTAAATGTTTTTCTAATGGTGTATTTATCAATAAAGAAAAGCCCATATAAAATAATAACAGAATATTAAGTATGAAACGTATTATAATAGATATTTGTAGGCTTTGAAATAAATTCAAGAATGACGCTACCACGCATAATATTTGTACTAATAATAAACATATATTACATAAATTAAAATTCTTTTTACCAATGGATAGTTTAATGAAAATAAAATATACTAAAAAAAGTAAATAAATACTATTATTATTTAATAAGGATCGAACAATAAAAGTTAAACCCAGTTGATGTCTAATAGCAAATGCTTGTGACATAATTATAATTAATATTAGTAAACCAATTAATAAACTAGTTACCAAATTTTCATCATCATACCACTGTTTCTCTTCCAAAATAATCACTCCTTTATCTTTATATTTTTATTGTATCACAATTAAAATAAAAATTAAAGAAAGTACTATTTGATATTTTTAATTATTATTTATTGTTAAATTCTTTAATCATTTTTTTGGCTCTAGTGGTTACTGCTTTATCAATCCAATCCTCTCTTGGTCCAAAAGAAAGCGGATCAGTAATTATTCTAACTCTATCTTTATTTTTCAAATTATAATCAATAGAAACATATTCATCATTAACTACTGCGCTAACCATAGTATTACCTATATCTGTGTGAATTTTATAAGCAAAATCAATGGGTGTCGCTCCTTTTGGTAATTCAATGATTTCTCCTTTAGTTGTATAAACATATATTTTATCCGCAAATAATTCTTTTTTAACCTGGGTTACAAACGCTTGGTTATCTGCGAAACAATTATTAATTTCTACTAAAGATGAGAAAAATTGATATTTTTGTTTCAATTCTTGCTGCATGATATCACGGGCTCCTTCTTTAGCTAATTCCCAGTGTACAGGAAGGCCAAAGGAGGCAATTTTATCCATATCAAATGTTCTTATTTGAGTTTGAACTATTCTATCATTTGGTCCAAAAACCGTAGTATGTAATGATTGGTACATATTGGTTTTGGGGTTACAAATATAATCTTTAAATTGGGCGTTTATAGGATGATATTGAGAATGAACATACATCAATGTTTGATAACAGTTAGCTACATTATCTACCATAACTTTAAGACACAATAGATCATGAATATCACTAATTCGATGTCCATCATTTAACCATTTATAGACACCATAAATATTTTTGGTTCTAATTTTAATAGAATTAGGAATGTTAGCATCATTTAAAATTTCATGTATGGTTTGAAGCATTTCCTTAAGGCAAGATTCGCTATCACGACTAATAACTGCCATTTGTTTTTCTAATTTGTGATAAGTCTCTGGCTTTAAGTATTGTAATGCTAAATCTTCTAATTCACTTTTAATACGATAAGCTCCTATGTAATAAGCCAATGGTACAAATATTTCTATTGTCTCTAAAGCATTCTCCTTTTGCTTATAAATATTTTTATGTTGTAAGGTACGCATATTATGTAATCGATCAGCTAATTTAATAATAATTATACGAACGTCTTCAGTAATGCCCGTGATAATCTTTCTTGTGTTAGCATAAATTTGATCTTGTTTAGAAGAAAAATTCATTTTGGCTAATTTGGTAACGCCATCTACTAAATTAGCCACATTTTGATTGAATTCATGAGCAATATCCTCTTTAGTAGTCGAAGTATCCTCTAAGGTATCGTGTAAAAGCCCGGCACATAATGTATCACTATCAGCATGCATTTCAGCTAAAATTATAGCTACATTTAAAGGGTGATTAATATATGGTTCTCCACTTTCCCTAGTTTGACCTGTATGCAATGTTTTAGCATAATTATAGGCCTTCATAATATTGTCTTTTTCTTCAAGGGTATAATTGTTAAGTAAGCTAGTAAATTGTTCAAATATATTCATATCTTACCTCCTATAAAAAAACAGCGCCCAATAACGTCGTACGTTATTTAGGCACCGTTTTTATCCCCAATATATGAGAAGCAAGGACACACCACACATAATATTAATATTACAAATATATGTATCATATTACCAACTCCTCATTTGTATTAATAAAATTAATACTACTATTTATCAAAATAAAAGTCAAGCATTTTTAGTAAAATTAGCCAATTTTTTACTAGATTATTCATTGTGTTGTATTTTCATTTTATGTTATAATACTGGTGAATTGGAGGTGTTGTTATGCCACTACCGGTTGTAGCTTTAGTAGGACGACCAAATGTTGGTAAGAGTACTATTTTTAATAAAATCGTTGGCAAAAAAATGGCTATTATTGAAGATACCCCTGGTGTTACCCGCGATCGTCTTTATAGTGAAGCAGTTTATAATCAATATAAATTTAATATAATTGATACTGGTGGTATTGATGTATCAACAACAGCTTTTAATAAAGAAATCAAAATTCAAGCTGAAATTGCTATATTAGAAGCTGATGTCGTTGTTTTTGTCGTAGATGGTAAAGAAGGTCTTACCCAAAATGATTTTGTAGTTCGTGATATTTTACGTAAATCTCAAAAGAAAGTTATTGTTGCCATTAATAAAATGGATAATAAAGATGCCCAGGCAAATATTTATGATTTTTATGAATTAGGATTTGATACTTATATTCCTATTAGTGGCATCCACAACATTGGCTTTGTAGAATTAATGGATAATATTACGATGAATTTTCAAGAAATGGAAGAACAAGAAGAAGATAATCGTTTAAAATTTTCTATTATTGGTCGACCAAATGTTGGTAAAAGTAGTTTGATGAATGCCATTTTGAATGAAGAACGTGTCGTAGTTAGTGACATCGCTGGTACTACACGTGATGCTGTTGATTCTGTTTTTAAATATAATGGTGAGGAGTATGTAGTTATTGATACCGCTGGAATGCGTAAAAAAGGTAAGGTTTTTGAGACTATCGAAAAGTACAGTTTGCTTCGTTCTTTAAGGGCTATTGATCGAAGTGATCTTTGTTTAGTCGTGATAGATGCCCTACAGGGAATTACTGAACATGATAAACATATCGCTGGTTATGCAGCTGATAAAGGCAAAGGAATTATTTTGGTAGTTAACAAATGGGATGCTATTAAAGATGTTGCTATTAAAGATTATACTAAAACAATTCGTAATGAATTTCAATTCATTACATATGCTCCAGTTGTTTTCTTATCGGCTCTTACTAAAAAAAGAATTCATACATTGATGCCTGAAATAAAAAGGGTTTATGAAAATACTCGTCGGTTAATTAAAACAAGCATTTTAAATAATGTTATTATGGATGCTTATCAGTTGAATCCGCCACCCTCTTATAAAACAAATCGTCTTAAAATCTATTTTGCTAGTCAAACAGGCAGCGCCCCTCCTAAATTTACTTTACGAGTAAACAATAAATCGCTTGTTCATTTTTCCTATTATCGCTATTTGGAAAACAAACTGCGAGAAAACTTTGACTTTAGTGGAACACCAATTATTATCCAATTTAAGAATCGGGGTGATGAAACATGATTTTCTATAAAAAAGAAGCTCCTAAAAATTTATTAGAAGGATTAGACCGAGCTCAAGAAATGCTTGATGAACGTTTAAAAAACAAACAGATAACCCTTGATCAATATAAAAGGCAATGTCTTGAATTTGCCAAAAAAAGAGCCAAATACCAAAAGAAAACAAAATAATAACCATTTATTCCTCTTAACATATACTACTGTTAGGAGGAATCTTATGTTTAAAGATAGTTTTTTTAAAAGAGTTGAAGATAAAACACATGTAGATAAAAACACTATTATGTCACTTGCCAAAAAACTTCAAAGTTCAAATATGAAAGATGAGGCAGTCTTGAGAGATTTAGTTTCTGAAATTAGTAGTTTAACTGGTAAACCGGTGAGTCAAGAAAAAACCGATAAAATTGTCAATGCCATCATGAAGGATAATGTCCCTAAAGATATTGATAAAATGTTTTAAAAAAAGAATATACAAAAATATTCTTTTTTTTCATATTCTAAAGTTATTGTCATAAATTTAAATGAATAGAAAAGAAAAGGTGAAATGTTATGGAAAAATATGAAATTATAAAAAACATCGCAGAACGCACAGGGGGAGATATTTACTTAGGAGTCGTAGGTGCTGTTAGAACAGGAAAAAGTACTTTCATAAAAAAAGTAATCGAAACATTAGTAGTTCCTAATATCGAAGATGAGTATGAACGAAAAAGATCTTTAGATGAAATTCCTCAAAGTGCTCAAGGAAAAACAATTATGACTACGGAACCAAAATTTGTTCCAAATCAAGCAGCTAAGATTCAAATTGATGATTTTACATGTAATATCCGTTTAATTGATTGTGTTGGATACATGATTGAGAATGCTAAAGGCGCTGAAGATGAAAATGGTCCTAGGATGGTTAAGACCCCTTGGTATGATGATGAAATTCCATTTGTTGAAGCAGCTGAATTAGGTACTGAAAAAGTCATTAAAGATCATTCTACCATTGGTATTGTAGTTACAACCGATGGTTCTATTGGCGAGTTCACGAGAAAAGATTATTTAGAAGCTGAAAATAGGGTCATTGAAGAATTAAAAAGTATTGGTAAACCATTTGTTGTTATCCTAAATTCAACGCATCCATCACTACCAGAGACCGAACGTCTAGCTGAATCCTTACAAGAAGAGCATCAAGTACCTGTTATTCCTATTAGTATAGAGTCAATGAACGAAAAAGATATGTATAATATTTTACGTGAAGCTCTTTATGAATTCCCTGTTTTAGAAGTAAAAGTCAATATGCCAGAATGGATTGCCATTTTAAATCATGATCATCCAGTAAAAAAATGTTATATAGACGCTATTAGAGAAAGTGTTATTGATGTTGATAAATTGCGGGATATTGAACACATTACTAATCATTTTCTTAATAATGAAAATATTGAGAAGGCTTATTTATCAGAAGTTAACCCTGCAACAGGGGAAATTACTATTACCTTAAAAGCACCAAGTAATTTATATCACGAAGTATTAACTAATATTATTCATATTGATTTTAGAAACAAAGCCGAATTATTAGCTTTATTCCAAGAATTTAATGAAGCCAAAAGAGAATATGACCAAATTAAATATGCCTTGAAGATGGTAAAACAAACTGGCTATGGTGTTGCTACCCCAACTTTAGCAGATATGAAATTAGATACTCCAGAAATTATTAAACAAGGTTCTCGTTATGGTGTTAAATTAAAAGCTGTAGCGCCATCCATCCATATGATTAGAGTAGATGTTCATAGTACTTTTGAACCGATTATAGGAAGTGAACTACAAAGCAAAGAACTTATTGATTATTTGATGAAAGATTATGAAACTGATCCTTCTAATATTTGGAAAAGCGAAATATTTGGTCGTAGTTTAGATGTTATTGTACAAGAAGGTATTCAATCTAAAATATCTTTGATGCCAGATAATATTCGTTACAAATTACAACAGACTTTATCTAAAATAGTCAACAAGGGTTCTAACAATATGATTGCTATTGTTCTATAAATACATATATTATTAAAAAGAAAGTTTTAATATTTGACTTTCTTTTTTTATTCTATCAGCTGTTTTTCCATAAATTAAAGTAGCCCATTCACTAAGTAATGTAACCTGTTGATTAGAAATATCTTTAATATCTATATAATATTTATTATGATTAATATATATATAATTATGGCCTTTTAATAAATCAATATCATTCACTTCTAAAAGAAAGGGACTATTTAAAAACAAGGAAACTCTTAAATCGATAGTATCTATTTCAAATCCAAAATCATCCATTTTTGTTAATTCTATAACCATACCTATTTTTTTGTTAATATAAATATCCATTTTATAAAAACCCAAGAGTGATAAATGATAAATTCTATTTAATTTTAGTATAAGTTTTTTTACATTTTTTTCAATTTCATCTTTATCTTCCCAATTTAAAAATGTAAAATAGCAATTATTAATATAGATCAAAAAACAATCGTCTCTTATTGTTTCTACTTTCATTATCCTCACCTACATATAAGAATTCATCTATTGTATATTATGCATAATCTGTATTTGAGGAATAAAAAAAGATCAAAATTGATCTTATATAGTCTCAACTATCAAATCATCTATTTGTTGTAATATTTCATTTCTTCCTAGTTTAGTTATACTAGAAAATAATACTATATTATCCCCTATTACTAAATCTAGGGTATCTTTGATTATTTTTAAATTACGATCTTTCTTGCTAGAGCCGACTTTATCTTCTTTGGTAAGAACAATGGTAACAGGTATATTATAATATTTTAGAAAATTATACATCAATAAATCATCTTCCGTGGGCTTATGGCGAAAATCAATTAACATAAATACCCGTTTTAATTCATCACGTTTTTGTAAATATTCTTCTATCATCATACCAAATTTATGTTGAGTCTTTTTATCAACTGAGGCATATCCATATCCTGGAACATCTACTAAATAAAAGCTCTTATTTACTCGATAGAAATTTAAGTGTTGGGTTTTCCCTGGACGAGAAGAAATTCTAGCAATGTTTTTTCTATTAACAATAGCGTTAATGAAGCTGCTTTTACCAACATTACTTCTACCTACCAATAAAAACTCTGGTAAATTATCATCAGGATATTGACTACGTCTTACTGCACTAACGTATAACGTAACATCTGTAATTTTCATTTTACCTCTCCTTTGTTTTTTTTAAATAATCCTTACTAGCTTGATCTAAATCATCTATTAATAATTGAGCTTCCTCAAAAGTTTTAACACGAGCTCCACTGGCATATTTATGACCTCCACCATTATATTTTTCGGCTATAAAATTAATCTCTGGTCCCCGCGAACGAATGTTAATACGAATTATATCATTCTTAATATCTTCTGTTATAGATACCCACACGTAAACCTCTTCAATAAAATTAAAATTATTAATCATATTACCAGATGATGCAGAGTCAACATTATATTTATTAACTAAATCATTAGTTATTTTAATATAACCCACGCCGTGCTCAGTAATTTGCATGTTTTCACTGATATATCCTTGTAAACGAACTTCTGAAATAGGTCTCATATAAAGTTTTTGATATAACTGAGCAATATCAAATTTATATTTTTGTAAGTATTCAGCTACTAGACTAAATGTTTTTGGTGTACAACTATTAAATAAAAATCGATTAGAATCAGCAGCAAGTCCTAAAAATAATTTTTCCGCAATAGATTTATTAGCTCGCAATTTAGTATGCTTAATAAAATCCATTATGATCTCACAAGTACTAGAACATTTATCAGCAATATATTCTAAATCACAAAACTTTTCTACAAAAGGATGATGATCTATTTTGATAGAATAAAGATAATCATCAAGATCAGTAGCGTCTACTCTTCTCTTATCAGGAGTATCCAAAACAATCAGCAATTCATGTTTTATATTTTCTGGTTTATCTAATTTTCCTAAGTAGCGAAATTTAATACTATTATTTCCTATAGCCAATACTTTTTTAGTGGGAAAAGTTAGTTGAATAGCTTCTTTTAAGGCTAATTGACTAGCTAAAGCATCAGGATCAACTCCTATATGTCTAGCAATAACAATATTATCATATTTTTTTATGGCTTGATAAAGCTTCTTATACATAATATTATCATCCTATCTATTAATAATTTCTAAAGTATCACGAGCAATCATCAATTCTTCGTTAGTTGGTACAACATAGATCATACTACTTGAATCTTTTGAACTAATTTTTTGTAATTGTCCTCTAACATTGTTAGCTTCAACATCTAACTGGAAGCCAAGACACGCTAGTTTTTCTACGATCTTCATTCTGGTATTAATACTATTTTCACCAATACCCGCGGTAAAGGCCAAGACATCACAGCCACCAAGTAAAACATAGTAACTAGCAATATAATTTACTACGGTTCTAACAAACTTTTCCTCAGCTAAAATACAATTAGCTTTACCTTCTAAGGCACCATCTTCAATATCCCGTGAATCACTACTATATTCACTTAGTCCTAAAAATCCTGATTTTTTATTTAAATCATCGATTACTTCACTGGCATTTTTACCTTCCTTCTCCATGATAAACGGAATAATGGAAGGATCGACATCACCTGATCTAGTACCCATCATGATACCACTTAATGGCGTAAAGCCCATTGAGGTATCTATACATTTACCATCCTTAATAGCGGTAATACTACCACCATTGCCTAAGTGGCAACTTATTATTTTTAAATCTTGACGATTTAATTCATTGGCCAAAGTTAAAGCAATATAACGGTGGCTTGTTCCATGAAAGCCATATTTCCTAACTTTATATTCTTTATACCAACGGTAAGGAACGGGATATAAATAACTTATTTCATCCATAGTTTGATGAAAAGCTGTATCAAATACCGCTACCATTGGGATCTTAGGTAATACTTTTTTAAAGGCCTCTATCCCTAAAACATGAGCCGGATTATGTAATGGAGCAAAATCCTTAAAAGCAATTAAGTCGTTGATTACCTTATCAGTAATAGGCACAGATTGTCCGTAAACATCGGCTCCACTAACAACACGATGGCCTATACCTTCAATCTCTTCTAATGATTTGATAATTCCCAAATCAATTAACTTATCTAAAAGAATGGATACAGCCACTGCATGATCTGGTAAATCAATTTCTTGACTTATCTGTTCATCCCCATATTTAATTTTATATTTACTTTGATCAATACCAATTCTTTCAAATAAACCGCTAGCAATTACTTCCTCATTATCCATATTAAATAAACTGAATTTTAAGGAACTACTTCCTGCATTAATTGACATTATTTTCATTTTTTAACCTCTTTCCAATATTTATATTATTATTATACATGAAAAAAAGCTTTTTTCATAGTAAAATAATTTTATCTATATTCATATTAATAATATAGAAAGCTATTTATGTTATGATTAGCATAAGAAGGTGATATTGTGGATTATACCATTTTAGTAAATAGTACTCACCCGCTTAAAGAAAAACTTGATATTAAGTTAGTAAAAGTTAAAACTAAATATATTAGTGATAGACAACAACTTTTAGAGCAAAAAACATGTGACTACTTCTTAAAATTAAAACAGGCAGCCAAACAAAATGGATACGATATAGAAATAGAAGACGCCTATCGAACACATGAATATCAACAAAATTTATTTGACAAGATAAGTTTGCAAGATGGTATTGAGTATGCGCAAAGTCATGTAGCTAAACCTTATACTTCTGAACATGAAGTGGGATTAGCTATTGATTTTTGTATTTATAAAAACAATCAATATATCATTGCTGAACAATTAGATGAATTAGAAGAAGTTAGGTGGATTCATCGTAATTGCCACAAATTTGGTTTTATTCTACGTTATCCTAAATGCAAAACAAGCATCACAGGTTATAGTTATGAACCATGGCATATTAGATTTGTTGGTAAACAGTTGGCGATTTATTTATTTACACATAATTTAACATTAGAAGAATATTATTCTAATATACCTACCAAAAATGTGGTAAAGTAACATTAATGATAACAAATACCTCAGGTAATAGCTAAAATAAATTCCATTATATTACATAATGGAATTTTTCAGACTGTTGACAAAGTCAATGGTCTTTTCTTTAAAAAAAATATGTAGTATAATAAATACGTAAGGTTGCTTTATGTTATCCAAAAATTAAAGCTTACAAACCTTACTTTTTTATTGCTTTTTTGATATAATTAAAGTGGATAACATAAAGAAAGTAAGTGATAAAATGATAACGATAAATAAAAATATACAAAGTGAAATCTTAATGACAACAATGGAAGAACTAGTCCCAGAGGATAGTTTGTTTCGAAAGATAGACAAATATATAGATTTCACTTTTATTTATGATTTAGTTAAAGATAAATATTGTGAGGATAACGGAAGGCCAAGTATAGATCCTGTCGTTTTATTTAAGATAGTTTTTATTCAAACTATAGATGGACTTAAATCTATGAGGCAAACTTGTAAAAAGATAAAAGTAGATGCCGAATATAGATGGTTCCTAGGAATACCATTTGGGAAAGAAACACCACACTTTTCTACATTCAGTAAGAATTATGAAAGAAGATTTAAGGGAACAACAATTTTTGAAGATATATTTACTAATATTGTTAAGCAAGCAATGAAATATAACTTAATAGATGGGACAACATTTTATACAGACTCAACACATAAAAAAGCCAATGCAAACAAGAACAAATATGAAGATGAAATAGTAAGAGAAGTAAAGAAAAGAAGAAAATGGTTGGAAGAGGAAATCAATGAGGAAAGAATAAAAAATGGAGAGAAACCATTTGAATATAAGGATGAAATAGAAGAAAAACATATAAAAGTAAGTAAAACAGATAAAGAAAGTGGATATTATCATAGAGATAATAAAGAAAAAGGATTTATGTATTTAGATCATCGTACAGTAGATCATAAATGTAATATAATAGTTGACTGTCATATAACCAAAGGTAATATACATGACTCGGTTCCTTATATAAATAGAATGGAATACATAAAAGAAAAATATGGATTTGATATAAAAAAATGTGCGGTCGACTCAGGATATGATACACCAGAAATAAGAAGATATTATTATATAAATAATATATTCGGGGTAATAGGATATAGAAGATATGGAAGTAGTGAGTCTAGAAAAGAAAAGACAAAATATGAATATAGTAAAGAACATAATATATATGTAGAAAAGGAAACAGGAGAAGTATTAGAGTATACAAAACATATAGATAAATTAGGATATAAATTATATGCCAATTTAGATAGGAGTAAAATAATAAGAAGACATATAGAGGAAGAAAGAAAAGAAGAAATGAAGGCCCGGAGGTTATCTACAGAAGGGAAAAAACTTTATAACAATAGATGTCAAAAAATAGAAAGAAGTTTTGCTGACTCTAAAAACAATCATGGATATAGATATGCGATGTATAAAGGAATAGAAAAAAATCAAAATTATACATGGCTTATTTGTGCTGCCCAAAACATGAAAAATATAGCAATAAAGAAAGAAAAAGTAGATGGAATACCACTACTTTCTCTTACTTTATTAGAAAAAATTACCAAAAATATTAAAAAGTTTATCTTTTTTCACTTTTTAAATTTTACATAAGAAAACCTCTAGAAAAATCTAGGGGTTTGTCTACACTCTGATAAATTCCATTATATTACATAATGGAATTTTTATTATATTTCAATTAATTCATAATCTCTACTACCAATGCCTAATTTTTCAGCAGCATCTATAGTGTGTGTTCCTTGTTTAGAGTCAATTCTCTCAAGAAGGTGATCTTTGCCCGGATCAGTAGATTGTTTCACTAAATCAATACATGCTTGATCAATGGCAACTGGGTCAGTTGACGCTAAAATACCGATATCCTTCATACAAGGATCTTCAGCCACTTCACAACAATCACAATCCACTGACATATTGCACATAACATTGATATAAGCAATATTGCCATTAAAATATTGTACAACTGAAGATGCAGCGTCAGCCATTGCCTCTAAAAACTTTTTCTGTTCTACTTGAAACATTTCTTCAAAAGTACCATTTTCTTTACCAACGCAATGAATGTATCTTTTCCCTTTGCTAGACGCTATTCCTATAGACAATTGTTTTAAGGCGCCTCCAAAGCCTCCCATTGGATGACCTTTAAAATGTGATAATACTAACATAGAATCATAATTAGTTAAATGACTACCAACATAGTTTTTATTAATTATATTACCTTTTGGAACATCTAATACCATATCACTATCACTATCCATAATATCTACAGTAAAGTATTTACTCCATTCATGTTCATCTAATAACTGAATATGTTTGGCTGTTGTATCTCTGGCACCATCATATGCAGTATTACATTCTACTACAGTACCATTAACATGGTCAATAATAGGTTTTAAGAATGTTGGTTTCAAATAATTTTGGTTACCTCGTTCTCCAGAGTGCACTTTAACAGCCACTTTCCCAGGTAATGTTTTACCTAATCTTTCAAATATTTTAACAATACTATCAGGTGTTAATTCTTTCGTAAAATATACTTTTGACTTATTCATTTCTCTCTTTCTCCTTTTTAGTTTCAATATTATTATACACTTTTAATGAACATTTTTTGTTATTTTTTTAAAATTCTTTTTTCATAAATATTTTTTGCGATATTTTATAAGATAGATAAACCATAATAATAGTTATTATTATTAAAATTATTACTAAATAATTTTCTAAAAATGATAATGATTTCCCAATGAATGTCATGTCTAAATATTGAGCAAGAAAGCTCCCTATAATAATCATAACAAAAACAATTATGAATATGCCAATTCTTGCTTTTTCAACACCGAATTTATAAATAATTGGATACATAAAAGTTAAAACTAATAATGTTGCAAATATGGTGCCAAGTAGTGATATTAATATTTGTTCGTAGTTAATAGTTTTAGTATTGATATAAGAAATAATAAATGACAAAAGAAGAGTAATAATAGAGACAATAAACACCATCAAAATTGTGGCTACATATTTAGATCTTACACTATTTTTTCTGCCATCAGGCAAAGATATAGCATAAGCATCCCATTTATTATAATTATCATAACTAAATGTTGAGATCATAATCATTACACTCATGAAAGGCAAAATAAATGATATGTCCATCTCACCACATATTCCCATTAAAGTATATATAACAATTAATATTTCTAATAATTTAAAATTACTTTTAATCATGGCTAAATCTTTTTTTATAAATCCTAACATTATTCTTCCCCCTTAATCATTAACACCATAAGATCATCTAAAGTTATTTTGTCTATCACTTTAATATCATATTTGGATTTAAAGCTTTTTTTATCGGTTGTTAATACTTCATACTGATATTTTGTTTTCTTATATTTAACATAGTCTTTCTTATCTATCTTTTTAAATTCAGCTTCCGTACACTTTACAATACCATATTTATCTAATAATTCGTTTGTTGCTTTCGATAAAAGTATCTTACCATTACTAATAAAGGTTATATAATCAGCAATATGTTCTAGATCTGTAGTAATATGACTGGATAATAAAATAGAACAATCAGCATCTTCAATAAATTTTTGAAATATAGAAATAATTTCAGCACGAGCAATAGGATCAAGACCTGAAGTAGGTTCGTCTAAGATAAGAAGTTTAGGTTTGTGAGCCAATGCTGTAGCAATTTCTAATTTTTTTCTCATGCCTTTAGAGAACGTTTTAATTTGTTTATTAGGTAATAAATGAAATTCTTTTAAATAATATTGAAACATCTTGGAATCCCAATTTTTATATATACCTGCCATAGACTTATTTATATCATTAGGAGTGAGAATTTCAGGAAAAAACATATCATCTAATACTACCCCAATATCTTCTTTTATTTGTTTTTCGTCCTTACGATTGTCTAAACCAAATATTTTAATATGTCCACTATACGATTGAATAATGTTTAATATAGCCTTAATGGTAGTAGTTTTTCCGGCACCATTTTCACCAATAAATCCCATGATTGTTCCCTTAGGCAAATTGAATGATACATCCTTTAATTCAAAATTATCATACTTTTTATATAAATTTTTAATTTCTAATATATTTTTCATTTTATTTAATCTCCTCATATAAAATATCCAATATGTCATTTATAGTTTTCCTTGAAATATTATTATAATTAGCTATATTAACTACTTTATATAATAAATTCTCTATTTTATTTAATTGCTCTTCTAAAACTAAATCCTTATTTATTTTAGCAACATAAAATCCTTTTGCAGGAATATTTTTAACATATCCTTCTTTTACCAGTTCCTCGTAAGCCTTTTTAGTAGTTATGACACTACATCTTAAATCTCGCGCTAAAATTCTTATGGATGGCAATAATTGATTTTCTTTTAGTTCATTAGAAACTATTTTGCTTTTTATCTGTTCTTTAATTTGTTCATATATTGGAACACCACTGGAATTACTGATTATTATTTCCATATTTCACCTCAATGTATATGTATATTATATACAGTATATACACAGATGTCAAGAAAAAAACTGATTAAATATAATCAGTCTCCTCAATCATTATTTATCTAAATGCCAAATACCTAATTTCCCTTTAACAGCAAAAGGTTTAATAGGTTCTATATTATCTAAAATCCATGCAAATCTTCCAACACTATACTCACCTAAGAGATAATTCATATTATCCTCTTTTCTTATTTTCTCAATATATTCATCAGTCATTTCAATACAATCAGCTAAATTACATTTACATAAAACACTCCCGGGATTATAAGTGTATTGACTGACAATCTGTTTAAAAGCAGATCCTTTGTGTTCATAATTAGGTTTTTTGATGCCAGCGTGAATATATATTTCTCCACGATAATTAGTCCGCCAACTTCTTGTTTCAATTGTTTTAATTTTATGACATATAAGCGTGGCAAAGGGTTCTCTTACCGTTAATATTCTCACATTATCACCTCATTAATAATATTAGGCTATTTCAAAATTTTATGTTATAATTAGGGTAATTTAAGGAGGTATATGCACTATAGCAAAAAAAGATAGACCAACCATTGAACAACTAAAATCTGTTTGTGATTTTGATGGAGAAAAATATCAATCAAAGCAAGGTCAAGATTATGTAAAAGCCTTAGCCAAAATTTTTGCCCTTGATAATAAAAATGATAGGCCTTTTACTATTGATGACATTAAACAACAACCTGTAATTAGTGATTTTAGTTTCGCTGGTTTAGCAGATTATCGCTTTATTTGTTATTTAAAAGCTAATCCTATGATAATTTTGTCAAATGATAAACGAAAAAATGAAAAAATAGTACCGTTTGCTTTTAATGGTGATATTGAAAAAACTATATTTGATGAATCTGCCGGAGTATCTTATATTTTTACTTGTGTCCTTGATGATAAAGAATATATAATTAAAATTGGTAGTTCTAGAAAAACGTTTAAAGATGGACTTCAATCATACAACTGCGGTTACTTATACAATTGGAGAACGGCTTCAACTACAAATATAAAAATTTTACAATCAATGGTCACTACTAGAGCTTTATTTAAATTATATTTATATGATTGTAGTGATAATCCATATATCTTTGATTGGTGTGGAGTAACATCTGTGCCTTTTGCTAATCCTAAAGCTTTGGCTGTTGAAGATATAATGATTAAAAAATTTATTGAGCAATTTGGACATAAACCATTAGCCAATGTTCAAGCAGATGCCGAAGGATAAAATAAGTGTTTTAATAATCTATTAGTTTAACTAATTTTTCTATTTCAGCTTGCTCTTTTTTAGTAAATCGATATTTTTTATCGAAATTTAGATATCTTAAAACCGTGATATTATTAAAATTACCATATCTAGTTAAATGAATTAATAGTTTAAAATGGGGTTGAGTTATTATCGCAAGATAATCTTCAGCCTCTTTTTTAGAATCAAATGCTATATAACCAACTGATTGCGTCACGTTTACATTATGCATAATTTTGGGGATATAATAGGTAGATAGCGGTATTATAATTAACCATTTATTATAGATATCTTGTTTCTTACTGGCATATCTCGTTTTTCTCATAGTATGAATAGTTTTGTATTTGAATCTCTCATTTTTTTCATCACTTAAATATTTTTTTTGAGTAAAATTATGCAAATCACATCTATAATCAAAGTTATTTCTTTTTTTAATAATCATCTTAGGTACTAATTTTAAATAGTGTTTGATATATATAATGGAATAAAGGGTATATCACGAGGTATTTCAACCTGTTCTTGAATATCCTTCAATAAAAAATTATTAATTACTTTGGTTTTATTATTAAATACTCCCTTTTGCCAAACAAAGATGGTAAATGATGAACCTATTCCATGAAAATATTGTTTCGCATTATTATCGATAACAATAAATGAACCGTTGTTTAATAATTTTTTTAAAGTTGTATTATCATTATTATATGTCATCCAATTATTTGGCGTTACATAGCATAAATAACCTTTATCGTTTAATATACTTTTCAATAAATAAATTAGATAAACTTCTGTTTTTATTTCCACCTCCAGAATAGGGTGGATTAGCTATTATTAAATCCCAATCTTTATTCCATTTACCTTTTAAATTAAAAAAATTTTCATGTTAGATATGCTTTGGTTTTAGCAATTTTTTACAATTAGCAAATCTTATTGGATTCAATTCATTGAACCATATATTATCTATATCCGTCTTAAATTGGCAATAGGCACCAAAATTACCGTTGCCACTACAGGGTTCTAAAACTCTTAAATGTGATCGCTTCCATAGTTCTTCAGGAATATAGTTTATCATATTTTTTACACATTCCATTGGTGTACAAATATCATCATTAGACATATAATGTGAGGTATCAATGTTCACTATTTCATCATAATATTTCATCAAATCATCTTCAACGCAATTACCAATGTATTTATATTTAGATTTATATTTAGCAATTATATCTAAATCTTCACCAAAAAAACCAGATTGAACCACTTTTTTAGGTTTATTTTGTTTTGAGGCTTTTTCTAGGGAATTACTTATTTTCATCTTTTAATATTTTAAATATTTCTCCAATTTCAATTTCGTAATTGCCTTATTATTGCTCGATAAATCTCTATACAGTAACATCAATGTAACCACCTCATGATACCATTTTAAAGCAATTTATTACAAAAATCAATCGCTTGTAGTATTTTACTTTAAAACCTTCTTATTTGTATTATCAAAAATTAGAATTTTTTACTGTTATATAGTTTTTTCAAATATTTTTTTAACATATACAACAAACAAATACGTTAATTTTTTTGCTGTTTTTAATACATTATAAAAACAGGCTACTTTTGTTGAAAATTTTTCTAATTAAAAAAAGATTAGAAATTGTAATCATTTTGATCAATTTATGACACTTAATATATAGTATCCACACATATCAATGTGACATAAATGACATAATATTATTTAAATACATCATCTGGATATTCAGTATCTTTAAATTGGCTAGGAGTAAAACATTTTACTTCTCCTTTATCATTAACTGAAAAAATATATAAATTCAACACTTGTGCTATTTCTTTCGGTATTCTTCTAAGTGCAACTTGTGCCGATTCCCAATACAATCCTAATCCATATTTGTACGCTCTATTTATTTCTTTTCCACCATTTTTAGAATTATAATACCTTTTAACATTCATTCGAGTAACTATTTGCCCCAAAGCATTTAACCATCCTTCTCTATTAATAGATCGTGCAGATTTGGCATAAGATTTACCTTTGCACTCTATAAAGAAGTATTCGCTATTTCTCTTACCACCAATTAATTTAATATCTACTCCATGTTGATGTAGATCAGCTTTAATAGTTTTCTCAGCATGCCAGTTTCCATCAGTCTTATTTTCCATGTACTTTATTGCTTTGTTTGTAATAAAATTCTCATCGATTTTTTGCATTACAGTCATCTCTTTTCACCTAATTATATCATGTAGCTAACATAACAAAATAAAAATTCTTATATTTTTTCTTAAAAATGCCCTCTAAAATGAATCTTTTAAATTTGGTAGTTGAAAAGGTAGTTGAGATTGTTTCTTAACTACCTTTTATGTTTAAATTTTATAATACATTTGATTTTTACTAGTTGGTTTATCGGGAATAGTAAGAGCCACTAATCCTTCATTTATAGCTGGATCTAAATAAGTTGATCTTAAAGTTTCTTTTGATTTAATTCCTAATTTATTCATAATATCATTTGCAGTCATTGGAACATTATGATCCATTACCTGTAATAATTTTCTAATATTAATTGTTTTTTCTGTGATAGGCACACTAGCAGCAATAACTGGTTCATCTAAAACTTCATCAATCATTTTTAACATAAACTCAATAAAGATTGTAGAATCTCCATTTTTGTTGCAGTCTGCAATTGCTTTGTAATATCCATTTTGATATTTTTTTAATTCTGATTCTATAGGTAAATATTCAAATATTTCTTTCCAATTAGAAAGAATAATATTTTGCCATAACCTAGCTGTTCTACCATTTCCGTCTTCAAAAGGATGAATAAATACAAATTCATAATGAAAAATGGATGATAATATTAATGGATGTATGTCATTTTTTCTTTTTTTCATCCAATCAAACAATTGATTCATTAATGTATCTACTTGTTCTGGTGGAGGACACATATGAATGCAGTTACCATTTTCATCAAATACTCCTTCATTACCTTTTCTAAATTCTCCAGGCTTATTTACGATTAAATATGTCATAGTTTCATGTATTTTTTTTAAGTCTTTAATAGAATATGGATTTACATCATTTATCATTTCATAAGCCTTATATGCATTTTTAACTTCTTGAATTTCTTTTTGTGGTCCAATAACTGTTTTGCCAGAAATTAAATCCTTGACTTGATCAATTGATAGAGAATTTGCTTCTATTGCTAATGACGAATGAATTGAGCGAATTCTATTATTTTTTCTTAATGTTGGCATTTTATTAAAGTTAGCATAGTTATCTAATTTTCCTATTTTTTCCATAATGCTAGAAATATAATCAACCATTTTACTCGTTATTGTAAATGG
>CANROU010000009.1 GCA_947632325.1 uncultured Bacilli bacterium
AACAAAAGAAAAAACCAATCTTTCGATTGATTCCTATATCAAAAGTTCGAATAGTTCGAACAGATTTCCCAATGGTGGAGCTGAGGAGAATCGAACTCCTGTCCGAAAACTGCGTAGCATAAATCTCTACAAGTTTAGCCAACTAATCAATTTAATTGATTCAAACAGTAGCTGACAACCAATTGAATCAACGAGCTTAAAAAAAATTCATTCTAACTTCTAAGCTAAGCTAGAATATACTCTGTTAAAATGAACCCTTTATGTTCCTTACAGAGACAAGAACACAAGAGTGCTTCGCTTATTTAATTATGCAAAAGCTAATTGATTTCTGTTTCCAGTTATTATTTTTTGCTCGTAACGTGAGCAGTCGACTTGCCATTTATACAAAACAATTCCCGTCGAAGCCATATCAGCCCCATGTTTTGATTATATCAAACGACCTTTTAGGCTTCAAGAAGAAACTTTATAATTTTTTTAAAACTTTAGCTCCTTCTTCTAATGTTTCTATTTCGTGCCCTACAACATTTTCTATTCTGCTATGAAGAATATCAATATATTCTACAGGAGTGATAATTCCCCTATTTAACCTACTACCGATTTGTGAAAAAATAGGATTATTATATTTACTATATGCATCTAAACCATCATTTAACATATTGACGTATAAAAAATTAAAAATATTATTATTATTTTCTAAACATTCATCAATAGATAAGCCAGCATCATACATATAATAATCAGTATCCATAAATTTGATTTTATTTTCATCTTCACAATACATAGCATTTTGTACATCCATATCCCAAGCAATTATTTTTTGAGAAGATAAATCAATAATGTTTTTTTGATTATATAAAACAATGCTCTTTAAATCATCAAAACTACCTTTAAAGGGTTGGCACGATAAATCTAATCCTTTAAAAAGAGCCATAGTATAACCAACGAATTGATCTTCGCAAAAAAGCAATTGACGTGGAAAAGAAAAGTCATCCATATCAACTTGTTGAAAAACCATATATTTTTGAATATCTTTCTTTAAGCTTTTTTTCTTAGGTGGATTAAACAATTTTAAAGCTTGATTATCCCATCTATAAACTGCTCCTTGTTCTCCTTCTCCTAAATAAGGAAGGGTCCTTAAGTGATCTAACTCGCTTTTAGTTACAATAATCCTTTTCTCCTGCATACTACTACCCCCTAAAGCGCTGTTATTATATCACATTTTTTTAAAATAAGCAATCCTTATTTATATTTTTCGATTTTTCTCGCTTCTCTTTGTAAATCTTTTTCCTTAATTGACTCACGTTTATCAAAATTCTTTTTTCCCTTACAAACACCTAGTAAAATTTTAGCTTTATTCTTCACAAAATATAACTTTAATGGAACTAAAGTATATCCTTGTAATTTAACTTTTTCATCTAATTTTATTATTTCTCTTTTATGTAATAATAATTTTCTAGTTCGTCTTTCATCATGATTAAAAATATTACCTTCATCATAACGAGCAATAAACATATTTAAAAGTAAAACTTCATTATTTTTAATCACAGCGTAACTATCTTTAATATTACAACTTCCGTTTCTAATGGATTTTATTTCGGTGCCTTTTAAAACAATACCACATTCTATTTCGCTTTCTACAAAATAATCATGTTTTGCCTTTCTATTTATTATCTCCATTATTTCACTCCTATCTAAGGTAACATTTCCACTTGATCAGTCATACTAGTAACTACTGATTTATACTTCTCATAATAAGTCATATAATTTGGAAGCAAAGTATTATTTAAGCTTGTATATGGATAAACCTTAAAATTACGTTTAGAACCATAACTAGAATGAGTATATACTAATTGGGCTTTTGGTTCTTCTAAGGTAATAGTTGTAACTTTATTTTCTACTACTTTCTTTATTTTAACAGAAGCCATCAAACCTGTTAGACGTTCTACTCCTTCTTGATCAGAAATTAAATTACCTAACGAATAAATTACCATGGTTTTTCCAATAAAAGTGATGGGCTCTACGACATGTGGATGAGCACCAATTATTATATCTACCCCTAAACTAGCTAAATAATTAGCAATCTTCTCTTGTTCAGGTGATACTCCCAAAGAATATTCGGTTCCCCAATGCATAGCTACCAAAACAACATCAACTTTATCGCGAACTCTTTCAACATCAGCTTTAACCAATTCATCTGAATATTCATTATTTAAATATTCTTTGCCCGTAGGCGTTTTTAGTCCATTATTCCAAGTTGTATAAGCCAAAAAAGAATACTTAATGCCATTAATTTCTTTAATCACCGGCTCATCTCTTTCAGCAAAAGATAAATAACTACCAGCGGTATATACATCTTTACTATGCCAATAATTAAGAGAGCTTTCTATTCCTTCTTCATTTTTGTCCATAGTATGATTACTAGCCAAACTAACTAAATTAAAGCCAGCATCAATGAAGGCATCTCCTACTTCCTGAGGAGAATTAAATCTAGGATAATTGGATAATCCAAGTTGAGTACCTCCTAAAATTGTCTCTTGATTGTAATATGCTAAATCATATGGTTCTACAATAGGTTTAATTTCACTCAACATCGGTCTAAAATCATAGCCACCATCACTGGTTTTAGCATCATTATATACACTATTATGAATCAAAGCATCACCAACCATTATTAAAGAAGCCTCTTTTTCAATACGAGCTGGTTCCTTAGGAACATTATCAGGTTTAGTTTCTTTTTTTTCTGTTTTTGTAAAATTAAAATTAACAAAGCTAAAGGCTACTCCTAAACCAATTAATATAACAGCCAATAACAATATATATTTTATGCTTTTTTTAAGTTTTCTTTTTTTCTTTTTCTTTACCATAATTTACTCCTACTAATCGCTATGATAAACGTTTAACTATTGCAAAATCGATTGTCTTTTCTTCTTTAGAAGCTCGTATTACTTTTACCAATACTTCATCACCCATGTGATATACTTCATTATTTTTCTCACCTGTTAAGGTAAGTGTTTCTTCATTATAATGATAAAAATCATCCATATCCCTTAATGGTACCAATCCTTCAATTAAATTATCAAGTTGTATAAATATTCCAAAACTCATAATACCAGAGATCATTCCATGATATTCTTCACCAATATGTTGTTCCATATATTCAGCCATTTTCATATCCTCAACTTCACGCTCACATTCAATAGAAGCACGTTCTTTAGCTGATGAATGATCACTAACATAAATTAATTTTTCTTCCCAATGAGCAATGGTTTTATTACTTATATCATGATTAAATAAATATGTTCTTAACAGACGATGAACAGTTGTATCAGGATATCTTCTAATAGGTGAAGTAAAGTGAGTATAACATTTACTAGCAAGTCCATAATGTCCTAAATTTTCAGGTAAATAAACAGCTTTTTGCATATTGCGAAGTAATAGGCTAGACAAAATAGCAAATTCTTTTTTATCATGTAAGAATTCTAACAATCTTTGCATCGTTTTAGGTCTTGTATCTTTAAAGTCCCCTGTTACCTGATAGCCAAGGGTTCCAAGAAAAGCAAGAAAACTACGAATTTTTTCTTCTTTAGGATATTCATGTACACGATAAATAAAAGGTAATTCCATATAATAAATATGCCGTGCGACACATTCGTTAGCAGCAATCATAAAATCTTCAATAAGTTTTTCACCAACACCACGATTACGTAAAACAATCTCCGTTGGAACACATTTTTCATCTACTAAAATCTTAGCTTCATCAACATCAAAATCTAATTCTCCACGTTCATGTTTCATCTTTCGCAAAACAGTTGACAATTCCATCATAAGACGCAATGTATCAGCATATTCTTCATATCCTGAAGGGATAGTATTTTCTTCTAATATTTGATTAACCTTCTTATAAGTCATTTGAATACGTGATTTAATAACACTTTCAAATATTTCATAATCAACTACTTTACCTTTATCATCAATTTCCATTACACAGGAAATAGTTAAACGATCTACTCCTGGATTTAATGAGCATATGCCGTTAGATAATTGATGTGGTAACATAGGTATTACTCTATCTACCAAATAAACACTAGTTCCACGTTCCATAGCATCACTATCTAAAGCTGTGCCCTCTTTTACATAATAACTAACATCGGCAATGTGAACACCTAACTTATAATGTCCATTTTCTAACTTTTCTAATGAGATAGCATCATCAATATCCTTAGTATCATCACCATCAATAGTAAAGATCATTTCATCTCGTAAATCTCGACGATTTTTTAAGTCTTCACTACTAACCTCTTCTGGAATACTGTTTAATTCCTGTTCTACCTCAGGTGAAAATTGATCTTCAATATTATACTTGTATACAATAGATAAAATATCAACCCCTGGATCATTTTTATGACCTAAAATCTTAATAACTTCCCCTTGATAACGATTTTTACCCTTGTTATTAGTAATTTTAACTAAAACTTTATGTCCTTCAACCGCGCCTTTGTTTTTCTTGGGTGGAATCTCAATATCTATTTTCAATTTAGAATCATCTAGTTTAATATATCCAACACCTTTTTTAAAATAAAGTTCACCAACAAAGGTGGATAGTTCTCTTTTTAAAATTCTTAAAACTCGCCCTTCTAAACGATCAACATCTTTTTTACTAATGATTTCAACTAATACTATATCATCATGAATAGCCCCATTCATATTTTCTTGAGCTACATAAACATCCTCTTTACTATCATCTACATCGACAAACCCAAAGCCCTTTTTATTAGCACGCATGATACCTTTTTTTAAATGACTATTTTCTAACAACATATATTTATCTTTATGTGAATGATAAACAATAGCTTCTTTTTCTAATTCATTTAAAGCCATCGTTAATGATGGTAAATCTTCCGCCCTATTTAAACCTAAAATATCAGCTAATTCAATTAAGGTAATGGCTTTATCCTCATTCTTTAATATTTCCTGTATTTTTTCCTTTATCATTATTTCACCTTCTATTATTATTATAAAAGAAAAAGAGCTAAATTAATAGCCCTTAATTATACAAATGACATGACCACACAAATAACAAAAAAGATAAGTCCTAAAGCCATCGTAATTCGACTAATAGCCAATTCACTGCCCCGTTCTTTACGATTACTAAACAAGTCTGAATTACCACCACTGATAATTTGTGATGCACTCTCGGCTTTACCACTTTGTAATAAAACAATTACAATTAATAGAATTGATACAATTAATAATACTGTCTGCATAATATCCTCCTCACACGCAACAATAATATAACATATTTTATCTTAAATTGCAAATAAATTATCTATTTCGTATCTTCTAAATCTTCTTCAATTCTTATTAACTGATTATATTTACACATTCTATCAGTTCTAGACATTGATCCTGTTTTTATTTGACCTAAGGAAAGCCCTACAGCTAAGTCAGCAATAGTAGTATCTTCTGTTTCACCACTACGATGTGAAATGATAGTATTGTAACCGTTATCTTTAGCCAAATTGATTGTTTCTATCGTTTCAGTGATAGTGCCAATTTGATTAACCTTTATTAATATGGCATTGCCGGCATGGCGATTTATTCCCATTGTTAAATATTTTTTATTAGTAACAAACAAATCATCACCAACTAATTGTACTTTATCACCTAATCGCTTGGTTATTTTTTCAAAACCATCCCAATCATTTTCATCAACTGGATCTTCAATAGAAATGATAGGATACTTCTCTATTAATTGTTGATAATAATCAATTAATTCATCAGTAGATAAAATTTTTCCTTCTCCTGATAGATGATATTTACCATCTCGATAAAAACTACTAGCTGCAACATCTATGGCTAATTTAACATCTTCTCCTGCTGTATACCCAGCTTTTTTAATGGCTTCCATAATTAAATCGAAGCCCTCTTGATTGCTATTTAAATCAGGAGCAAAACCACCTTCATCTCCAACATTAGTCGATAGGCCCTTTTCATTTAATACTTTTTTTAAATTGTGAAATACCTCAGATCCTACTCTAATACGTTCTTTAATAGTATCCCTTTGAGGAATAATCATATATTCTTGAAAATCTAATCGGTTATCAGCATGCATTCCACCATTAATTATATTCATCATAGGTACTGGAAGTTGAATTCCTTTACCAACATAACGATATAGTGGCAAATTGGCATTTTCACTAGCAGCTTTTAAACTAGCCATGGAAACACCTAAAATAGCATTAGCTCCTAAATTAGATTTGGTTGAAGTACCATCTAATTCTATCATTTTTTTGTCAATTAAGGCCTGATCCTCGACTTCTAGACCAACAATAATAGGCGCTATCTTTAAATTAACATTATCAACGGCTTTTCTTACTCCTTTACCAAGATAACGTTGTTCACCATCACGAAGTTCTAAGGCCTCCCTTTCACCTGTTGAGGCACCACTTGGAACGGCTGCTCTACCTAATATTCCATTCTCTAAAATAACATCAACTTCTACTGTAGGATTACCTCTAGAATCTAGTATCTCTCTTGCTTTAACTTTCTTTATTTTCATTAGCTATCTCCTTTACTATTTTCTTATATTCTTCTCCTCTATCTTCAAAACACTTATACTGATCCCAAGAAGCAGTAGCCGGACTTAGCAGGATTACATCTCCTTCCTTGGATAACTCAAATCCTTTAACCGTTGCCTCTTTTAAATTATCAAAAGTCATAACAGGTATTTCAATAGATTCAGCATATGTTTTAATCTTGTTTTTATTTTCACCATAACAAACAATCATTTTGACATTTTTCATATATTCGGTTAATTCTGTAAAATCTTGCTTACGATCTAGGCCACCCATGATTAAGATAGTAGGCTTGTTGAAGGCCGACAGAGCAATTTGCGTCGATTTATTGTTAGTAGCTTTAGAATCATTATAAAACGTTCTACCTTGATAATCACAAACATATTCCAAACGATGTTCAACACCTTTAAAATTATAAACAACTTCTTGAATAATTTCATTAGAAATACCTAATTCTTTAACTACCATAATGGCTGCCATAATATTTTCATAATTATGTACTCCTGATACTTTAATTTTAGCAATAGATAATACTTCTTCATCATAATAATAAATACTTCCATCTTTAATATAACAACCATTTATTTCACTTTTACTAGAAAAATATTTTACTTTAGGTGTAATGCTCTTAGTAACCTGTAGTACATCATCATTATCAATATTTAAAACAGCAATATCATCTTTTGTTTGATTTTTAAAGATTTTAGCTTTTACCCTTTTATAGTTATCATAACTTTTAAGAAAATCAATATGAGCTGGACTCAAATTAGTCATAACAGCGATATGCGGTTTAAAAGTATCTAAGTTCTCTAATTGTTGACACGAAACCTCCATCACAATAATATCATTACTTCTTAATTTTGTTAAGAAACTACACAATGGATAACCTATATTACCTGTTAAATGAACATTTTTCCCGCTGGCCTTAATAATTTCATAAATTAAAGTTGTCGTTGTTGTTTTACCATTAGTACCAGTTATACCAATTAGCATAATATCCTCTGGCAAAAGACGATAAGCCATCTCAACTTCATTAATTACCGGAATTCCCAACTCTTTGGCTTTTAATACATATTTGTGATCAATTGGTACTCCAGGATTTTTAATTAAATAATCAAAGCTTTCATCTAAAAGATCATCAGGATGACCACCTAAAACAAACTCGACTCCCTTTTCTTTTAATTCATTTAGCTGCTGCTGATTCAATTCTTCTTCCATCTTACCATCATTTAATACTACAGTATTACCCCGATCAATCAATACTTTAGCGGCTTCATAACCACTTCTAGCAAATCCTAATATAAATATCTTTTTATTTTGAAACATTTTATCACCCAATACCATTATACTATATTTTAAGAGGAACTTTTACTTTTTATTGTAATTTTTATCTTTTCTAAGATTTAAACAGATAAACATAAACATAACTAAATATTTGAAAAACTATCTATAATATGTTATAATGTAATACTATCGTTGATATGAAAGGAGACCATTAAGATGAAAATAATCACCTTACAACCAGAACAATTTGATCTTTTTGCTAAAAACCATCGTTATCGTAATTATTATCAAACATCAACTTATGGAAAAGCTATGGAACAAATTGGTTATAATACTCACTTTCTAGGAATTCAAGATGATTTTGGTAATTTAATTGGTGCAGGGCTTGTTTTATATCAAGATGTTTTTATGGGACATAAATATGCTTATGTACCACGGGGATTTTTAATGAATTATGATGATCCTACTTTTTTAACTGAATTAGCAGAAAAATTAAAAAAATTATTAGGTAAACAAGGTTTCCTTTATTTAAAATTAGATCCTTATATTCCATGTACAATTAGAGATAATAAAGGTCATATCATTAACAGTAATCCTGGATCTTCTGAAATTATCACAATGATGAAACAAGCTGGTTTTCAACATCATGGACTAAATAAATTCTTTGAAAGTGAAAAAGCTAGATGGGAAGCTATTACAACCTTTAATATGCCAACTAAAGAAATTTATAGGAAATTAGATAAAACTACGCGTAATAAAATTAATAAAGCTATTAAAACTGGTATTGAAATAATTAAAGATGAAACTGGTGATGTTGTAACTTTCTATGAATTTGTTAAGAATAAACATAACAGGGAATTAAAATATTATCAAGCCCTATATAAGTACTTTAAAGAAAACGAAGCTATAGATATTTACTATGCTCGTATTAACACGGAAAAATTTGTCATTAATAGTAAAAATAATTACGAAAAAGCCTTAGAAGAAAACGATAGATTAAATCACCTAATTCAACAACCACCACCAAAAGCTGACATTTCTAAAATAATTAATAAAAAGATGGAATCTGATAAACTAGTGAATGAATTTAAAAAAGATTTAATATTCGCTACAGATTTACTAAAACGCTATCCCAATGGTATTACTATTAGTGGAGCAATAATTATTAAATATGATAATGCCATATTTTTATTAATAGAAGGGTTTAATCCAACTTATAAAGATAAAAATCCTAATTACTTACTAAAATGGAAAATCATTGAAGAATACAATGAAAAAGGTTACAAATATTTTAATTTAAACGCTATTACAGGAGAATTTCAACAAAAACATAAATATTCCGGTCTAAATGAAATGAAAATGGGTTTTAATGCGGTAGCAACGGAATATATTGGGGAATTTGATTTAATCATTAATCCTATCGTATATAATTTATATAAAAGCGTTAATAAAAAGAAATAAAGGAAAGTAGATATATACTTTCCTTTATTGAAATATTTTTAAAAATTAATAAAGTATGTAACAATGAAGCCAGAATTCCCATTTTAACTTGTCCTAAATGCGATTCTAAAATGTTTCCAAGTAAAATAGATGATTTACCAAAAAAATAACAATAAACATTAATATTTTATTAAAAAAAAAATCGAGAAAACTCGATTTTTTATTGAATAATTTCGCTAACAACACCAGCACCAACTGTACGTCCACCTTCACGAATTGAGAATTGTGTTCCCTTTTCGATAGCGATTGGGTGAATAAGTTCAACATCGATACTAACGTTATCACCTGGCATAACCATTTCAGTTCCAGCAGGTAAGTTAATTACACCAGTTACGTCTGTAGTTCTAAAATAGAATTGAGGACGATAGTTTGCGAAGAATGGAGTATGACGTCCACCTTCTTCTTTACTAAGTACATAAACTTCTGCTTTAAATTTAGTATGTGGTGTAACACTACCTGGTTTAGCAAGAACTTGCCCACGTTCTACTTGTTCACGAGAAATACCACGTAATAGAACTCCAGCATTATCTCCTGCTTCAGCATAATCTAATTGTTTACGGAACATTTCAATTCCAGTAACAACTGTTTTTTGTGTATCTTTAATACCAACAATTTCTACTTCATCATTAAGTTTTAATTGCCCACGTTCTACACGTCCAGTAACAACAGTTCCACGTCCAGTAATAGTAAATACATCTTCAATACTCATTAAGAATGGTTTTGTATTATCACGTTCTGGAGTTGGAATCCATTCGTCAACTTTATCCATTAATTCATAGATAGCGTCAACATATTTTTGATCTCCTTCAAGTGCTTTTAAAGCAGATCCACGGATGATTGGAGTGTTATCTCCATCAAAGTCATATTCATTTAATAGATCACGGATTTCCATTTCTACTAAATCTAATAATTCTTCATCATCAACCATATCGCACTTATTCATAAATACTACCATTTTAGGTACTCCAACTTGACGAGCAAGTAAGATATGTTCACGAGTTTGTGCCATAGGTCCATCTGTTGCTGCAATAACTAAGATAGCTCCATCCATCTGAGCTGCACCAGTGATCATGTTTTTAACATAGTCAGCATGTCCTGGACAGTCAACGTGTGCATAATGACGTTTTTCTGTTTGATATTCTACGTGTGCAGTATTAATTGTAATACCACGTTCTCTTTCTTCTGGTGCCTTATCAATATTTGCATAATCAGTATATTCAGCCCATGCAGGATTTTTGTCATGTAGACATTTAGTAATAGCTGCTGTTAAAGTAGTTTTACCATGGTCTACGTGTCCGATCGTACCAATATTAACATGTGGTTTTGAACGATCAAATTTTTCTTTTGCCATAATTTTTCTCCTCCTTTTTTACTTACAACATATATTTTATCTAACAATTGATTTTTTTTCAACTGTTTTGATAAGATTTATCAAATTTTGATAAATATTTATAATATCTAAAAAGGTCTACACCTTCTTAGTATTATCCATTTTAATTACCGCTTTTTTTAATAATGTCTTCAGCGATATTTTTAGGAACTTCCTCATAATGATCAAATTCCATAATGAAGTTACCACGTCCTTGAGTATTAGAACGCAAACTTGTTGCATATCCAAACATTTCAGATAATGGAACCATTGTATTCATCATAATAGCATTACCACGAGATTCTTGTCCAAGTGGTTTACCACGACGAGAAGTCAAATCACCCATAACATTACCGAAATATTCTTCAGGAACCGTAACACTTACTTTCATAATTGGTTCCAAAAGTACTGGATGACACTTATTCTTAGCTTCTTTTAAAGCAAAGCTAGCTGCAATCTTAAATGACATTTCATTTGAGTCAACATCATGATATGATCCATCAAATAAGGTTGCCTTTATATCAATCATTGGATATCCCGCTAAAATACCTGTTTGCATTGCTTCTTGTAATCCCTTATCAACAACAGGAATATATTCACGAGGAACAACTCCACCAACAACTTGATCCACAAATTCATAACCCTTATCAGGATTTGGTTCAAACTTAATCCATACGTGACCATATTGTCCACGACCACCTGATTGTTTAATATATTTTCCTTCACAATCAGCAGCTTGTCTAATAGTTTCACGATAAGCAACTTGAGGACGACCAACATTAGCTTCTACATTAAATTCACGTCTCATACGATCAACCAACACTTCAAGATGTAACTCACCCATTCCGGCGATAACAGTTTGTCCTGTTTCATGATCAGTATGAACTTTAAATGTTGGATCTTCTTCAGCTAATTTTTGAAGAGCAAGTCCCATTTTATCTTGATCAGCTTTTGATTTTGGTTCTACAGCAAGTTGGATAACTGGATCAGGAACTACAAGTGATTCCAAAATAATTGGTTTCTTTTCATCACATAAAGTATCTCCTGTAGTCGTATTTTTAAGTCCTACTGCTGCAGCAATATCTCCTGTATAAACATCAGATATTTCTGTTCTGTTATTAGCATGCATCTGCAAGATACGGCCAATTCTCTCCTTTGTATCCTTAGTAGAATTCAATACGTATGAACCACTACTCAAATGTCCTGAATAAACACGGAAGAATGTTAAACGTCCCACAAATGGATCAGTCATAACTTTAAAGGCTAATGAACTAAATGGTTCATCATCTCTTGGATGACGTTCTTCCTCTTCTCCTTTTAAATTTACTCCTTTGATAGAAGCAATATCAAGAGGACTTGGTAAATAATCAATAACAGCATCCAAAAGTGGTTTTACTCCCATGTTTCCTAAAGCAGTTCCGCACATTACTGGGAAAAATTCTACTTTTAAAGTACCAACGCGAATAGCTTTCTTTAATAAATCAACTGGAATTTCTTCCCCTTCAAGATACTTTTCCATCAATTCATCATCAAATTCTGCTACTGCTTCCAATAAATCATTACGTTTTTCTTCAGCAATAGCTACTAAATCTGCTGGAATATCAATCTCCTTAGCATTCTCATCTTGATTACCATCATACTCATAGGCCTTCATAGTAACCAAGTCAATAACTCCATGGAAGTTATCCTCAGAGCCAATTGGCCATTCAATTGGTTTAGCATTAACTCCTAATCTTGAATCAATACTTTTTAAACTGTATTCAAAGTCAGCTCCCATTTTGTCCATCTTGTTAGCAAAGATAATACGAGGAACCATAAATTCCGTAGCTTGACGCCATACAGTTTCAGTTTGTGGTTCAACACCTGCTTGCGCATCGATAAGAGCAACCGCCCCATCAAGAACTCTCAAACTACGTGAAACTTCTACTGTAAAATCAACGTGCCCTGGAGTATCAATGATGTTAAGACGATGTCCTTTCCAATAAGCCGTTGTAGCTGCTGAAGTAATGGTAATACCACGTTCTTGTTCTTGCTCCATCCAGTCCATTTGACTAGCTCCATCATGAGTTTCCCCAATTTTATGGATTTTACCTGTATGATATAACACACGTTCTGTACAAGTAGTCTTACCTGCATCAATATGTGCCATAATACCAAAATTTCTTGTTTTATCTAAAGACGTATCACGTGCCATATATTACTCCTTTCCTACCAACGATAATGTGCAAATGCCTTATTGGCCTCTGCCATTTTATGTGTATCTTCACGTTTTTTAACTGCTGCACCAGTACCATTTGATGCATCAATAATTTCATTGGCTAAATTATCAGCCATTCCCTTACCACCGCGTTCGCGAGAATATTTGGTAAGCCAACGAAGTCCTAATGCTTGACTTCTAGCTGCACTAACCTCAATTGGAACTTGGTAATTGCTACCTCCAACACGACGACTTTTAACCTCAAGTTGTGGTTTAATATTTTCTAAAGCTGTGTTAAACACTTCCAGTGGATCTTTTCCTGTTTTATCTTTTACAATGTTAAATGCTTCATATACAATTGTTTGTGCTTTTCCTTTTTTACCATCCAACATAATACAATTAACTAACTTAGTAATAACTTTAGATTTGTAAATTGGATCTGGTAAAACATCTCTTTTAACCGCACGTCTTTTTCGCATAATTATTTCCTCCTTCCAGTTTATTTTAATTTTTTGGCTTCTTTGCCCCGTATTTACTACGTCCTTGTTTTCTATCTTTTACTCCGGCTGTATCTAACGTACCACGAACAATATGATAACGTACTCCGATTAGGTCCTTTACACGACCACCACGAATCAATACTACACTATGTTCCTGCAAGTTATGTCCAATACCAGGGATATAAGTATCAACTTCTTTTCCGTTACTTAAGCGAACACGAGCGTATTTACGCAATGCTGAGTTAGGTTTCTTAGGTGTTCTTGTACCAACACGAGTACATACTCCTCGCTTTTGTGGGGAATTAACATTAGTCTGTTTTCTTCTGATTGTATTAATTCCAATCCCAAGCACAGGTGCTTTACTTTTACGTGTTTTCTTTGTTCTGCTTTTTCTAACTAATTGATTGATTGTAGGCATATAAATTCTAGCTCCTTTCTTTACACATATCCAGGTGTATCATTTTTCTCTTAAATAAAATTTTGCATTTAGCAAAATTCATTTAAACAACAACAATACTATAACATTATCTTATGCACATGTCAATAAAAATATACAACTTAACTATAAATTAATTATTATTTTCTGAAGTTTGTTCCTCAACCTCTTTAATTACTGATGGTTTTTGTCCCATTCCCATTCTATAAGCTAATATAGCTACTGTTAAAATAAAGGCAATAAAAACACATACAAAAGCAATCATAACACCAATTCCCCAGCCACGATTATTCAATTTCATATTAATCCCCTTATCTATTTCTATTTACTTAACAAATCGCGAATCTCTTCTAATAATTCTACTTCTCTAGGCTTTGGTGGTTTTGGTGGCTCCTCTTTTTTATGTTTAAATTTAGAAATGAATTTTATAAATATAAAGATTGAACCGGCAATAATAAGAAAATCAACAACGTTTTGAATAAACATGCCATATTGTATAGTAGCATCCCCTATTTTAATTGATAAGCTTGAAAAATCAAGACCGCCTAATAATAATCCTATTAAAGGCATTAAAACATCATTAACAAGTGATGATACTATCTTTCCAAATGCACCACCAATAATTACACCGACTGCCATATCCATGACATTACCCTTAGTAATAAACGCTCTAAATTCCTGTAACCCCTTAAGTTTCTTTGGTTCTTTTTTCATATAATAAACCTCTCTTTCACCTCTATTTTATCTAAAAGGCCAAACAATGTAAAGCAAAAAAAGATTTAATAATTAAATCTTTATTCTACCACCTGATTAGCCACAATTCTAAGTTGGCCTCTAAAAGTTTTGTTCATTGCCGTAGTATCAGCATCCTGATCTATCCATAAACGCAATTCATAACTAATAGTAGCACCTGCCGCAATTTTTCCACTATCCAATACTCTATTTGGAGAAGGTTTTAAAGTCGATAACAATGCCAAATTTTTCTGTGTTGTATCTTTCATTAACTGATACTTAATATTGGAATCCTTTAATTGTTCTTCATTAGCTACTAAAGCAACATTATCTAAGTAAATAGTATAATTACTTGGCTGATTTCCATTATTATGCAACTTAAATGAATATGGTGTACCTCTAACTCCAACATCATCATATTTAGGAACCTGCCCAGTTAAATTTAAACCGCTAGATTCATCAATAATTTCTAATGACAATGTTCCAGCCTTTAAATAATTTTCTTTATTACCAGTTAAGGTTAAACTAAGCCAAGCATAAGATACTCCTAATAATAAAAGCACAGTTAACAAAATGCTTGTTATCAATATTGTATGTTTACTATGAAGAGTTTTATTATCATTCATCATATCCACCTCTCATAATCCTAATAATATTGTAACACAAAATTATACAATTGTATAAAAAAGAATACTATCTTTTACAATTTTTCATTTATTTTTATATTTAGTAACAAAAAAAAGGAATAAGATTACCTTATTCCATAAATGCATCCTCTAATTGATCTAAAGGTTCCTCATCACTAAATTGACTTGCTAAATCATATTCTACATTTTGATAGCTTCTTACTCCCGTTCCAGCTGGAATCAACTTACCAATTAACACATTTTCCTTTAATCCCTGTAACGGATCAATCTTACCTCTAATAGCGGCATCCGTTAAAATTCTTGTAGTCTCTTGGAAAGATGCTGCTGATAAGAAAGAATCAGTCTCTAATGATGCTTTCGTAATACCTAATAGTATTGGCTTACCAAATGCTGGCTTCTTTCCTTGAATAATAGCGTTTTTATTACCTTCTGTAAATTCATGGAAATTTACCAAACTACCAGGTAAGAAATTGGTATCCCCAGCTTCCATAATACGAATTTTAGAAATCATTCTTCGAGCAATAATCTCGACGTGTTTATCAGAAATATCAACACCTTGTGAACGATATGTATTTTGAACTTCTTTTAAAATATATTGTTGTGTTGTAATAGGATCAGTTACATTAAGTAATTCTTTTGGACTAATAGCTCCTTCGGTTAACTTATCACCACATGAAACCACATCGCCTTTTTGAACACGTATTTTAGCGCCATAATTTGACACATGATCCTTAGTTTCTAAATCATTAGTGATACTGATCTTAAACTTACCGTGATCCTCAGTAATTTTAGTAATTTTACCATCAATTTCTGCAATAGTAGCTTTACCTTTTGGATTACGAGCTTCAAATAATTCTTGAATACGTGGTAAACCTTGAGTAATATCTTCTCCACCAGCAACTCCACCAGTGTGGAAAGTACGCATGGTAAGCTGAGTACCTGGTTCACCGATTGATTGAGCGGCCATAACACCAACAGCTTCTCCAATTTCTACCAACATACCAGTGGCCAAGTTACGACCATAACATTTTTGGCATACACCATTAACCGTATTACAAGTTAATACATTTCGTATCTCAACTTCTTTAATACCAGCATCAACAATTTTTTCTGCTAAAGACTCTGTTATCATTTGTAGTTTATCAACAATAACCTCTTTAGTCTCAGGATGAATTACTTTTTTATTGGCAAAACGACCTACAATACGATCATATAAGCTTTCAATAACACTACCTGTTTTATCATTAATAAAATCATGTACTACAACACCCTGATCAGTTTTACAATCTTCTTCTCTTACAATCATATCTTGTGAAACATCTACAAGACGTCTTGTTAAGTAACCAGAATCAGCTGTTTTTAAAGCAGTATCGGCACTACCCTTACGAGCACCATGAGTAGATAAGAAGAATTCGGATACTGATAAGCCTTCTTTAAAGTTAGAAATAACTGGAATTTCTACAGATTCCCCATTAGGTTTAGCCATAATACCACGCATTCCAGCCAATTGAGTAAAGTTAGAAATGTTACCTCTGGCCTTAGAATGCATCATCATGAAAATAGGATTATCAACTTCTCTGTTAGCAATTTCCTCAAGTTCCGCCTGCACTTTATCCTTCGCCGAATTCCAAGTTTCAATAACCTTTTCAAAACGTTCACTCTCAGTAATTAAACCTCTTTTATATTGTTTATTAATCTTGTCAACCATCTTTTGACTTTCATTTACAATTTCATCTTTATGTTCACTACTAGAAACATCAAACATAGAAACTGTAATACCAGCGATAGTAGAATATTTAAATCCTAAATCTTTCAATTTATCCAACATAATAGATGTTTCAGTTGTCTTATAACGCTTAAAACATTGAGCGATAATTTTCTCCAAAGTACCCTTTGCAAACGGTTTAACAAGTGGCATCTTTTTAATTGCTTCTTTGATATCAGCACCACTAGCAATAAAGTATTTATTTGGAGTTATCTTTTGTATATTCTCATCAGTTGGCTCATTAATATAAGGAAATGAATCTGGTAATATTTCATTAAAGATAAGTTTACCAACTGTTGTAACTAAATATTTACCCTTTTGATTATCTGTAAATAATTTATATTTAAAAGAATTAACTGGAATAGCAATACGTGTATGTAAGCTTAACTCTTTTCGCTCATATGCCATTAAAGCCTCATTAGTATCCTTAAATACTCGACCTTCACCCTCAAGTCCTTCTTTTTCCATTGTAATGTAATAATTACCTAAAACCATATCCTGACTTGGTGTAACAATCGGATCTCCAGAACTTGGTTTCAAAATATTATTAGCACCTAACATTAAAATTCTAGCCTCAGCTTGAGCTTCTTCTGAAAGTGGAACATGCACAGCCATTTGATCACCATCAAAATCCGCATTAAACGCAGGACAAACTAAAGGGTGTAACCGAATAGCTTTTCCACCAACTAAAATAGGTTCAAACGCTTGAATTCCTAATCTATGTAATGTAGGAGCGCGGTTTAACAAAACTGGATGTTCTTTAATAACATCTTCTACAATATCCCAAACAACAGGATCTTGATTTTCAATTAATCGCTTAGCGGCTTTTATATTATGAGCAATATCACGAGATACTAAACCATTGATAACATGTGGTTTAAATAATTCAAGAGCCATCTCTTTAGGAATACCACATTGATACATTTTTAAATTTGGTCCAACAACAATAACAGATCGACCTGAATAATCAACACGTTTTCCTAATAAATTTTGTCTAAAACGACCTTGTTTACCTTTTAACATGCTAGAAAGTGATTTCAAAGGACGATTTCCTGCACCTGTGACACTTCTACCACGTCTACCATTGTCAAATAAAGCATCTACTGCTTCTTGCAACATACGTTTTTCATTTTGAATAATAATACCAGGGGCTCCTAGATCAATTAATTTCTTTAGACGATTATTACGATTGATAACACGACGATATAAATCATTCAAATCACTAGTTGCAAAACGACCACCATCTAATTGAATCATTGGACGTAATTCTGGTGGTATAACGGGAATAACATCCATAATCATCCACTCTGGTTTATTACCTGATTGGTAAAAGGAATCTAATACATCAATCCTTTTTAATAAACGCGTTCTTTTTTGACCTTGAGCATCCTCAAGTTCTTTCTTAATATCATTAATTTCTTTTTCTAAATCAACCTTTTGTAGTAATTCCTTAATAGCTTCAGCACCCATGCCTACACGGAACCCATTACCATACTTTTCATAATAAGCACGATATTCTTTTTCAGAGATAGTCTGTTTATTTTCTAAAGGAGCAATACCTTTATCAATTACAACATAACTAACAAAATATAATACTTCTTCCAAATCTCTAGGACTCATATCAAGTACTAAGCCCATGCGAGATGGAACTCCTTTAAAAAACCAAATATGCGAAACTGGTGTAGCTAATTCGATATGCCCCATACGTTCTCTACGAACTTTAGAACGAGTTACCTCTACTCCACAGCGATCACAAACAATATTCTTATAACGAACTCTCTTATATTTACCACACGCACATTCAAAATCTTTAGTAGGTCCAAAGATTTTTTCGCAGAACAATCCATCTCTTTCAGGTCTTAAAGTACGATAATTAATTGTTTCTGGCTTTTTAACTTCACCATAACTCCATTCACGGATTTTATCAGGAGAAGCAATGCCTATTTTTAAGGCCTCGAATTTATTTACTGCTATCATTCAACATCTTCCCCTTCCATATTTATTTCTATATCATCAGGAACTGGTGTTTCCTCTTGCTTTTCCTGAGAAACAGTCGCATCTTCTGTCTCAACTACTGATGCTATTTCCAAACCATCTAACGACGAATTGGTATCATCCTTTTCTTCCTCTTCTTCAATTTGTTTCAATTGCAATTGTTCACCTTTATCATTAATAACCGAAATATCAAGTCCTAATGCCTGGAATTCCTTCATTAATACCCTAAATGATTCTGGAACTCCTGCTTGGTTAATCTCTTGACCTTTAACAATCGATTCATATACTTTGACACGACCTAAGACATCATCTGATTTTACAGTTAAAATTTCTTGAAGCGTATGAGCAGCACCATAAGCGTAAAGAGCCCAAACTTCCATTTCTCCAAATCTTTGTCCACCAAATTGTGCTTTACCACCAAGTGGTTGTTGCGTAACTAATGAATAAGGTCCAGTTGATCTAGCATGTAATTTATCATCGACCATATGATGCAATTTAATCATATACATTACACCAACAGCAATTCTATTATCAAATGGTTCTCCAGTTCGTCCATCATATAGAACTGTTTTACCATCCTCATCCATATCAGCTTTTTTCATCATATCTTGAATATCTTCGGTATGTGCTCCATCAAAAACTGGTGTAGCTACATAAGTATTCAATTTTTTAGCGGCCATACCAAGGTGCAATTCTAGAATTTGACCTAAGTTCATACGGGAAGGTACACCTTGAGGGTTAAGCATAATATCCACAGGACGACCATCTGGCAAATATGGCATATCCTCTTGAGGTAGGATAAGGGAAATAACACCCTTATTACCGTGACGTCCAGCCATCTTATCTCCAACTTGAATCTTTCGCTTTTGAATTATATATACTCTAATAACCTTTGATACTCCCGCTGGTAATTCATCATTATCTTTACGTGAATAAATTTTTATATCATGAACAATACCATCGCCACCATGAGGAACACGTAATGAAGTATCGCGAACTTCACGCGTTTTTTCACCAAATATAGCATGTAATAATTTTTCTTCAGAAGTAAGTTCCGCCATACCTTTTGGTGTCACTTTACCAACTAAGATATCTCCTTCTTTTACTTCTGTACCAATAGCAACAATACCATTTTCATCAAGATTCTTACGAGCTTCTTCACTTACATTTGGAATATCCCTAGTAATTTCTTCAGGTCCTAACTTAGTTTCACGACATTGCATTTCATAATCTTCAAGATGTAGCGACGTATATTTATCATCCTTAACCAAATTTTCATTTAATATAACCGCATCTTCATAGTTATAGCCATTGAAAGTCATAAATGCTACAACCATATTCTTACCTAAGGCCAATTCTCCTTGATCAGTACTTGGACCATCAGCTAAAATTGTTTCGCCTCTTACTACTTTATCTCCTACTTTTACAATTGGTCTTTGATGATTACAAATACCTGAGTTAGAAAGTTCGAAGTTAGCTAAATAATATGTATCTTTACCGGTCTTATTTTTAACAACTACCTTTTTAGCATCTACATATTCAACAATACCATCAGCTTTAGCTACAATGACTGCACCACTATCTTTAGCCGCAATATGCTCTACACCTGTACCAACGTAAGGTGCCTCAGCTTGAAGTAATGGCACTGATTGACGTTGCATGTTAGCCCCCATTAAAGCACGTGTTGCATCATCATGCTCCAAAAACGGAATACAACTAGTAGTAACCGATACAACCTGTTGTGGTGAAACATCAATATAATCTACTTGCTCTGGTTTAGCTAATATATTTTCACCCCTAAACCTAGCATTTACTTGATTTTGAATAATCACATTATCTTCATCAGTATCAACTGTTGATTGTGAAATTATATAATCTTGTTCTTCATCAGCTGTTAAATATTCCACATCATCAGTAATCTTACAATCAACTACTTTGCGATAAGGAGTCATTATAAAACCATAATCATCTATTTTAGCATAACTAGCTAAAGAAGTAATAAGGCCAATGTTTGGTCCTTCAGGTGATTCAATAGGACAAATACGACCATAGTGTGAAGCATTAACATCACGTACTTCTACTCCTGCTCGATCACGAGACAATCCCCCAGGTCCTAAAGCTGATAAACGACGTTTATTAGTAAGTTCGGCAATTGGATTAGTTTGATCCATAAATTGAGATAATTGACTGCTACCAAAGAATTCTTTCATAGCCGCTGTAACTGGTCTAATATTAATAAGCGTCTTAGGAGTTACCTCTTCCATTTCTTGAGTAGTCATTCTCTCGCGAATAACCCGTTCCATACGAGAAACACCAATTCTAAATTGATTTTGTAAAAGTTCTCCAACTTGACGAATACGACGATTACCTAAATGATCAATTTCATCAAAATTACCAACACCATGTAACAAATTCAAATAATATGAAACAGCTGCATAAACATCTGAAATAGTTAAACGTTTTTCTGTAATAGTTGGATCATTACCAATAACAACTAATTTTTCTTTTTTATTGTTTGGATCATAAATTTTAACCTGTTGAATTTTATTATAAGTATCTAATTCCCCATTTATTTTTACTTCTTTAGTTCCATAACCCTTAGCAAAAACATCCTTTAACTGATCCAATAAATCTTTTGTAACAACCGTTCCTTTAGCAAAAATCACTTCTTTATCTACCTTAATATCTTCTGCTAAAGTTTGATTCAACAATCTATCTACAATATTTAATTTTCTATTAAATTTATAACGTCCAACTTTAGCTAAATCATAACGAAATTCATCAAAAAATCTCGTAATAATCTGGTTCTTAGAAGAATCCAAAGTAGCTGGTTCACCAGGTCGAAGTTTTTCATAAATCTCAATTAAAGCTTCATCAGTATTTCTTGTAGAATCCTTTAAAATAGTATTTTCTAAATATTTATCTTTTCCAAATAAATTAAAAATATCTTCGTCACTAGATAATCCAAAAGCTCTAAGCAAAGTAGTAAGGGTTACTTTTCTTGTTCTATCAATTCTAACATATAAAACATCACGCGCATCAACTTCAAACTCTAACCATGTTCCTCTAGTTGGAATGATTTGAGAAGTAATCAATTCCCTTCCATTTTTATCTATTTCACGATTAAAATAAACACTTGGCGAACGCACCAACTGCGATACAATAACTCTTTCCGCACCATTAATAACAAAAGTACCACTATCAGTCATAATAGGCATATCACCTAAAAATATCTCTTGTTCTTTTACTTCTCCCGTCTCATGATTAAAAAGTCGAACTTCAACTTTTAGTGGAGCTGAAAAAGTTGCTTCTCTATCCTTGCTTTCTTTTATAGAATATCTTGGTTCATCAAAATGATAATCCCCAAATTCCAATGATAACTTACCAGAGAAGTTCTCTACCGGAAACAAATCTTCAAAAACTTCTTTGATTCCTGTATCGATAAACCATTGATAAGATTTTTTTTGAATTTCCAATAAATCTTTTAATTCATATGTATTTCTAATTCTAGAAAAACTTAACCTTTCCCTATGTTCCCCACATTTAATCATTTTATATGCCACAAAATTCACCCCTATACACAGATTTTTACCAAAGAACGTATCAATAAAATAATACATTGCCAATTTATATTAATAACATAATTATTTCAATAAGTCAATCACAAAATGCACTTTATTACAAAAAAACCTTTACTCCTTTTTAGGACTTCTACATTATACTCCTTTTTTAAGTCGAAAATTAGGGATTTAGCTCCTTGCTCTTTTCTAACCACTAAAAACAACTGCCCGTTATCACATAAATGTTGTTTAGCACCCAATAGCATCTCATAAACAACCTTTTTACCCGCTCTAATAGGTGGATTACTAATAATAGTCGAATATTTATCCTTTATTTGACTATAACAATCACTTTCAAAAATATTAACATTGTCCAAATTATTTTCCTTAGCATTCATCTTAGCTAAATGTAAAGCTCTTCGATTAACATCTACCATATCTACATGCACATCCATAAGTTTACCAATGACAATGCCAATAATACCATAGCCACATCCCATATCTAAAACCTTATCCCCAATATTGTTAAGAGGAATACTTTCCAACAATAAACGCGTACCATAGTCTAAATGACGTTTAGAAAAAACTCCATTATCAGTATAAAAAGAAAACTTATTACCTAATAATTCTATTTCATGTTTCTGTCTAGAACTTTTAAGATCATCATTATCAAAATATTGACCCATTATTATCTCTCCAAATAAAGAAAGAGATAACTATATAAATAAAATATAGTTATCTCCTTTCGTATTTACTAATATAACATTTAATAAGCTACTTGTCAACAATTTTCCAATTAAATATTAACTATTATTTCAATATTTTTTCTAACTTTTCTTGTATTTGAGCTTTACTAAAAGGCTTACCTATATAATCTACAAATCCCATCTTCATGTATTTCTCTTTAGCTCCTGCCTCTACATCCGCTGTTACAGCTATCACTGGTGTCTTAAATCCTTCTTCTTCCTTTAATATTTCTAACGTCTTCTCTCCACTCATCTCTGGCATCATTATATCCATCAATATTAAATCATACTGTCTCCCATTCTTAATCTTTTCTATTACTTCTTTCCCTGACTCACTCTCATCTATCTCAAAATCAAAATCTTGTAATGCTATTTTTGCTACCTTGATATTTAATTTATTATCATCAACAATTAAAATCTTTTTCTTTCCATAATTAGATTGTACTTCTTGCGTTGTCTCTTTATCTAAAGAAGCAGTAATTTGGCTAATCTTTTGAGGTAGTTGAACCATAAATAAACTACCCTTCCCAAATTGACTCTCTACGTTGATTGTACCTCCTAACATCTCTACTAAACTCTTAGTAATCGCAAGCCCTAATCCTGTACCTTCTGTTGTTGTATTACGTTCAATATCCAAGCGCTCAAATTTATGAAACAATTTCTCAATATTTTCTGCTTTAATTCCTCTTCCCGTATCTTGAACACTAATCATTAACAAACATTTATCATTTTGATTGATACATTTAACTGTAAAAGCTATCTCCCCTTGCTCCGTATATTTGATCGCATTAGTTACAAGATTAGTAATAATCTGTTTTACATGAATCTTATCTCCATATAATTCCTCTGGTAAATCTTCCGCTATAGATTGCCTAAATTGTATTGGCTTCTCACCTATCCTAGTCTTCAACACTTTGATGAGACTTTCAATTTCTTGCCTTGGATGATATGTCGTCTCAATAATTTCAATCTTATTACTTTCAATTCGATTGATATCTAAAATATTTCCCACTATATCCACCAATGTACGAGATGCATTTAAGATATCTTCACTATCTTCACTTACCTCGTTTGGTACTTGATCTTTAAATGTCATAATATGTTCACTTAATCCCATTATCGCATTTAAAGGTGTCCTAATCTCATGCGACATACTTGATAAAAAATCGCTCTTTGCTCGATTGGCTTTCTCCGCTGTATTCTTGGCCAACTCTAACTGGTCAATCATCTTTTTATCTGGATTCTCTATTGTAAAATACATGATAAAAGTAACAAATGTTTCAACTGGAGTAATCAATAATAAACCTGGATTTAAATTTTGAATAGCCATGATAACAAGCCCTAAAATAGAATAGATAACAATAGGGATATATTTTTTGCTTTTTAATCGTCTAAAGTTAAAAATCATATTTAAAATCCAAATAAGGCCAAAGATCAAACTGACAATATAGATGATGTTGACTCCCCATCCAGATACTGTAGGTCCATATTTGGCTATTTGAAATTCAATTGGCGATAAAGCTATGAAAACGGCCATAATCAAAAAGAAGGTTGACCATAAAATCATGTGAATTGGTTTCTTTTCTCTAGCGACATATACTAAATACATCGTAAAGACAATAATCCAAGATAATAAAATAATTAAATAAAATTTTAAGACAATAGGACTGATAATAGCATTGTAATTATAAGATACATAAGTACAAGCAAACTCCATCAGTAATGCTATCAAATTACCAATTACCAAATAGCGATATAAGTAATTTTCAAAAGTATCAATTCTTTGTTTAGAAAAATAAACAAAATTTAAAAGGATACTAAAAAATAAGCTACATAAAGGGAAGAAAAGTCCTGCATTCATACCATCACGTCCATTCTCTATTTTCATTTTATCACGACTAGAAAAATATGCAAAGAAAAAACGTCTAGTTGACGTTTCCCTTATTTTTTTAACACAATTTTAATATAAAGCTTATTATCAAATTTTTTATGATCAGTTTGATAAGGTTTATCGTAGTAGACGCATATTTCTTTTCCTGATGAGTCATAAACTTCGCAAATACGTGGCTTGATACAAGCAGCCGTCAAACCCTCTTCTTCTAAAGCCAAGTGTTTTCTCTTACGACATCCTGTAAGAGGAAAACCCTCTTCATAAGAATGAACTCGATAGACTACTTTATCAGCAAGTTCATCTGGCAAATAATTTTGCAAACGTTCTTCAGCACTCATTAAAGCATTAGATTCTGATTTTTTCTTATCTGGCTGCAATTCGATATGAGCCACTGGAATTTCTTCACCATCTTCATCTTTGACATTGACAACGCTACAAGACATGATATTTTTAGTGTCTTTCAAAATTTCATCAGCAATAACAAAAGTTGGTACTTTAATGCCATTAGATAAAGTGAATTCATCGCCCATGCGTCCTTTCATAAGAGGATTACCATAACTATTGATATAACCCCATACACCATGATCAGCCCATGTATTACCATATGCATCTTTAATGAAAAATTTCTTAGTAGCTTCTTCATTATTATCATAATACTGCATCGTACCAGGGGAATTGGCCACTAATCTTCCCAATTCATAGAAATCACATTCTGTTCCATCTGGTCGAAGGGCTGTTACATTTACAGATTGGAAAGGCTTTATACCATAATCTTCTCTTGGAAATGTTATAGCTTCACGAAGTTGTTTAAATAAAGTAAAGTATAAGCCACCATGCTCACAATCTCCTCCACCAAAAGAAATTTTAACTGGTGCTAGAGGGAACGGAAGCTTCTTAGTTCCTGCTTTTTGTTTTTTCAATTCTCTATTGATAAACTTCTCTTCCCCTGGCGACATTGGTTCTCCTACAGCCGCTGGTAATTTTAAAAATGATAAATCATAATCTTTTAACTCTTCTTTATCACGAAAATCTTTTAGCCCTTGAATCCACATACTAGTAGGTGCTGCCACATAATCAGCTTGATTAATAATAAGTGCTTTAGCAAAGAAATGCTCATCATATATTGGTTCACAAGCCACTGCACATTTTTGAGAAAACACATCAGAAATACAAGTAATTAAATCTGTATTAGAGTGTGGTGGAATATGAGCAAGAGAAATCATGTTACGCATCTCAGGCAATCCCGAAATATCTGTATCATGAAAACGAGCCATAGTTACAAAACTACGATTAGTATGAACTATTGCCTTAGGTCGACCCGTTTTAGTTGAGCCACTACTGAAAGTTGTCGCAAAAACATCATCAAGCCCTACAGTCGTATCAACAACCTCACCAATATACATATTACCATACTTCACAAATTCATCAACCGATAAAACATTAGGATCTTTTCTTTTAAAATCATATACTTTATTTTCAAATTTATAAAATTCATCATCCCACTTATCAAAATAATCAATGCCATCTTGTAAAGAATCAGTAAGTGAAATCACTAATTTATTTTGAAAATTAAAATCATCAATAATATCCTTAATTTTACCATATTTATCATCAGATGAGATAAATAGTACATCATTACCACAACGAGCTACAATTTCTTGAATGTAGTCCAGATCAAAATCATCTCCAAACATGGTAAATCTAGCTCCCACCATACTGATTGCTAGAAGCATTTCAACCATCTCTGGTGTATTTGCGGCACACATTGGAATATTCATCCCTTTTTTGATTCCCATTGCTTTTAATGTTTTAGCCATAGCTGTTGCTCTTTCAAACATTTGACCATATGATATTTTAGTATCATATCGATAAGTCAATGCTAAAAAGTCCAAATTATTTTTATGGCGATCATACATCTCTCTATACCAAGACCAATTATGATTTTTTTCAATATCTTCTAAAATAGCTTGTACTTTCTTTTTATCCTTTACATGTTTTTGAAGCAAGGATATCCTTTGTTGTTCTTTTTGTCTACTACCCTTTTTATCCAATACATATGTTTTTTTTGGAGAAAGTCCTTCTCCAAAATTAAATTTAAACTTTTCCATAAAGCCTCCTAAACCACCCAATATTATCATAACATATTTCAGTTTGTAATGTTACCCTTAAAGGATATAAGAACTGCTATTTTTATAATATATCACTCTTTGAATGAACCCCTTCAACAAACTCGTTCCATATTTTACCACAAGTTAATTAAATAGTCAATTAATTTCTTTTTTAATCCTCGTTGATAATCCTATTAACAGCCTTCATTACAGCAATCTTACCATATTCATAAGTAAGTCCTCCTTGCATATAAGCAATATACGGTTCTCTTAATGGTCCATCACATGAAAGTTCAATGGATGATCCCTGCGTAAAGCAACCAGCAGCCATAATCACTTTATCAAGATATCCTGGCATATCAGCAGGTTCTGGAATAGCATTCGAATCAATTGGTGAAGCCATTTGAATTCCCTGACAATAATTAATCAATTTTTCTTTATTATGAAAAATAATATTTTGAACAATATCAACTCTATCTTCATTATACTTTGGTTCTACATCATAACCCAATAACTCCATCGTCCTACTAGCAACCACAGCGGTTTTTAGGGCATTAGCTACTACACTAGGAGCCATAAACAATCCCTGTAAAAAAGATTTATTAATTCCAAGTGTAGGTCCAACTTCTCTTCCTTCCCCTGGTACAGTAAGACGCTCTGCCACAAGTTCTACCAAATCACATCTTCCAGCCACATAAGCACCATTAGGAGCAATACCGCCTCCTAAATTTTTAATCAAAGAACCCACTATTATATCTGATCCTACTTCAATAGGCTCTTTAAGAGATACAAATTCACAATAACAATTATCAATCATAATTATGACATCTTTATCAACTTTTCTAATTTTTTTTATAATGTCCTCTATTTTGTCTATAGAAATACTCTCTCTGGTAGAATAACCTTTTGACCGTTGAATTTCAATAACTTTAACTTTGCCCTGTTTTAATCTATTTAAAATTTTTTGTTCATCAAAATTATTATCAACAAGATCTATTTCTTCATATTTAACCCCAAATGCTTTTAATGAACTAGGATTATCCTGAATCCCAATAACCTCATCTAAAGTATCATATGGCTTACCTGTTATACTAAGCAACACATCTCTAGGACGAAGCAAAGCAAATAAAGTAACAGTTAAAGCATGTGTCCCCGAAATAAACTGTCCTCTAACTAAGGCATCCTCACTACCTAATACTTGAGCAAAAACTTTTTCAACAACTTCTCGACCTATATCATTATAGCCATACCCTGTAGTAGAATTAAAATGCACCTCTGATACATTATTATCCCAAAAGGCTTTTAACACTTTGGCACTATTATATTCACAAATAGCATCTATTTTAGCAAACACATCTTTACAATCTTTTTCTGCTTTATTAACTAACTCTATTACTTCCTTAGAAATTCCTAATTGTTGATACATCACTTTATTCCTCCATCTACTCTAATAATTTCACCATTTATATAACTTGCCTTATCACTAGCTAAAAACACTACAACCTCAGCAACTTCTTCAGGTCTTCCAAAACGGTTTAAACAAATGCGCTTACTTTCTTCCTCTTCCAATTTACCGTTTAAAGAACTATTTATTTTTTCCACACTTTTTGTGGAAATCCAACCGGGTGCTACAGCATTTACATTAACATATGGAGCATAATATTTGGATAAATTTTTCACCATACTAATTTGAGCTGCCTTGGAAGCATCATATTCTAAAGTAACCGGATCATTTTGATCAAGCGCATTATTAGAACTAATAAAAACTATTTTTCCATATTGCTGTTTATACATCCAATTAGCTAATAATTTAGAAAGCCAAAAAGCCCCAAAAACATTAACTTTAAATACTTCTTCCATACTATCCATATCTTTTTTAGAAAAATCACTATTATTTTCCACTGCTGCATTATTAACTAAAATATCAACACCCCTATAACGCTTTAAAATTTTTTCCACCATATTGTTTATATCTTCAAGATTTCCTAAGTCAGCTTGCACTACCATGGTATTGACTTCATATTTTTCTTCCACCATTCTAGCTAATGTATTAACTTCTTGTTCACTAGTAAAATAATGCAAGATTAAACTATATCCTAAATTTGCAAATTTTTGAGCTATCATTTGCCCAATATCACTACTAGATCCTGTTATTAATACAACCTTTTCCTTTTCCATTATCAGTACCTCTTTCATTTTCATATTATAACATGCTACGAAACAGCAAACAAGTACACAAAAAAGATGGACTATTTGCCCATCTTAAATTCTTTTGGTTTTAATGACAAGATTTTCTGATTGATAATTTCTGTATTAGAAAGTAATGCTGAGATCTTCTTTAGATATCGTTTTTTATCACGACTTTTTGGACCTTCTTCAATCGCTTTTTTATGTGCTGGTATATCTGCTCCTTTTATATCCTTAGCACAGAGATAATTGTACTCTGGATCCCCACTTTCTATCACTGCTTGACAATGGGCTCTTATCTCGGTTCCCAACTCAGTCAAGAGACTATCATAATCGATCAAAAGACGCCAGTTTGTATACCTCACATCTCCATCTGCCAATTTTTTAGCAAAGACATAATTGTACTTTGGATCCTTACTTTTTATTACAACTTGACCATGCGCTTTTACATCTGCTCCTTTTATATTTAGAGCAAACCAACAAGATAATTCTGGATTTTTAGCAGCCAATACAGATTTTTCAAAATAGTCAATCACTTGGGCATCGCTCATACTCATATACTCTCTCATTCTATTAATATGAGATATACTATCACTACTACTAACCTTCTTCATAATATAAGATAAAATATCAATATTATCAACCTTCTTCATACTATATATTCCTCTCTTTAAATAAGCACTATTATAACATAATTTCCTCTATTTTGGAGTATTATTGCCCAATACCGCTAAACAGCATCAAGAACATTAACTTTAAATACTTCCTCCATACTATTCATATCTTTTTTAGAAAAATCACTATTATTTTCCACTGCTGCATTATTAACTAAAATATCAACAACTTTATAACGCTTTAAAATTTTTTCCACCATATTGTTTATATCTTTAGGTTTTCCTAAATCAGCTTGTACTACCATGGTATTGACTTCATATTTTTCTTCCACCATTCTAGCTAATGTATTAACTTCTTGTTCACTAGTAAAATAATGCAAGATTAAACTATATCCTAAATTTGCAAATTTTTGAGCTATCATTTGCCCAATATCACTACTAGATCCTGTTATTAATACAACCTTTTCCTTTTCCATTATCAGTACCTCTTTCATTTTCATATTATAACATGCTACGAAACAGCAAACAAGTACACAAAAAAGATGGACTATTTGCCCATCTTAAATTCTTTTGGTTTTAATGACAAGATTTTCTGATTGATAATTTCTGTATTAGAAAGTAATGCTGAGATCTTCTTTAGATATCGTTTTTTATCACGACTTTTTGGACCTTCTTCAATCGCTTTTTTATGTGCCGGTATATCTGCTTCTTCTATATTTAGAGCGCAACGGTAATTGTACTCTGGATTCCTACTTTCTATCACTGCTTGACAATGGGCTTTCTTATCTGCTTCTTCTATATACATAGCACAACGATAATTGTACTCTGGATCCCCACTTTCTATCACTGCTTGACAATGTGCTCTTATCTCGGCCTTTACAGTAGTCCACCAACTACCATATCGGTCCAAAATGCTACAGTTTGCAGACAGCATACAATCATTTGTCAATTTTTCAGCAAGAACATAATTATACTCTGGATCCTTACTTTTTATTACAACTTGACCATGCGCTAGTACATCTGCTCCTTTTATATTTAGGGCAAACCAACAAGATAATTCTGGATTTTTAGCAGCCAATACAGATTTTTCAAAATAGTCAATCACTTGAGCATCGCTCATATAACCTCTCATTTTATCAATATGAGATATAATATCACTACTACTAACCTTCTTCATACTATATATTCCTCCTCTAAATAAGCACTATTATAACATAATTTCCTCTATTTTGGAAGTATTATTACCTATGGTTGTTAGCTGTAAGTGTTGAGGCAGACCATAGTTAAGAAAACAATCTTGATGACTGATGAAATTTACTATAATTATCTTTTTATATTTTATTAAATCTATTTCATATCGTATATCACTTGATATAAAAAATCACCTCTCCTCAAATCACAAAAAAAGCAAACTTTACAGTTCGCTTTGAAATTCTATTATTTAATTTCTACAGTAGCTCCAGCTTCTTCAAGCTTAGCTTTAATATCATTTGCTTCATCAACAGAAATGTTTTCTTTTACAACAGAACCAGCGGCATCAGCAATGTCTTTAGATTCTTTTAATCCAAGACCTGTTATTTCACGAATTACTTTAATTACAGCCACTTTAGCAGCTCCAGCTTCAGTTAAGATAACACTAACAGAACTAGGTCCCTCACTAGCTGCTTCTCCTCCAGCTGGAGCAGCAGCAACCGCTACAGCAGATGGATCAACACCAAATTCCTCCTTCATTGCATCTACTAATTCCTTAATTTCTAAAAGGTTCATTTCTTTTAAAGCACTGATAAATTCATCTTTTGTTAATTTAGCCATTCTTTATTCCTCCTTATATTTTCTAAATTAATTTTCTTTTTGTTTTGAATATAAATCTAAGCAGATTGATAAATCTCTTACTAAACCAATCATGCCACCAGCAAGCATTGTAAGCAATCCTTCTCTTGATGGTATTGTTGCATACTCTTTCAATTTTGCCTCATCAGCATAATTACCATCCACAATTCCTGCTTTTAAAGTTAACGCTGGATGATCTTTGGCAAAATCACTTAACGTCTTAATTGGCGCAATCTGATCAGTACTATAAGCTAGAGCACTTGGTCCAACTAATCCTTCGTTAAGATCTAGTTTCAAGTCAGCGAAAGCACGAGCCATTAATGTATTTTTATACACTTTATAATTAGCTCCATTTTTTCTCAATTCGCTTCGCAATTGCTTGATTTCACTGTCTGTCATACCACGGTAATCAAACAGAACAATTGATGCTGCTGAGTTGACACATGATTTAATCTCATCAATCGTCTTTTGCTTTTCGGCTAAAATCTTGGCACTTGCCATAAAACACCTTCTTTCTATTTAATGCGCCATATAAAAAGTTCTCACACCAATAGACATGAGAACTCTCTAAAAGAATTTAGTTCCTCGGTAGGATTTACGTTTATACCTACTGTCTATGGCACCAATAAATCAAATTTATTATATTCTATTTTTTACTACTTGTCAAAGGAATTAATTGCTATTTTAATTCCAGGTCCCATGGTTGAAGAAATAGCAATATTCTTTATATAATCACCTTTTACGGTAGTTGGCTTAATTTTCATGATTTGAGCAATGAAAGCGTCTAAGTTTTCAAGCAAATCAGCTTCACTAAATGATGCTTTTCCAATAACGCCATGAATATTACCAAAACTATCAGTACGATATTCTACCTTACCAGCTTTTACTTCCATAACAGCTTTTTGAACATCTACTGTAACTGTTCCAGTTTTAGGATTTGGCATTAAACCCTTAGGTCCTAAAACACGTCCTAATTTACCAAGTAAAGGCATCATATCAGGGGTTGCAATCATCGTATCGAAATCAAACCAATTTTCCTTTTCAATCTTTTCTAACATTTCAGCGCCACCGGCATAATCAGCTCCTGCCTCAAGTGCCTTCTTCGCATTTTCTTCTTTAGCAATTACTAAAACCTTTTGAGTTTTACCTGTTCCTTTTGGTAAAACAATAGCTCCTCTTAACTGTTGATCAGCTTTTTTAGTATCTAAGTTAAGACGAATTGCTACTTCAACTGTACCATCAAAAGTACTTGGTGAAGTTTCTTTTACTAATTTTACGGCTTCTTCCTTAGAATAAGCTTTGCCCTTCTCTAATTTTTCTAAAGCCGCAACGTATTTTTTACTTCTTTTCTTCATGATTTTCCTCCTTATGTGGTCTAGCGGAGCGGACATCCTTCCACAAGGTTATTAACCTATTTATCTTTATTATTCCTTATTTTCTACTTCTTCTTTATCTTCTTTTTCAGTTACGACTTCAACTTCAGGTGCAGCATGAGTAACTTCAGCTTCCATCTGTTCAAGTTCAGCTTCACGAGCAGCCATTTCTTTTTCCTCTTCAGCAGCTTCTTTGGCTTGTTCAGCTAATTCCTTATCATTAACACCTTTAACGGCAATTCCCATATTTCTAGCTGTTCCTTCCACAATAAGCATAGCTGATTCTACATCATATGCATTAAGATCTGGTAATTTAATTTCAGCAATTTCACGAATTTGTTCTTTAGTAAGCGTAGCCACTGTTTGATTCGCCCCTTTAACAGATCCTTTGTCAAGTTTAGCATATTTCTTTAAAAGAAATGGTGTAGGTGGGGTCTTGATGACAAAATCGAAACTTCTATCATCATATACAGAAATTTCAACTGGCAAAATATCTCCCATCTTATCACGTGTAGCATCATTATATTTTGTACAAAATTCTTGTAAATTAATCCCCGCTGGTCCTAACACCGTTCCAACTGGTGGTGCTGGGGTTGCTTTTCCCGCAGGTACTTGTAACTTAATTTTTTTGACAACTTCTTTTGCCACGAAAAACACCTCCTATATTTTTTTCGTTTTCGCGTTTTCGCGAGTGGTTCTAATAGCTTTTGTCCGCGCTTCCCACTGATTTATCTATATTAAATAATATAGCCCTTAAATAATAACATAATTATGTTAAAATTGCAATATTTTTATGCTTTCTGGATTTGAGCAAATTCAGCTTCAACAGAAGTTTCCTGCCCAAATAGGTCTACCAATAACATAATTTTTTGGGTTGCTAAATCAATTGAATCCACAACACCATACATTCCTGTAAATGGTCCTGAAATAATTTTAACCTTAGTCCCTGGTACTAATTCTTTATCAACATCCAAACGACTAATACCCATGTTACCTAATATCTTATCCACTTCATAAGGTTGCAAAGGTGTAGGTTTAGCCCCTTTTCCACTAGATCCAATAAATCCTGTAACCCCTGGTGTATTTCTAACAACATACCATGCTTCATCACTCATGACCATTTCTACTAAAATATACCCTGGAAACATTTTTCTAATTTTTTCCTTTTGAACACCATCTTTTATTTCTATTTCTTTTTGCTCTGGTACAATAACTCGAAAAATATTATCCTTCATATCCATAGATTCAGCACGCATTTCCAACTTTTCTTTTACTTTATTCTCATGCCCTGAATAAGTATTCACTACAAACCATTGTTTTTCCAATTTATTCACCACCTTAAAATAAAGATTTTACAAACGCAAAAATAATATCAATTATATAAAAGAATAAAGAAAAGAAAATTACAAAGACAAGAGTAGCAATAGAATATTTAACCATCTCTTTTTTACTTGGCCAATGAACTTTCTGCATTTCCTTTCTAACATCCTTCATAAACCCTGTTAAACGTTTTATAAGACTCTTTTTTTCTTTTTTAGTTTTACTTTTTTTAGACTTTTTTACATCCTTCTTTTGATTTGCTGGATTTACTTGTTTTGTCTTTTTAGTAACAATTTCTTTCTTTACTGTATTTTCTGTTTCTTTTTTCATATACCCACCATCTTTTCATTATATGATTAAATCAAAATAAAAACACTCTTTCGTGTTGAATTTAATATACCACAAGCCCATTTTTTCGTCAATATTTTTTAACAAAAAAATTCGCATATAAAATACGAATTAACTACAACACTATTTAATAGCAGTCGACATAACCACCAACATGGTTATGAGAACCGTCGTAATTATCAACACAGATAATACTGTAATATTAATATAAGCTTTAGTATCTAGTATTTCCTCTGCATACATTTTACCTACAGATGTAGATTTAGTATAAGAACCATGAGCCTTACCATTATTACTTCCAGTAAAATTTTGATTATTTTCTCCCTGACTAACTAATGCTGCTTGATAGTCACTTAAATAAGAAAAATTATTTTCCATAATAACACTCTTATAATAAATACGATCTTGAACAGGCAAAAAAGGTATAAACTCATCAAAATGTTCTTTTAAAAAAGAAGGCCTTAAATAATTTAAACAATTAGAATAAGCTGCCACATTCATAAAAGCAAAACGAAAAACATCATTATTCATCATTTGTTGATAATTGTATTTATCCATTTTACCAACATTAAAACTAGGTGTTAACCCATTAAGCATTATATTGCGAGGTTCAAAACTACTAACATAACAACCTTTACTATGAATATTTTTCATTTGTTCATCCATCCGCAAAAACATTTCTCTCATATCTTCTTGTGATGGCCTAGCAGAAAACCATTGTTCCAAATTCATACTATTCACCTATTATCATTTTATAATAAAAAATATTAAAAAACAATATTTTTTGTATTAAATAGAATAACGTAATCCAGAATTACGAAGTTTTTGTCTGATTCTAACTAAATGACTATCAACACTTTTTTTACTCAAATCCAATAATTGAGCAATTTCATTATAAGTAAAACCTTGATATCTTAACTGAAATACCTGAGCTTGCACTATTGATAAATCATGTTGAAAATGAATTAATTTTATTTCTTTTTCCTTCTGTAATATAAAATTTAAAGGATCAATAATAGAATTATCTTCAAGAGTATCCCCTATAACCATATCAGAAAGAGGTAAAGTATTTTCTAAAGAAACCGCATTATTTAATATATTATTTTTGTTATTTTGTTGATTGCGAATAGCTGTTTGCATTTGTCTTTCTATACACAAAATAGCAAAAGTATAAAATAAACAGTTTCTGTTTGTTGAATATTTTTTTAAAGCTCTATCTAAACCAATATACCCTTCTTGTATTAAATCCTCCATCTCTAAACTACAACCCTCAATAATTTTAAAATATTTATTAGCTATAGATAATATAAGCGGACGATATTTATTATAAAGAAGCACCTGGGCATCTTCCATATTTTCTTCTATTAAATAAAGTATTTCATAATCATTAATATTTTTATAATCCATAATTCCTACTTTCTGTTTCGAATCACCTCATATATCATAATACCTGAAGCTACAGAGGCGTTCAAACTATTAATTTTACCTTTCATAGGAATACTTGCTACAAAATCACACGATTCTTTGACAATTCTACTCATACCATGACCTTCATTACCAATAATCAAAACAATTTTACCATTATAATCAATAGTTCTATAATCTTGACCTTGCATATCAGTGCCAACAATCCAATATCCTTCTTGTCGTAATTTTTTTATAGTTTGAGCTACATTGCTTACTAAACACAGATCCATATTAGTAAGTGCTCCTGCTGAAGTTTTCATAACTGTAGAGGTAATCTTTACTCCTCGATCTTTTGGCAAAATAATACCATTTACCCCTGCAGCTTCACACGTACGAATGATTGCTCCCAAATTGTGTGGATCCTCTAAATGATCCAAAAGAACCAAAAAAGAATTATCTTCTTTTTCAAGCAAAGACGATAAATTGTAGTACTTGTAGTCCTCTATGTCTAGCATTATACCCTGATGAGAAGTTTCTGCAAGTTTATCTAATTCTTTTTTTGTTTTATAAACAATAGGAATTTTTTTATTTTGCAATAACGAATTTATTGTTTTATCATCAAAATCTTGTTGTAAAAATATTTTTTTAATAACTACATTACTATTTAATAATTCAACTGCTACTTTTCGACCATATACTAACATCTTATCCCTCCAATATTATTTTCATAATCATATCAATTCTATCTCGCCGTTGCTCTAATTCTAAATATCCAATTAAAGCTTCTAATCCTGTGGCATGTTTATACGTAAGAATATCACAATTTTTAGGATGTGATGTTGTTTTATAATTACGAGCTCGTTTTATAATATTAATTTCATCATCACTAAATATTTGCATATCAATTAACCTTTGTAAAAACTCAGCTTGACCTTTAGCGCTTACGTATTTTACTGCACTCTTTTGTAAATCGTTAACATTAGCAATACCTTTTTTTATTAAATATTTACGAATATAATCTTCATATATAGTATCCCCTAAATAAGCCAATACCAAAACGTTTATTTCCTTGGTATTCATATTCATCACCCAGCTAAATTATATCATATACTCTATCAACAAAAAAAGATATGAAAACATACCTTTTAATTTAGCGTATACTAACTATCAATCATCTCTCCCTCTAGCAATTACAATTAATAACAAACGCAATATTTCTAAAAGAGTCGTCGCTAAAGATGCCACATAAGTATAAGCTGCAGAACGCAACATCTTTTTACTTTCTTTTTGCTCATCTAAATTTAATATACCTAATTTATCAAGCTGTAGACCAGCTCTAAAGGAAGCATTAAACTCCACTGGTAAAGTAACTAATTGAAACAACACAATTAACAACAATAACCCAATTCCAGCCCAAGCAATATCTGTTAAACCAAAAATCAAACCAATTAATAAAGCTATATAACCAAACTTAGAACCAAAATTAGTAAACGGAATTAAAAAACTCCTAATTCTCATAAATTTATATCCCGTTTTATCTTGCAAAGCATGTCCAACTTCATGTGCCGCTACTGAAGCTGAAGCTATGCTATTTCCATGAAAAATATCCTTTGAAAGCCTAATAGTCTTTCGTGTTGGATCATAATGATCAGATAAAACACCTTTAGTCTCTACCACATAAACATCTTTAAGTCCATTAGCGTCCAATATTTTTCTGGCTACTTCACAACCAGTGATATCTGTTTGTAATTTTACTCTTTTGTACTTTCTGTATGAGTTATTAACATAAACATCCGCTACAATAGTTATTATGGCACCAACTCCAACTAAAATCCATCCAATTAAATCATATCCAAAATAATAATATGGCATATATTTCCTCCTTTATATTTTCTCAAATTTAGTCCCTTCGCGACTATCCATAATCTTAATTCCTTTTTCTAAAAGTTCATTACGTATTTTATCTGCTAGAGCGAAATCCTTATTTTTCTTTGCTTGTTCCCTTAATTTAATCATATTAATAATTTCATCATCAACCACCATCTTTTCATCATTCAATAAATCTAAAGACAATACCTGATCAAAATTTTCTATTAATTTCCTTTTAGTACACTGATTAACATTACTTTTGAGTAAATCAAAAAGCAAAGTAATCGCATTAGGTATATTCAAATCATCCTCCAGGCAATCAATAAACATATTATTCCATTTAGTAAATTCTTTGTTATCGACTTCGCCTATATCCTGTAAACTATTAATTCTTCTTTTTAATTTTGTATAAGCTTTAGCAGCATTATCCAAATTATCATAACTAAATACAATCTGTTTACGATAATGACTATTTAAACACATAAAGCGATATGCTAAGGGATCATAACCTTTTTCTTTCAATAATGATACGGTAAGGGTTGCTCCTTTACTTTTGCTCATTTTACCACTTTCATCTAATAAATGCTCATTATGAAACCAATAATTACACCATTTATGACCTAAATAACTTTCACTTTGTGCTATCTCGTTAGTATGATGTGGAAAAATATTATCTACTCCTCCTCCATGAATGTCTAAATATTCCCCACAATAGTGAATACTAATAGCCGAACATTCTATGTGCCAACCAGGATATCCTAATCCAAACGGTGAATCCCATTTTAAATCTTGTTCATCAAATTTTGATTTAGTAAACCATAAAGCAAAATCAGCTTGATTACGTTTATTATCATCAAATGATACTCCTTCACGTGCACCTACAACCATTTCATCCTCTTTATGATTTGTAAGATGATAATAATCTTCTACTTTAGAAACATCAAAATAAATATTACCCCCGCTTTGATAAGCATATCCTTTAGCTAATAATTTTTCAATCATTTTAATATAATCATCTATATGTTCTGTTGCTGGTGCTACTACATCAGGAACACGATTATTCAACAATTCAAAATCTTTAAAAAATTGCTTAGTATAATATTTAGCAACTTCCATCACAGACATTTGTTTTTCCTTAGCGCTTTTAACCATTTTATCTTCACCTGAATCAGCATCGCTAGTCAAATGGCCAACATCCGTAATATTCATTACTCTTAACACGTCATAACCTAAATATCTTAAAGTTTTATCCAAAATATCATGTCCTATATAATTACGCATATTCCCAATATGTTGATCATGATATACCGTAGGTCCACAAGTATAAAATTTAACTTTTCCTTTTTCATGCGGTATAAATTCTTCCACCGTCTTAGTTAACGTATTATATAATCGCATATTATCATCACTTCCATATAACGAAAAATTATTAATAAATCATAGCTATTTATATATTATGCATTTTTATTTATTATACCCCACTAATCCTTTTAATACAAGAATTAACCTTTACATTATCACATCATAACAAACATCTGCCAAATATAATCCTTCCGCTGGTGCCTTGTGTATCACTGCTAAACAATCAGGATTTTCTAAAATATCCACAATATCACGAGGTTTGCTTTTTCCCTCTCCTATTTTAATAAGCATACCAACCATATTTCTTACTTGATATTTTAAAAAACCTGTGCCTATAAAACAAATTTCATATTGATTTTCTTTCATCTTACTTTTCTTGATACTTGCTTTATATATAGTTCTAACACAGTTGCTTTTTTCTTTATTTTCTGTAACAAAAGCTCTAAAATCATGAGTCCCTTCAAAATAAGTAATAGCCAACCGCATCGCTTTAATATTCAATTTATGACAACATTGATATACATAATTTCTATCTGTTGGACAATATTCTCCCAAATTTATTTTATAAATATATTTTTTACTTTTAACATTATATCTAGCATGGAAATCTAAAGGCACTTCTTTAACATTGTAAACATATATATCATTAGGTAAATAACTATTTAAGGCCCTTTTTAGCTTGTCAGTAGTAATTTTTATATCCAAATCAAAATGAGCCGTTTGCTTATAGGCATGCACTTTTTTATCAGTCCTACCTGAAGCGTGAACCAAAGTTATTTTATTATTATTTATTTTTTTTAGAGTTTTTTGTAACTCTTCTTGAATCGTTCTTAATCCTGGCTGTATTTGATATCCTTTAAAATTACTACCATCATAAGAAAATTCTATATAATATCTTTTCATTAAATCATTCCTTTATTTTCAAATCAACATGCTTGTATATATCCTTCATTAGATCACGTACATCCTTATGATATCCTAATTTTATATGTTTTTTTTCTCTAACCAAATAAGTAAAACAAACAATTTCTGGAACATCAATATTATGTTTTATCAAAAACGAAACATCTTCAAATACTTTTTGAGTCTCTCCTTGACTAACTTTTTCGTCTGTAAGAATTATACAGTAGTCAGTATATTGATATATATAATCACTATCACTAGTTCCAATAATAACCGTTTTATGATATTTCTCTATTAATAATTTAAATAACTTTGCTAGACGTTTTTGAACTAATTTATCAAAACCAACTAATACATTATCCAACAGGATAATAGACGGATTTAACAACATACACCCAGCCAATTGAACTAATTTCTTTTCACTAAAAGATAATCCTGTTATATTACGTTTAAAATATTCTGGCGTTAAACCCACGATCTTCAAGGCCTCTTTCATCTTTTTATCCCTAGTCTGTAAAGTTTTTCCTGTTCGCTGCCATAAATAACAAAAATATTCTTCGACTGTTTGAATAAAATCAGGATATTGAAAATCATTTCCAACATAACCTGTTTCAGCATATAGTAATGTATCTTTTTTTGATTGTCTTTGTCCTTTGTAATATATACTGCCACTATAATCTATTTGCCCATTTAAGGTTTTTAACAATAAACTTTTAGCTGGACCTATAATACCAATAACCTTATGAAGTGGTATAACTATATTCTCTTTATAAATCTTAACATCTTCACATTGACATGAAAAATTTTTTAATCCAATGGCCATAAATCATCCACCATACTTTCAATATCTAAATCAATTTCATCTATAAGATTATAAAATTGCAATTTCAAAGATAAATCTACCATAAAAGGTATCTTAAGCCCAAGGCGATTTAATATATGTTCTTCCTTATAAACCGCCACAGGATCACCTTCTAGCACTATTTTACCCTTATTTAAAATATATAAATAATCAGCAATTGTAGTATCACAAAGAGAACTAGTAGTCATAACTATAGTACACTTTAATTTTTGGTGAACCTTTAAAAGTAACTGCAAAAAAGCCCTACTCTCATCATGTGTTAAAAAAAGACAGGGATCATCCAACAATAATAATTTAGGTTTTAACAATAATTCCTTAGCTAACCAAACTCTTAATTTATCCCAAGCATTTAATTCATTTACTTTGTTTTCCAATATATCTGTTATTAAACAAAAAGACGCCGCTTTATGACATTTAGCGATGGTTACCTTTTCATCTTCATCATTTTGTAATACATTTAAAACTGTTTGATTCCCGTAATCATCCGCTAAAGATAATGATATTCCTATATTTTCTTGTTTTATAAAAGGATCGCCAAAAGTATATTCAATAGTGTCAATTGTAGGAATAATTTGCCCTATAGCTTTAATAAGTGTAGTCTTACCACATTTATTATTACCAGATATCATTGTAATATTACCTTCTTGAAGCTCTAAAGAAAAATTGTGGAAAATATTTTGATAATTAAAATTGGTAATCTTTAGTAATTTTTTCACGTTATACCCCCATACCTATTAATTTAACTTTTTGGATTTGCTTTTTTACTTCTTTGAATTTTATATGCCATTTTAAGCAAAGCGCGATCAGATAAAAATCGCGAAAAGAATTTTACACATTTCATCTTAAAACCAGGGATAATTAACATTTTTCCTTTAAACATCTCATCGATAGCTATTTTAGCTACCCTTTCAGCACTAAATCCTTTTAACTTAAATTCCACATTAGCCACATTATTAAAATTAGTATCAACAGGGCCTGGACAAAGGCACGAAATACAAACCTGGCTCTTAATTCTACGTAACTCTTCATTAATAGCTTCCGTTAAATGTAAAACATAGGCTTTTGTCGCATAATAAGTTGCCATTAACGGCCCTGGTTGGAAAGCCGCAGTAGAGGCAACATTTAAAATATAGCCATGATTTTTTTTCTTCATATCTCTTAAAAACATCTTAGTAAGAATATGAACAGCCCTAATATTTACATCTAACATATTTAATTCATTACTTAAATCCGTACTTGTAAAATACCCACAATCACCAAAGCCAGCATTATTAATCAAAATATCTATATCATAATTTCGACATAATACATACAACTCTTTTACTTTTTGTTCGCTACTTAAATCTAAGACAATAATTTGGCTTTTACTTTTAAGTTCGCTTTGTAATTGTTCTAATTTTTCTTTATCACGAGCTACTAAAATCAAGTTGCATCCCAGTTCACTTAAGTACTTAGCCATTTCACGACCAATACCACTAGATGCTCCGGTAATCAACGCCTTCATTCAAACCACCACCTAAAAACATTATATCAAAAAAACACTTTAGAAGATATTGTTTATTATATTTTCCTCCCAAAAAAAGCAAAAAACTAGTTATTTAACTAGTTCTAATATTACCATAAGTGAATCATCTCCACGACGTTCATCCAATTTTAAAATTCTTGTATATCCGCCATTACGGTCTTGATAACGATCTTTTAATTCGTTAAATACTTTATCTACTACCTTTTTATCATTATGAACAAAAGCAAGAGCTTTCCTACGAGCCACTAGACTTCCATCTTTACCATAGGTAATCATTTTATCAACAAACTTACGAACTTCTTTAGCTCTAGTTTCTGTAGTTGTAATTTTTTCATTTAATATAACTTGTTTTGTTAAAGTAGCAAGCATACTTCTTCTATGTTTGTTAGTTCGTCCTAGTTTTCTATATGCCATAACTTTCCCTCCTTACATCTTAATCTTCATCACGCAAGATTAATCCTAATTCTTTAATCTTATCCAATACTTCTTTTAATGATTTTTTACCTAAATTACGAATCTTCATCATGTCAGTTTCACTCTTATTTACCAAATCTTGCAAAGTATGAATTCCTGCTCTTTTTAAACAATTATAAGC
>CANROU010000010.1 GCA_947632325.1 uncultured Bacilli bacterium
TATTGAATAGGAATTCTCCGTTCTGCTTCTTGAACAAAAATAACTCCAATTATAATAGCTAAATAAACTATCACAAACAAAACAAATAATAATATTCCAACTATAGTAGAACTAGTAGTATCAAAATTAACTAAACCAGTGAATGCTTGAATAAACATCTGTGGTAAAGTTGCAATAATACCAGCCATGATAATTAAACTAACACCATTTCCAAGACCTTTTTGAGTAATTTGATCTCCTAACCATAAAAGGAAAGCTGTTCCTGCTGTTAAAATAATGGCTACCATTAAATATTTTAATGGATCTTGTGATTTACCTAATACAGCAAATGAAAATGCATATCCTTCAACAAACGCTAAGGCAATACCTATATATCTAGTAATTTGATTCATCTTTTGACGTCCAACATGACCCTGCTTTTTCAAATCTGAAAAGTAAGGAACAATATCCATCTGTAATAACTGTGTTACAATTGAAGCCGAAATATAAGGCATTACTCCCAAAGCAAATATTGAAAAATTCTTTAAAGCTCCTCCACCCATGACATTAATTAGTTCTAGGAAACCTAAACTACTAGTTAAATCTTGAGTTCCAGGAACCCTAACCTGTGTTCCAACTATAAAAATAGCTAAACCAAATAATGTAAATAACAATCGCTTCCTTAAATCTTTATTAGTAGGAGCAAACAATTGCTTGATGGTTTTTAACATGCTAAATCACCTCAGCTTTACTTCCTGATTCATTAATCTTTTCTAAAGCGCTAGCTGAAAATTTATGAGCTTGAATAGTTAGCTTCTTTTCTAACTTACCTTCCCCTAATACTTTTACACCACTTAATTGTTTTTTAACTAATCCACTTTCTTTTAAAAGAGCTGGTGTAACAACTGTTCCATCTTTAAAACGATTTAAATCATCTAAATTGATAACAGCATACTCTTTTTTAAATAAGTAATTACTAAATCCCCTTTTTGGCAAACGTCTATATAATGGTAATTGTCCTCCTTCAAATACAGGATTAATACTACCACCACTACGAGCTTTTTGACCTTTATAACCACGGCCACTTGTTTTTCCTAAACCACTCCCTGGTCCACGTCCTACACGTTTTTTAACTTGTGTAGCTCCAGGATTTTTTTGTAATTCATGTAACTTCATTATCCTAATATCTCCTCTTTTGTTTTTCCACGCAATTTAGCAACTTGTTCTGGTGTTTTTATTGATTTTAAAGCATCAATAGTTGCTGTAGCCATATTTAATTTAGTTCTTGATCCAAGTGATTTAGAAGAAATATCATGAACTCCCGCAAGTTCCAAAACAGCTCTTACTGCACCTCCAGCAATAATTCCAGCTCCCGCTGGTGCTGGCTTAACAATAACCCTAGCTGCACCTGATGTTCCTATGGCTTCGTGAGCAATCGTTCTACCATCTATCAATGGTATTCTTATAAGATTTTTATTAGCGGCTTGTATTGCTTTCTTAATTGCATCAGGTACTTCGTTTGCCTTACCAATACCTAATCCAACTTGACCTTTTCTATCCCCAACGACTACGGTAGCTGAGAAACGACGTTGACGTCCACCTTTATTAACTTTTACAACACTTTTAATCTCAATTACTAATTCTTCAAGTGTCTTTTCTTGTTTACGTGGGGCCATTTTTCTATTTTGCATAGTACCCTCCTTCTAAAATTCTAATCCATTTTCTCGTGCAGCATCTGCTAATGCTTTTACACGACCATGATAAAGATATCCACCTCTATCAAATACTACTTTCTTAATACCTGCTTCCTTAGCTTTTAAAGCAAGCAATTCACCTACTTTTTCTGCTGCTTTAATATTGCCACCATTAGATAAATTTAATGTCTTATCTAATGAAGAAGCAGAAACAAGTGTTGTAGCTGTTTCATCATCAATAATTTGAGCATAAATACCTGCATTAGAACGAAATACATTTAGTCTTGGCACATCAACAGTACCAAAGATATTTTTTCTAACACGTGAATGCCGTACTACACGCATTTTATTGCGAGATTCTTTTTTTATCATATGTATCTTTCTCCCTTCATCCTATTAAGCAGCTTTCTTTCCTTCTTTACGACGAACATATTCATCTTTATAACGAATACCTTTACCCTTATATGGTTCAGGTGGTCTAACTTTACGAACATTAGCGGCAAATTCACCTACTAATATTTTATCAATTCCTTTAATAGTGATTTCTGTATTACTTGAAGCAGTAACTTCAATTCCCTTAGGAATATCCATCTCTACTGGATGTGAATATCCAGCATTGATAACCAACTGATTACCTTTAACATTAAAACGATATCCAACACCGATTATTTCTAAACTTTTTTCAAAACCTTTAGTAACACCTGTAATCATGTTCATCACATTAGCATTAATGGTTCCATGCATTGCTTTAGTTTTAATTTGATCATTAGCTCTTTCTAGAGTTAATGTATCACCATCTTGCTTCAATGTAATATCATCTATTGAGTGTGTAGTCAAAGTACCCTTAGGTCCAGTAACTGTTATAATATTATCACTAATACTTACCGTCACTCCCTCTGGTACCACAATTTTCCTATTTCCAATACGGCTCATATTGACACCTCCTTATATTTCAATTTTTACCAAATATAAGCTAAAACTTCTCCACCTACATTAAGTTTTCTTGCTTGTTTATCAGTCATAATACCCTTTGAGGTAGATATTATTGCAATTCCCAAACCATTCAATACTTTAGGAATTTCATTGTTTTTCGCATACACTCTAAGCCCTGGCTTTGAAATTCTCTTTAATCCTGTAATTACTCTTTCCTTATTTTGTCCATATTTCAAAGTCAAAACAATCATCTTTTGTACACTATCATCTAATAACTTATAATCCTCAATAAAACCCTCTTCTTTTAAAATTCTTGCCAATTCAAGTTTCAAGTTAGAAGATGGTACACTAACTTCTTTATAATGCATTTGATTAGCATTACGAATACGTGTTAACATATCTGCGATTGTATCAGTTACTACAGCCATTTAAATTCCTCCTTCCCAAATTACCAACTTGATTTCTTTACACCTGGTATTTGTCCTTTATGTGCTAATTCACGAAAGCAAATACGACAGATACCGAACTTACTCATTACGGCATGAGGACGTCCACAACGAGCACAGCGCGTATATTCTCTCACTTTAAATTTTGGCTTTCTATTAGCTTTTACTATCATACTTTTTTTTGCCATTTTTACCCTCCAATTACTTTCTAAAAGGAATTCCAAGTCCACTTAATAAATCATAAGCTTCCTCATTAGATTTTGCCGTGGTTACGAACACAATATCCATTCCACGAATTTTTACAACGTTATCATATTCAATTTCAGAGAAAATCAATTGTTCTTTAATTCCTAATGTATAATTTCCTCGACCATCAAAAGCCCTTGGACTAACACCTCTAAAATCACGTACACGAGGTAATCCAATCGAAACTAATTTGTCCATAAAGTTATACATGTTTTCTCCACGTAAAGTAACTTTACAACCAATAGATTGTCCTTCACGCACCTTAAATCCTGCAATAGACTTTTTAGCCTTAGTAATTACCGGCTTTTGACCAGAGATTAAAGTTAAATCATTAACAGCTGCATCTAATAATTTAGAATTAGTTGTTGCATCTCCTACTCCCATATTAATAACAATTTTTTCTAATTTTGGTACTTCCATAATTGTTTTATAATTATGTTTTTCCATTAAACTTGGAACAACTTCTTTTAAGTATTTTTCTTTTAGGCGGTTCATATATCTATTACCCTCCTTTCAATTAATCAAGCTTCTCGTTTGATTTTTTACTGATTCTTACTTTTTTCTTAGTTTTTTCATCGATTGTATGTCCAATTCTAGTTTTCTTCTTAGTAGATGGATCAATTATCATAACATTTGAGGCATGAATTGGAGCTTCAGTTTCCAAAATTCCACCTGTTTCATTTCCATTACCTTTTTTATGCTTCTTAACAATGTTAACACCTTCAACAATGACCTTGTTCTCATTTCTTAATGTTTTAATAATTTTTCCTTCTTTACCCTTACTAGAACCAGATATTACTACAACTTTGTCTCCTACTTTAAAGTTCATAATATCCTCCTTATAGCACTTCTTTCGCTAATGACGCGATTTTGGTATAACCTGCATCACGAATTTCACGAGCCACTGGTCCAAAGATACGAGTTCCAACTGGACTCTTATCATCTCTAATGATTACACAAGCATTATCATCAAATTTAATATAGCTTCCATCATCACGACGAACACCAAATTTACTTCTAACAATAACGGCTTTAACAACTTTGCTTTTTTTAATAGTACCATTCGGTGTAGCATTTTTTACTGTACCAACAACGATGTCTCCTATATTACCAGTTTTTCTTTTGCTTCCTCCTAGCACTCGAATAACTAATAGTTCGCGCGCTCCTGAGTTATCAGCAACTTTTAACCGGCTTTCTTGTTGTAACATAATTATTCCTCCTTCACCTAATTCTAAGCTCTATAAAATTACCGCTTCCATCACTATTTCTTTTAAATAGAAACGTTTTGTTTTAGAAATTGGCTTGGTTTCTACGATACGTACTGTATCGCCAACTTTGGCCTTATTGCTTTCATCATGAGCAGTATATTTTTTAGAATATTTTACTCTTTTTCCATATTTAGAGTGTTCTTTATATGTTTCTACCAAAACTGTAATAGTTTTATTATTGGTAGCGCTTATAACTTTTCCAACAAATTCACGTTTATTTTTTTTGTCCATACTAACCTCCTAATTATCTAACTCATGTTCCCGTTCTTTTAAAACGGTCTTCATTCTGGCTACGGTGTGTCTTAACTCTCTAATTCTTGAAGGTTTTTCTAAATTTCCTGTTGCTTGTTGGAATCGTAAATTAAATAATTCTTCCTTTGTTTCCTTAATCTTTTTGTTAATTTCATCAGTGGTTAGTTTTCTAATTTCATTAACCTTCATTCTTTTCACCACCATTTTCTCTTGTTACAAATTTTGTTGTAATTGGTAATTTATGACTAGCTAGACGTAATGCTTCACGTGCTACTTCTTCACTAACACCGGCAATTTCAAACATGATCTTACCTTCTTTAACAACAGCTACCCACCCTTCAACATTACCTTTACCTTTTCCTTGACGAGTTCCAATTGGTTTCTTTGTCAAAGGCATATGTGGAAATATATTAATCCAAACTTTTCCTCCACGTTTCATGTAACGTGTCATAGCAATACGGGCTGCTTCTATTTGATTAGCTGTAATCCAAGCTCCTTCTTTTGCCATTAAGCCATAATCACCAAAATGTAATTCACGATTACCACGTGAAGTTCCTTCATAAGGTAATCTATGAACACGACGATATTTTGTTCTCGCTGGTATTAACATATTAATTACCTCCTTTTACCTTTTTTGAAGGAAGTATTTCTCCTTTGTATATCCATACTTTAACACCAATTTTTCCATAAGTTGTATCTGCTTCACTAACTGCATAATCTACATCAGCTCTTAAAGTATGAAGTGGAATTGTTCCTTCTGTATAGCCCTCACTACGTGCCATATCAGCTCCACCTAAACGTCCAGAAACCATTGTTTTAATACCTTTAGCTCCTGCTCGTCTAGCGTTTCTAATTGCTCGCTTTTGAGCCATTCTAAATGATGCCCTATTACTAATTTGATTAGCTATAGAATCAGCCACTAACTGAGCATTAAGATCAGGTTGCTTGATATCCACAATCGAAACTTGAATCGCTTCATCTACTAATTTAGTTAGATTTTTCTTAAGTTTTTCGATTTCTTCGCCACCTTTACCAATCATAACACCTGGTTTTGACGTATGTACTATAACTTCGCATCTTTTATTATTTCTATCAATCTCTACTTTGGCAATCCCAGCATCCTTTAAATTTTTTTCAAGATACTTACGAATTTTAATATCGTTATTTAACATTTTTGCAAAATCTTTTTTATCAGCATACCATTTGGCATCCCAAGTTTTATTGATTCCAATTCTAAGTCCTATTGGACTTACCTTTTGTCCCATGTCATAACCTCCTTTTAGATTATTTAGTAGCCACAACAATCACAATGTGACTAGTTCTTCTATCATTGTGTCCAATATGTCCACGTGAATCAAACATTACACGTTTCATAACAGGACCATTATCTACTCTTGCTTCCTTAACATATAAAGTATTTTGATCAGCATTATTATTGTTTACAGCATTAGCAATAGCCGAATCTAATACTTTTTTAGTAAGTCGTGCTGGTTTTTTATTAATATTATTTAATATGGTCAACGCATCACTCACATTTTTACCACGAATTAAATCAACAACAAGACGTGTTTTAATTGGTGATACTCTTAATGCTTTTCCAATAGCTTTTGCTTCCATATTTTTCCCTCCTAGTTCTTATTTTACTTTTTCTTATCAGAACCATGTCCGCCAAATTTACGTGTTAAAGCAAATTCACCTAACTTATGTCCAACCATATCTTCGGTAACATAAACCGGAATAAATTCTTTTCCGTTGTGAACCGCAAATGTGTGTCCAATAAAATCAGGATAAATTGTTGAACGGCGAGACCAAGTTTTGATAACTTCTTTTTTTCCAGTTTCATTTAATTTCTTTACTCTATCTAGTAAACGAGTAAAAACATAAGGTCCTTTCTTTAAACTTCTAGCCATTTAAAATCATCCTTTCCTTATTTACTATTACGGCGACGTACAATGAGTTTGTCGCTTGCTTTCTTTTTGCGTGTCTTATATCCAAGAGCAGGTTTACCCCAAGGTGTAACAGGTCCCTTACGTCCAATAGGAGCACGACCTTCACCACCACCATGTGGATGATCATTAGGATTCATTACTGATCCACGTACTGTTGGACGAATTCCTTTATGGCGGCTTCTACCAGCTTTACCTAATTTTACTAATTCAGCATCTTCATTACCAACTTCACCGATTGTAGCCATACAAGTACCTAATACTTTTCTTTGTTCACCACTAGATAAACGAATCATAACATAATTATCTTCACGACCTAATATTTGAGCAGATGAACCAGCACTTCTAGCTAATTCTCCACCTTTACCTGGACGCAATTCAATATTATGAATCATTGTTCCAACAGGAATATTCATAATTGGTAAAGCATTACCAACTTTAATATCCACTTTTTCTCCTGAAACAATTTCCATACCTACCTTAATATTTTTTGGCGCTATGATATATCTTTTTTCACCATCTTTATAATTAATTAAAGCTATATTAGCTGTTCTATTTGGATCATACTCAATACTAACAACCACTCCAGGAATATCAAATTTATTTCTCTTAAAATCAATAAGACGATATTTTCTTTTAGCTCCTCCACCATGATGTCTTACCGTTGTTTTACCTTGATTATTACGTCCTCCGTTTTTCTTTAACGAAACTAACAGTGATTTTTGAGGAGTAGACGTTGTAATTTCTTCATTTACTAACGTACTCATCTTTCTACGTCCTGGTGTAGTAGGTTTATAATTTCTAATTGCCATATTTACCCTCCTTCTAACCAAGATCTATAGTTTGACCTTCTTTAAGTGTCACAATAGCTTTTTTCTTACGATTTGTAAGTCCACTATAACGGCCAACTCTTCTCTTTTTTGGTTTTACATTAAGTGTTCGAACTTCAATAACGTTCACTTTAAATATTTTTTCTATGGCTAATTTTATTTCTGTTTTATTAGCCTTAACATCAACTTCAAAAACATATTTTCCGTTTTGATTAATATTACCAGCTTTTTCTGTAATTACTGGTGCCTTAATAACTTCTAAATATTTAGTATCCATTAACTAAGCACCTCCTCAACTTGTTCTAATGCCTCAGCTGTAAATAATAGCACATCTGCAGATACTACATCTAACACATTAATTTCACTTGTATCAATGATTGCTACATTAGCCAAATTACGTGAAGCTAAAATAACATTTTCTTCAAAATCTTTAACTACAATCAAACATTTTTTATCAGCAATTTGTAATAAATTTAATAAATTAACCATCTCTTTAGTTCTTGGTGTTGCAAACACTAATTCATCTAAAATCATAATTGTCTGATCCATTGCTTTATGAGCTAAGGCTGATTTTAATGCTAAACGACGTTCTTTTCTATTTTGTTTTTTACTATAATCACGTGGTACTGGCGTTCCATAATTTCCGCCACCTCTCCACTGTACAGCTCTAATAGATCCTTGTCTAGCATGACCTGTTCCTTTTTGTCTCCATGGCTTACGTCCACCACCTGATACTTCAGAGCGATTCTTTGTTTTATGTGTTCCTTGTCTTAATGATGCTCTAGCAAGAATAATCGCATCATATAATACTTTATCATTTGGTGTAATGCCAAATACTGATTCATTTAGTTTTTTATCCTTAATTTTTTCACCATTAAGGTTCAAAATATTTACTTTTTCCATTTCGATTCCTCCTTTCATCACATTCATCTTATATCTTTTTTTATTCTGCCTGTGATGATGTTTCCTCAGTTTCATTTGATTCTTCAGTTTTATCTACCACTTCGACATCCTCAGTAGTAGCTGTTTCATCTTCTGTATTATCATCTTTAACTTCTTCAACTACATAAGTAATTAACTCTTTTTTAGGATTTTGTTTATCTCCCTTTTTTACTGAAGTACGAATTATAACTAATGAATTTTTTGGTCCAGGAACATTACCCTTAATCAAAATAACATTATTATCCATATCAACAGACACTACTTCCAAATTTTGAACAGTAGTAGCAACATTACCCATGTGACCAGGTAATTTTTTACCTTTCAACACGTGCATTGGTAACATTGTTCCAAGTGAACCTACTCCTCTATGATATTGAGATCCATGTCCCATTGGTCCACGAGATTGATTATGACGTTTAATAACACCTTGGAAACCTTTTCCTTTACTGATGCCACTAACATCAACAATTTCTCCTTCTTTAAAAATATCCACTGAGATTACTTGTCCTAACGAATAATCTTGAACATTTACTCCCCTAATCTCTCTTAAGAAGCGCTTAGGTTCTGTATTGGCTTTTTTGGTATGTCCCATCTTTGGTTTATTACTAACTTTCTCTCTTACTGTTTGATAACCAAGTTGAATAGCGTCATAACCATCTTTTTCAACGGTTTTAATCTGTGTTACAACATTTGGTTCTACGGTAATAACTGTAACAGGAATTAATTTACCTTGTGCAGTAAAAACCTGTGTCATACCAATTTTTGTACCTAAGATTCCTTTCATTTTAATTTCCTCCTAATTATAATTTAATTTCAATATCAACACCACTTGGTATTTCTAACCTAGTCAATGCATCAATCGTTTCCTTTGTGGGATTCTTAATATCGATCAATCTTTTATGTGTACGCATTTCAAATTGTTCTCTTGAATCCTTATCTTTATGTACCGCCCTTAAAATTGTATATTTTTCAACTTCTGTAGGTAGTGGTACTGGACCAGATATTTGACCTCCTGATCTTTTAACTGTTTCAACAATTTTTTTAGTGGCATTATCAAGTATTCTGTGATCGAATGCTTTTAATCTAATACGAACTTTTTCTTTTGACATCTTTTTTCCTCCCTTCGCCTATATCTAGTATAGACATGCTCCGTGTAAATAACCCGATAAACTATTGGCAACTCAACCTGGCGTATCGACAACCTTACACATCTAAGCAGCCACACAGACAAAATTATATCATAAGTATTATATGCTTTGCAAGCACTTTTTTAGAATTTTTATATAACTTATTTTTAAATACTTTTTTTCATTATAATTTATCAGTAGAATTTTTAAAATTACCTAAATATATACTATTAGGTCCATATTTATCTTTTATACTATCCACAACTTCCTGAATCTTATCATTATTTTTATCAACATCCTTATCAAATAACGACAACTGTTGTTCTTTTATCTGTACCAAATCGCTCAAACGGATACCAATGTTTCTTATCGAATCATGCCTCCAGGAATGGTCAAAAAGCTTAACAACTTCCCTATATATTTCTTCTGTTACGTTAGTTTGATTATAAAGTTTTTGTTGATGGGAATATTTTTCAAAATTACTATTTTTAAAACTAATAGCTACAGTTAAACAATATTGCTTTTGCCTACGGAGTTTCCTAGTCACTTTTTCTGTTTGATAATAGAGTATCTTTTTTAACTCTTCACTATCGGCTATATCTTTTGGCAATGTTTCGCTAATGCTGATACATTTATTTTGATTTTTACTTTCTGATTCTACCTCACTATCATCAATGCCAAGTGCACTTCTTTTTAAGAAATCACCTAATTGATTTTTAAAATATTTTTTCAATATCACTAAATCAGTATTAGCTAATTGGCCTATAGTATAAATGTTCATCTTATGTAATATAGTCGCCGTTTGATTGCCAACCATAAATAAATCTCCCACGGGTAAAGGCCATAATTTGCTTTCAATTTCTTCAGCAAACAAAGTATGCACCTTATCTGGTTTTTCAAAATCAGAAGCCATTTTAGCACATAATTTATTATTACCAATACCCACATTAACTGTAAAACCATATTTTGTTTTAATTTCATCCTTAATTTTATAAGCTAATTTTAAAGGATCAGCATATAGTAAGGAAGTTCCTGTCATATCAAGAAAACATTCATCGATAGAATAACGTTCTATTTTAGGAGTAAATTGTGATAAATATTTATATAATAAATCAGATTGTTCATGATACAAATTATAATCAGGCGGAAACACTTTTACTTGAGGACTTTTGCGCCTAGCACTATAAATAGTTTCAGCCGTTTTAATACCTAACTTTTTTGCTATAGGAGACTTAGCTAAAACTACCCCTTTTCTTAAATTTTCATCGCCACCAATAATAGAACAAATATTTCTAATATCGATAGCGTAACCCTTTTTTAATAAAGCCACTGCCGTCCAAGATAAAAAAGCGTTATTTACATCAACATGAAAAATTAATCTTTTCTTTTCCATATCTCCACCCCTAATTTATTATAAAATATATGATTAATAAAATAAAGAACAAACAAAAAAACTCATAAAGAGTTTTCTAGTTATTTTTGTTTAATTTACGAGCCATAACTAATAAGTAAACACCAAATGCCATGAAAAGTGCCCCTGTAATATATATCAAAATAGGTGCATTCATAAGAGTATCTGGAACGCTTACCACTTCAGCTGCTGGATTAACTTTAAATTCAAAATAATCATAGCTGCCATCTCTGTCTGCTGCTACATCAAAGCAAGCATATTCTTTAACTGATTCTGTTCTAACATCATAATATCCATATGCAATACGCATAACCATTAATGCATCTGTAACTGTTATCTCGCCATTATTATCAAAATCAGCAACTTCTTTTGCTCTTGCACTATATTGTTGATACTGAGAATCGTTAACTGCTAATCTACCAGCAATTGTCCAATCATTCTCATCAACATCACCATCGTTATCAATATCACCTTTACCTTTAAAAGCAGAAATATCATCTAACTGAGCTATAGACAAAATTTGAGTTGCATCAACCGCAGTAATTTTACCATTATTATCAAAATCAGCAACCGCTAAAATGTATGGTGTTGCTGTATCAAGACCCACAGATATATTGAATGCTTTGTCGGCATCATCTTTATCAACGTCACCGTCACTATCAACATCGCCTTTTAAGAAATCTGGACATTCTCTTACTGTTCTTACTGTAATTCCTGTCTTGGTTACTCGAGTATCTTTTTTGGTCCTAATGGTAACTTGCATCAATAATTCAGTATCAAAGGCCTTTTTAGTTGGTAACGTGATTTTAAAACCATCAGCTCCAATAGGTGTTAGTTTTGCATTCTCCATTTTCATTGTCATATTTTCAACAGCTAAATTATCATCATGGACAAATGCACCCTCTAATCCTGTAAATAAAGAACCATAATCATCATTAGATGCAATTCTAGTGATATGAACATCACAAGTTGTTGCTTCACCAGCATTTAATTCCATCTTGTCACACGATAAAGCTAATTTCGTTTGAAAGCCTTCAGCATTAACCGTCATAAAACTAGCACTGACAGCTAAAAGTATTACTAAAAAAATTGCGCTTTGTAAAAATTTTTTCATTTTTCCCTCCTACACTATTACTACCATAATTATACAAAGTTATTATCATATAGTCAACTATTCAATTAAGGTTTTCCCATTCATTTCCTTAGGAATTGGCAATTCCATAAGAGTTAATACAGTAGGCGCAATATCTGCTAATTTACCTGGTCCATCAATAATTTTTATACCCTCCTTTATAATAAGGAAAGGAACAAAATTGGTAGTATGAGCCGTTAATACATCGTTGTTAGCATCTATCATTTCTTCACAATTACCATGATCAGCAGTTATTATAACTGTAATTCCTAATCTATCAGCCTCTTTTACAATCTGTCCTATACACTGATCCAAAACTTCGATAGCCCTAACAGTAGCCTTTAATTGTCCCGTGTGTCCTACCATATCTCCGTTAGCAAAGTTTAAAACAATCAAATCATAATTGGCCATTTCTTTTTGTAGAACACTAGTAATTTCTAAAGCACTCATTTCTGGTTTCAAATCATAAGTAGCTACCTTAGGCGAAGGTATTAATATTTTCTTTTCATGAGGATAATCAACTTCCTTACCACCATCAAAGAAAAAAGTAACGTGGGCATATTTTTCCGTTTCAGCAATCCTCAACTGTCTTCCTCCACAATTTTCAATATATTCACCCAATGTATTTTTAAGATCCATATCATTAAAAGCAAAAGGAGCCTTAACCGATTCTACAACCTTAAACATAGTTACAACTTTAATATTAGAATAATGAACAACATCCATCATTTTAAAATCTGGATTAGTAATGGCTGTTAACATTTCGCGCAACCTATCTTTACGAAAATTGAATACGATCAGACCATCATTATCATCCAAAGTCCCATTTTCTACAAATACTGCTGGTGGTAAAAACTCATCCGTAATGTTATTATCATAATTTTGCTTAACATATTCTTCAATAGAAAGAGATTGAACATTTCCACCACGAACAATAACATCATAGCCTTTTTTTAAACGGTCATAATTATTATCACGATCCATACCATAATATCTTCCACCAATAGTCGCAATCTCCCCTATTTGCAATTTGTCTAATTTTTGTTGAACTTTAGAAATATATTTCATTGCACTAGTAGGTGAAACATCACGTCCATCTGTAAATAGATGCAGATAAAGTTTATTAACTTTTTCTTTTTTACATAAATCTAATAAAGCCATTAAATGATCTATATGAGAATGGACACCACCATCGCTAATAAGTCCCATAATATGTAATTTTGATTGATTCTTTTTTGTATGTTCAATAACCTTTAATAATTCTTCATTTTGATAAAAGGTCCCATCAGCAATGCTTTGATTTATTCTTTCTAATGGTTGATACAAAACTCTGCCTGCGCCAATGTTCATATGTCCAACTTCACTATTACCCATTTGACCATCTGGCAGGCCAACCGCCGTCCCAGATGCCATTAATTTCGTATGAGGATATTTTTGCCACAGCCAATCAAAGTTAGGCGTTTTAGCTTGAACTATCGCGTTACCTTTCTCTTCCGTTCGATAACCAAAGCCATCTAATATCATCAGTAAAACTGGTTTCATTTTACCATCCTTCTTTCATACAAAACATCGCATAAACAGGAATATAACGTACTTTCTTTTTAATAGAAAAATTATTTTCAGTAACTCTAAAAGCCTCTTTTACTGTAAATCTTTTCATAAATAAAGCCAAGGCCTTTGATTTAGACATATTCTTATTAACTAATTCCAAAGGAATTATACCACCCATGCGATCCTGAATAACAAAAGCCACTTCTGCTTTACCTTCTGACTGATAATAATAAATCGCATATCCTGCTTCAACCAAATTTTTCGCCACATGATTTTCATATAAAGTCATTCTAAGTTTATCATCAATAAACAACTGCTTATCATAAACATGCAACATATGAAACAATAGACCATCATCATTCATATATAATTTAAAACTTTCTTTTTCTCTGCAACTACTAAGGGGTGATTTAATAGACATGACTTTATAACTTCTATAAACCAATTGATTGTTACTTAAAAATTTAATAGCCCCCTCATATTCTTTAGCTCTTTTACCAAAACCCATTAGACCATATTGAAATTTTTTATTATCTTTTTTTAGTTGATATGGTATTGAATTAAAAACTTCTATAGAACGCGGAATATCAATAAGGTTATCATTATTACTCATTTCCTTTTTATAAGTATCTATTATTTTTTGTTTTATCATAGATATTTCTATGTCACTTTTTTGATTAATCTGAGCCAAAATAGTTTCTGGGAAACCACCTGTCTTCAAATAATCATGAAAATAATCCATAGCCACACTATGAAAAGGCATCGCTTTACCATTTTTAAATGATGTTCTAATAAAATCAATCAATTCATGTTGCGAAATAGCCTCTAAATATTCTTCAAAATCCATACCATACATACTTTTATATTGTAATTCCTCACCCTTAAAAAGAGTTAAATTTTCTCTTCTTGATGTTATCATAATAATATGGTAATCATTCCTATCGCTACCAAAGAGCTTAATAGCTCTAACAACATCTACATCATTAACATTATCTAAAATAACCAAAGTATCATTTTTGTTAATAGACTGACCACTAAGCAAAGATATTTTCATCATTATACGATCTAGTGATTTTTCTTTTTTTAAAATATCTAGTAATTCTAAATTATTATCCGTATCAAAATAAGCTACATTATTATATTCTTTTCTACCAAATTCTAAAACACTATACGTTTTCCCAATTTGTTTTGGCCCATACACCAACAAAGGTTTACGAAGCAACTCTTTTTTCCATTTGTGAAAGAAACCAGTTATTTTTCGTTCCATAAATTGATACCTCCTCACATATTTTATATATCAATTATATCTCCCTACAATAATTTTGTCAAATATATCCATTTTGTCTTGTCAAATTTTTAGTGCTATAACACAGGGTATGTGGGATATAAGGATAAATGCCATTAACCATTTTACCATAATCACACAACTATACACTTTTATATCAAAGCCAAAATAAAAAGCCCTTACTGCCCGGCTTATAATTTATTAAGATTTTATTGTCTGATGAAATTCTAAACGTAGTTTATCAGCTACCGTAACAATGAATTCCGAATTAGTTGGTTTGGCTTTATCTATATCAACACTATGTCCAAAAATATCTTCCATCAATTGCCAATTACCTCGATTCCAACTAACTTCAATAGCGTGCCTAATTGCCCGTTCTACTCTTGAGACAGTAGTATCAAATTTACTTGCAATATCCGGATATAGTTCTTTGGTTATTCCTCCAATTACATCAGGTCGCTCATACAACACTGTAATTCCTTCTCTTATATACTGATATCCCTTAATGTGTGATGGCACTCCCAATTCATGAAGAATTTTTGTAATAGAAATTTGTAAATTATTATGATATAAATCAATAGCTTTATTTTCATATTTAGTATCTTCCATACAATCAATAATATGTTTTTCTAATTCTGTTAAATCAAATGGTTTTAAGATAAAATAATTAATGCCAAGTTCTGATACCTTACGAATCATATCCTGAGCATTATATGAAGTTAAAACTATAATTTTTTTATTCAGTTCTTTATCTTTAAGTTCCTCTAATACAGCAACTCCATCTTTCTTAGGCATAATTAAATCTAATAATATTACATCGTAATCATTCTGTTTATTTAAAATTAAATCTAACCCTGCCTCTCCATCATTTGCTTCAAGTGTAACATCAATATTAGCGTGATCACTAAAATACTCCTTAATCATGCTTACTAGTTCGACATTGTCGTCTATAATAAGTACTTTTATATTTTTCATATGCTCTCCTTCCCTTATACTACCACGCACACTAATTATATAATACTTTTATAAAAAATGATAGAGAGAAAAAGCACTACTTTTGTCGAGCGATGTAAACTAAGAGCAAATTAGGTTTTTTAATGATTCTATTTTTAATCCAAAACCTCCAATTAATAAACCATCAATAGAACTAATTTCCTTTAGTGTATTATAATTTTTTTCATTAATACTACCACCATATAAAACTTTTACATCCAAACTATAATTCATTTTAATATATTTCTTAATGAATTCTATAGCTTTTATAATTTCATCCACCACAGGAACTTCCCCTGTCCCTATAGCCCATATTGGTTCATAAGCAATTATAATATTGGCGCATTTTTCTATTTCTAGTTTAGAAAAACAATTATCTATTTCTTTTTTTAAAACATCCTCTAACAATCCTTGTTTCTTCTCTTCTTTACTTTCACCGATACATAAAATAGGACTAATATTTACTTCTAGTAAAGCTTTAAGCTTATCTACAAGCATTCCTTCTTCATCATGAAAGTCGTATCTCCTTTCACTATGTCCTACTAAACAATATGAAACTCCTAACGATTTAAGTTGTTTACTTGAAACCTCCCCTGTATGATTACCTTCCATAAAAGGACTAACATTTTGACTACCTAAATAATAATTATTATTTTGAAAAAGAGAAAGATAGGCCATATTAGGACAAACAACCACTGTATCCTTATACTCTCCGTCTGCTAAAACGCTTTGATATAAAAGCGCCTGATTAAACGTCAAATTCATTTTATGATTTAAGACTACTAACATTTTATCATCCCCTAATTTTTTTTATTAATTTAGATAGAATCCCCATACTGTTTTCCTTATTTTTAATCGCATTTTGATATACTACTAATATATTTTCAGCATATTGCGAAGCACTACAATGTTCAGCTTGTATGATGGCTTGTTTTCCTAAGTTTTTTAACTCTTTTTTATCGTCATATAATTGTAATATTAATTTTATACATTCATCTTCATTAGTAAAAAATTTGCCATTCAAATCATCAAATACCATTGTCCTAAAAGATATATCATCAATACAAAGCACTGGCAATCCACTGGCCATAGCCTCAATAACAGTAAGTCCTTGTGTCTCTGTTTTAGAAGCCGTAATAAACAAAGTAGCCAAATGATAATAAACAGGAATATCTTCCCATGCCACTTTACCTGTAAATATAACATTATCAGTAAGTTTTTTCTTTAATACTATTTTTTCATATTGATCTCTATCAGGACCTTCTCCTACAATCATCAATTTTACATTAGGATGTTTCTTAACTATTTTACTTAACACAGTAAATAAAAAGGGAATATTTTTCTCTTCAGCTATTCTTCCAACAAATAATAAAACAAAGTCATTTTTAGAAATATTATACATTTTTTTTAATTGGATAATACGTTTGATATCAATGTTCTGTCGATAAAATCTTTCAACTTCAATTCCCGTTGGAACAATATGAACATTACGCTTAACATTATATTTTTCTTTGAACAAATCATACGCTTTTTTAGTTGGTACAATCAATTCTGTAATAGTTTTATCACAATAAAATTTTGTCAAATATTCAACTATTTTTTTACTAGAGCGATTAAAATGACCCTTTGTAATATAGTGAACGTAATCTTCATACATCGTATGATATGTATGAACAATAGGAATATTAAATTGCTTAGCAAATAACCTAGCAAAAGTTCCAATGGCAAATTCAGTCTGTGAATGGATAATGTCTAACTTCCAACTACGAATTTTATTAACAGCTTGTATAGGATATATACTAGTTAAACGTGCATCGTAAATACCTGTTGGAACCCCAGGAATTCTTAATACTTTTTCCTTTTCATCATAACTATACTTAAAACCTTCCAAATTTGCTGTCACAACATAAACTTCATGTCCTTTTTTTTCTAAGGCATTTTTAAGCATTAATTCACTAGTTACTAAACCACTAATATAAGGAGTATAAGTTTCCGTGAAAATACCAATTCTCATTTTCTTTTACCTCCTTTATCAATACTAAAGACAACAGATCCTACAATCATACCTAAATAATAAGTAATAAAACGCCAAATCAAAAGTACAGCCGATAATAAACTACCCCCAATAAAATTCCCAAAAATAGCTAAAAAGCCGTATTCAATACCACCCGATCCTCCAGGAATAGGTACAAAAGAACCAATAATCATAACATAAGCTGAAGAAACAATAGCACTTATAACATTTAAATCACTATAATGCCCCATGCCATAAATAACAAACAAGGGAACAATATAGAAAAAAGTTAAACTAACAAACTGTAAGCCAACACCTTTAAAAAATAATAATTTATTTTCTCTTAAGTGCATAGCACATTCATGAAAACAATTTAATCTCTCTTCCCATTTTTGAACACAAGCATCATAATCTTCAACTAATCTAATACGATAAGCTATTTTGATTATTTTTTTTAACAGAAAACCATTCCATTTTTTAGCATAAGCCACGATAAATAAAACGATAATTACTAAAGTATTAACCCCAAATCCAAGTAGTACTAAGTGTTGAAGTAGGGTAACTTTTGTAAAAAAATGCAAATAATAATTAAGAAAAACAGCTATAAAACCATAAATAACTAAAGCCGTTTGATAAAATATAAATGTTTGTAAAACTACATTTATACCCTTAGAAAGGCGGACACCCTGATTCTTTAACATATAACATTCCATAGGTTGTCCTCCAGTTGAAAACGGTGTAATACCATTAAAAAATTGAACAGTAATATTATGTATTAAACTTCTTTTAAAGCTAATATCTGCTTTTTCTTCCCTTACTGTAATATGAAAAGCCCATGATTTAAAAACTAAATATAATCCATAACATAAAATAGCCACTATTAACCATAATGGATTAATTGTTAATAGTTTTTCAACAATATTATTAAAATCATTCCTTAAAACAAAATACAAAACAATCGCAGTTATAATAAGAAGAAAAACAGCATTCTTAATAAAACTTTTTATCATTTTAAACCTTTGATTTTTTATCTGTTTTAGTATTTTTAATATACACCATTTGATGATTAGCTGTTACTTCACTTATTACAAAGCCTAATTGCAATAAATTATTATTTAATTGTTCATCTTTAATAGGTACTACCATTTTAATAACATCAACACCAAACTTATCTACTACATAATCACAAGCTAATGGCAACAATTCCTTCTCATAACCTTTATCTTTATCTTGCCAAGGAGTACACATCATAAATTCACAACTTTTACTACTACGACTACCTTCCACATAACAACTACTAACTAAACTATTATTAATATTTAAATATAAATTTTCTTCAAAACGATCACTATTTTTTTGTTTCTCTAAATATTGCTCTTTACTAATTCTACTAGTCGTTCTATATAAAATATCAGACACTTGCATAGGCAATCCATTATTAAGTCTTTTTTCAAAATCAACAATCATGTCTAAATGCTGTTCATTATAGGGATCAGCAATTAATAAATTTTCTTGTTCCATTATTTTCCCTCCTTCATTATAGCTGTTAAACCAGGTAAATCTTTACCTTCCAAATAACAAAGTGTAGCTCCACCGCCAGTTGATAAATAACTATTTCTATTATCAAAACCAAATTGTTTAGCCGCTGTAACAGTATCACCACCACCAATTATAACATCAGCAGATACCGTCTGTAATACGTTCAAAACACTTTTAGTACCTTCATCATATGGTTTTTTTTCAAAATATCCTAAAGGACCATTCCAAACAATCGTATTAGCCTCGTGTAAAAAAGGAGCAAAAGTTGCCACTGTTTTTGGGCCAATGTCTAATCCTTGTTCATCTTTTTCAAATTGATCAATCGCAATAGTTTTAGCTAAAGAAGTATCTTCCATTGAAGTGCTAACAACAACATCCTCTGGTAAAATAATTTTATCTGGATAATCATGCATAATTTTTTTACAAGTGGCCAAATGTCCTTCATCAACCAACGACTTACCAACTTCTAAACCTTTAGCCTTTAAGAAAGTAAAAGCCATGCCACCCCCTATTAAAATATGATCTGCCTTTTTAACTAATTGCTGAATTACTCCTATTTTATCAACAACTTTTGCACCACCTAACAAAACCACATAAGGTCTTTTAGGGTCATCAAGTAATTCAAGGTGTCGTAATTCATCTTCTACCAACAGACCAATACCGCTTGGCAATAAAGACGCAAGTCCAACATTAGAAGCATGTGCGCGATGTAAAGTACCGAAAGCATCATTAATAAATGCATCACCCATTGAAGCCCACGTAGAAGCTAGTTTTATATCATTACCACTTTCTTTGTTACCTTCTAAATCCTCATATCGAGTATTCTCAACTAATAATATATCTTGATTCTTTAAAGAAGCCACCATATCACTTAACAGTGTTCCACTAGTAGCTGATGAAAATAAAATCTTACGATTTAAAAGATTAGATAAACATTTATGTACTGGTTTTAAACTATATTTTGTTTTATCTTCTTCTGTTTTAATTCTACCAAGGTGTGATAATAAAATTATTTTACAATTTTTAGACAAAAGATAATTAATAGTTGGTAAAGCAGCCTTAACTCTGGTATCATCAACCACTATTCCATCTTTAATAGGAACATTAAAATCACAGCGAACAATTACCGTTTTATTATCTAAATCCAAATCCCTAATTGTCTTCATTATTTATTCTCCTCTTCTTCTTATTATAACATCATCTAAAAAAAGAAAAAAGAAAAATCCGTAATTTCCTTTTTCTTTAATTTATTTAGTTAACTGAGCAAAATACTTAGCGGTATTAACCATTTGATGTGAATAACCCATTTCATTATCATACCATGCGACAACCTTTACAAGTTGTTTGCCATCAACTTCCAATACATTACTACATTGTCCATCAACCAAAGCACCACAGTAACTACCTATAATATCACTTGATACTACTGGATCCATAGTAAATTGTAATGTCTCATTAACATTATTTTTTAATACATTGTTAATTTCTTCCTCACTCGTATTTCTTTTCAATTCTAATACTAAATCAATAACAGATCCTGTTGCCACCGGAACACGCATAGCAGTACCTTGCATTTTGCCATCCAAATTAGGAAGTACTTTCCCTATTGCACTAGCTGCACCAGTTGATGCCGGAATTATATTTGCGGCAGCGGCCCTTCCACGACGAGCATTTATTCCTTTTTTATGAGGAACATCCAATGTTGCCTGATCATTTGTATAAGCATGAACTGTTGTCATGTAACCTTTTTCGATACCAAATTCACGATCAAGTACCGCTAAAACAGGAGCCAAACAATTTGTTGTACAACTTGCCGCAGAAATAATTTGTTCTTCGCCTGTTAAAGTATTTTCATTTACATTATAAACAATAGTTTTTAAATCCCCTGTCGCAGGTGCCGAAATAATAACTTTCTTAGCTCCAGCATTAATATGTGCCATAGCCTTATCTTTACTAGTAAATGCTCCTGTACATTCCATAACTACATCAATATCAAGATCATTCCAAGGCAAATTAGCCGGATCTTGTTCCTTAAAGATTTTAATATTTCTATTTCCAACAATAATATAATCATCCTTAAATGAAATTTCATCTGTACGATAATTTCGATGATTAGTATCATATTTTAGCAAATATGCTAATTGTTCTGCATCTGTTAAATCATTTATAGCCACAACCTCAAAATTATCATCTTCCTCCATAAGGCGAAAAACAAGTCGTCCAATTCTACCAAACCCATTAATTGCTACTTTTATCATTTTCATCATCCTTTCTATTTTATTTTATCAAAATCTAATCTTTAAAGCAACTTCCCCCAATAAACTCTCTTAATATGGAGTCTTTTGGAACATCCTCAGATGAAATAGGTAAAAACAAGCGCAAGAAATTCAATAATCGTTTAGCTTCTTCATAATATTTAGATTCAGTATCAACTGAATACAATAAAGGTTCAACATAAGTTTTTAAAACACCTATTTCATAGATTAGAGCCGTATTAAATATAACATCAGCATTATCCTGATAAGGAAAAATATTATTCTCTTCCCCGTTTCTAACATTAGGCCATACGCTTAATGTTTTAACCACATCAAATCCTCTATTTAAATTATCACGAATAATTCTTCTTAATAGGCGATGATCAGTTGTTGAAATACGATTATGTTTATCAATATTTAATTCCGTAATAGCGGAAATATATATTTTATATTTAGCTGAATCTGGAATATTCGTTAAAATTTTTTCATTTAAACAATGAATACCTTCAATCAATAAGATTTCTCCTTGCCCCAATTGTAACTTCTTATTATATTCTTTGATTCCCAGTGAAAAATTATACTCTGGATTTATTATTTCTTCACCATTTAACAATTGTTCAACCTGACGATTAAATAAATTTAAATCAATAGCTTGTAAATTTTCAAAATCAATCTGTCCCTGAACATCTCTTGGTCTATCTTTAAGATCCAAGTAATAATTGTCCATTGATAACATTTTCGGTTTCAATCCAAAACTTTTTAAATACATACAAAGCTTATTGGTAGTTGTCGTTTTCCCAGAAGAAGAAGGCCCCGCAATTAAAACTATCTTAAGATTGTCTTTTTTAGCGTTAATTTCTTTGGCAATTTCTAATAAACGATTATTTTGTAATGTTTCATCTATTCTAATCAATTCTTTAATGTTTCCATTAGATACTAAAGAATTTAAATCTTTAGCATCAGCAATGCCCATTATCTTGCCCCATTGGCGACATTGTCTAAATGTTATAAACATGTTCTCATGATGAACATATTCTTTAATAATATTTGAATTATAGATAGTAGGAAACCGTAAAACACATCCTTGCGTATTTAAATAAGTTAAATCAAAATAAGTGAGTTTACCTGTACTAGAAGGCATATAATTATAAAAATAATTATATATATTATCCAAACGATATAATGTAACATAAGTATTAGTATTATATTTCATAATACCCACTTTAGAAGCATCTCCTATTTTTTTAAAATATTCTATAGCGTCATCTCTTTTACTATGAATTTTAGTAATAGGCAAATCACTTTCAATAATCTCAGCCATTTTTTGCTTAATCTTATTTATAACGTCTACTGTAAGATCGAAATTTGTTTCTATATAAAGGCCCTTATCGATAGAGTGTTGAACACAGATATCACTTTTATCCCCAAATAATTGCTTAACGGCATAAATCATGACAAATACTAGCCCATTAACATAAATACGATTGCCTTCCCTAGAAGTTAAATCTAAAAATTCAATTTCACACTCTTTGTTAACTTGTTTATGTAATTCTTGTAAACGGTTGTTGACTCTAGCTATTACAATAGGATAAGAAAATATATGCTCATATTCTTGGCTAAGTTGTCGTAAAGATGTACCTTTTTCTATGTCCTTCTCTTCTCCCATAACTTTTACTTTAATAACACCCATTTCACGCCACCTCTTTATTATATTTATTATAGCATATTTTGGCGAAATATTACATGCATAAATATTCGTCTTTTACCCTAATATAGTTATAGGTGATAAAATATGAATTTAGTACCAGTTGTAGTTGAAAAAGAAAGTCGTGGAGAACGCAGTTATGATATTTTTTCTAGATTATTAAAAGATAGAATCATTTTATTAAGTGGAGAAATTAACGATGATAGCGCTAATGTTATTATTGCCGAGCTTTTATATTTAGATGCTTTAAATCATGATGATATTAGTATTTATATCAATTCCCCCGGTGGATCAATAACCGCTGGTATGGCTATTTATGATACTATGAACTTTGTTAAAAGCAAAGTTATTACTATCTGCATTGGTATGGCAGCTTCAATGGCAGCTTTCTTATTATCCTGCGGTCATAAGGGCCACCGCTATTGTTTACCTAATGCTGAGGTTATGATTCACCAACCACTAGGTGGTGTTAAAGGACAAGCTACAGAAATCAAAATAGCCGCTGAACGTATTCTTAAATTAAAAGCCAAGCTAAATCATATTTTAGCAACTAATACTAATCAACCATTAGAAGTAATTGAAAATGACACCGAAAGAGATCATTTCTTGGATGCTAAAGAGGCTCTATCATATGGTCTTATAGATGAAATAATAAATAAAAAAGAGAGATAACTTAAAGTTAAATCTCTAATAAATAGCTAATTATAAAGGCCATTTTTTATAAATTGTATAACACCCTCGTTATTATTATCAAATTCTGTCATATATTTAGCTATTTTCCTTACATTATCATTTCCATTTTTCATTGCTACAGGGCATCCAACATAACTAAGCATTTCTAAGTCATTATCATCATCACCAAATGCTATAACTTCGCTTAATTGTACATTAATAGATTTAGCTAGTTGCTTTAAAGCATTACCTTTGGTAGCTACTCTACTATAAATATCTAATTTGTGTGTTTTATCTGTCCAAGTTCTTATATTTTTATTATTTTTTACAATATTTTTAATCTTTTTAGAAGCATAAGAATAATAATCTTTGGAAAAATTCAAATTGATTTTTTCAAAAGACATATTACGCAAATCATCATCAATTATATTCCTGGTAGAACGTATATAATCTACTATATTTTTGTCTTTAATTATATTAGAAATATGTTTTAAATCATCTAATGAAACATACCATTTCCCTGATATCAAATATTCTACAAAAAAATTATTATCTATAACTAATTCCTCAATCTCATCATAGCTAAGCCAGTTTTTTAAAACATATATACCATCTTTATCAACACAAGAAGCACCATTTGAAGTAATAAAATAATCAATACTATCTATATTTTTTATTTCTTTTGGTATACCAACCATAGATCTTCCCGTAGATATTACAAGAATATATCCTGCTTTAGATAAATTTTCTAAAACCCGAATTGTTTCATTAGAAATAGTTTGATCATCCCTTAATAAAGTTCCATCTAAATCCATGGCAATTATTTTATATTTATTATTATTCATTATTTGACTCATTTTCTAAATATGTTTCTACTAATTTATAATCCTCTTTAGTTGTTATTTTCATGTTAGTTGAATCACATATAGACAGTTCCACATTTAATCCCTTAATAATACCTAGCATACCAGCTGTATATGATTCATATTTAACTTCATTAAAAGCATCATCATTATAAATTTTATTGGCAACCTTCAAATACATTGCCTCAGGAACTTTAGCGTGCAACAAACAATCTCTATTAGGACCTATTAATAAAGAACTATCATCACTAGATATTTGATAGAAAAAGCCACTACACTGGGCAGCTGTCGTTACTACGGTATTATCTACACATTTTCTTATACAATCATTAATATTTGAGATTGTTACTAACGGCATATTAGCGTTATGTATAACAATTTTAGTCGCCTCTGGTAAGCCCTTATTAATTAAATAATTAATACCATTTATTATTGATTCATGCCTTGTTTTACCACCGACAATGATATCATTAACTTTAGATATAGAATACTGATTTATAATTCTCTTCATTTCATCAACATAATTAGCTAAACATACCACAAATATTTGATCTATTGACTTACAATCTACAAATTTTTGTAAAGTGTGTACTATGATAGGTTTCTTTTTCAAATTCACAAATTGTTTTGGAATATTGGCATCAAATCTTTTGCCGTTACCACCGGCTAAAATTAATGCAACATTCATAATACCACTCCGTTCTTATACAGATAAATAATCTAATTATGAATATATATCATTATAATTAATTATAAAAGAGCCCCCCCCCCATGTCAACTTTTTGTTATCTTTTCAAACAAAAAAAGCGGGTAAATTATTTATTTAACGTCACGTTTTTTATCTTTCGTGACGTTACCTCTTAACTATAAAGGGGAAAATAGAAAAAATACAAGGACGAATGAAATGAGTTCCTCTTGATCCTTGTATTTTTTCTTTTCCCTTATAAAATATTTTTTTCAAATAAAGTTCACCTTTGTTTGTTACCTATTAATTTATAGTTTATAATATAGCTCTGTATTTTGGCTTGGTTGAAAGGAGTTTGTCATGAAAGCTAAAAAATACAAACACTTATCTTTCGAAGATAGATGTGTTATAGAAGAATTTCTTAATCATAAGTTTAATTTTACTCAAATATCAAATAGATTACAAAAGGATAGAACCTGTATTTCTAAAGAGGTTTTAAAACATAGATTTTTAAGAGGTACTGCTTCTTTAGATAGACCTTGTTGTTTTGAATCCAAACCGCCTTATGTTTGTAATTCGTGTGATAAATTTAATCATTGTAAAAAACAAAAATATTCTTATTCTGCTCATATTGCTTATAACGAATACAAGCAAACTCTTATTTCTCAAAGAGAACATTTAAATATTACTAAAGATCAAATTGCTGCTATTAATGATGTTATTTCTCCTCTTATGATTTATAAGAATCACTCTGTTAATCAGGTATTTATTGAGCATCCAGATCTTTTACCTTTTTCTAAACCTACTTTCTATAAATATATCGACTTAGGTTTATTAAATGTTAGAAACATTGATCTCCAACGTAAAGTTAAATGGAAAGTTAAAAAAGAGTACGATTATCATAAAGAAAAAGTTAATACTTCTATTAAAGTTGGTCGATTTTATTCTGACTTTAAAGACTATATGGAATATAATCCTAATGCTTCCATTGTCGAAATGGACACTGTTATTGGAACATATGGTGGTCAAGGCGGTAAATGTATGCTTACGTTATTATTTAGGCAATTTAATTTTATGCTTATTTATTTAATGCCTTATAAAAAATCTATTTACGTTACTGAAGTTTTTAATCATCTTAAAAATTTACTTGGTATCAATGAATTTAAACGCTTATTTGAAGTTGTTTTAACGGATAATGGCACTGAATTTGTTGATCCCGAAAGTATTGAAATTGATGTTAATACTGGTGAAAAAATTTGTTCTGTTTTTTATTGTGACCCCAATTGCTCTTGGCAAAAGGGTTCTATTGAAAAAAATCACGAATTTATTAGATACATTTTACCCAAAGGCACTTCTTTTGCTTCTCTAACTCAAGAGGATTGCTATTTAATTGCTTCTCACATCAATTCTACCCCTAGATTTTCTTTAAATAATCATTCTCCTTATGACTCTATATTATTATTTTTAGGAGAACATAATATTAATAAATTACAAATTAAAAAGATAGACTATGATGATATAAATCTATCTTATAGATTATTAAGAAAATAATAATCTAAAATTAAAAAATAAATTCAAAAACTTAAGCCAAAATACATTAACATTTATCAAAATTTTACGGGACGTTATCTCTTTCCAAAAAAATTTTTCAAACTTCTCGTTCCTTTTGTATGCATTAATTTAACTTAAATTTCCCTTATAATAACATATTTTTCTTAAAAAATACACTCTTTTTTCCTTATTTTTTCCTTATTTTCGGGAACTTTCAACTAAAAAGAGATAAACATCTTCTTACGAGACGTTATCTCTTAATTTAACGAAACAAAAAAAGCGTGCATCTTTTCTTTAATCTGCACACCAAAATTTTTCATTTTATTAGTAGTAATATTAATTTTCATTTTTTTGAGGCAATATTTTATCTTTCAAATCATTGGCTATCATACTTATTTTCCTAAAGCGATGATTTAAACCTGATTTAGTAATCTTTTTGCCAGTTTCCAAAGATATAACTTCACTTAATTCCTGTAATGATAATTCAGGATATTTTTCTCTATATTTTATTACTTCTTTTAGTTTATCATCTAAAGCTTTTAACCCTATATATTCTTTTATTAAACTTATATTTTTTAATTGTTCTTCAGCAGTTTCAATCACTCTATCTACATTAGCTTGCTCACAATTATTCAATCGATTCAAGCGATTTTTTTGATCCCTATAAACCCGAGCATTTTCAAAATATAAAACTGCTTGATAGGCTTTAATTAATCGCAAAAAATCACTTATCTTATCAGCTTCCTTAATGTATACCATATAGCCCTTACCACGATTTAATAACTTAGCATTAAATTCATAATTATTAAGCAACTTTTGAATAAAAATAGCCTCATCTGGATCGTTAATAACCATTTCCATATGATATCTTGACTGTTTGGGATCATTAATACTACCACAGCTCAAAAAACAGCCTCTTAAATAAGCTCTTATTTCTTCATCGCCACCAACAATATATAAAGATGGTATCGATAACTTAACACCATGTTTATCAACAACAGCCAAATCTTGTAATATTAACTCTTGTTTATCATTAATTGTTATTAAATATAATAAATTTTTACTAAAATTTAAATTTTCAACAGTTGTAACTTGAACCATAATCTCATAACACTCATTAAAAAAATTATACAATCGTCTAGCAATTACTTCGTTTTCCGTTAATAATTCAATTGCTTTTTTTTCTTTGTTATAATCTAAATTATTTCTAACAAAAGCAGAAAGTTCAGCAATCTTCTCATTTCTTTCTATAACTTCTAAACTAGCTATCTCATTTTTTACCATTTTAGAAAAAGACATAAACATCACCTCGGTTCAAGTTATAATATTATATCAAAATCGTACTTCATCTTTGTTTTCTTCATTATACAAATTAGTAAACCGGGATCCTCGTTTTTTTGCAATAAACATTATTAATCCTACTATAAATAAGATAACAGAAACAATTTGAGCTACCTTGAAATTATATAACAATAAACTATCGGCTCTAAATCCTTCAATAATAAAACGACCCACGGAATACCACATTAAGTAAACAGCTGTTAATTGTCCATTTTTTAAATATTTATATCTACGTACTAACAATAGCGCAATAAATCCCAATAGATCCCAAATAGATTCATACAAAAATGTTGGTTGCCGATAAGCTCCTTGAATATACATATTATTAACAATAAACGTCGGTACTTTGGCTGCTAATAAAGCTGCTCGCGAAGTTATTTGACCAAAGGCCTCTTGATTAAAAAAATTACCCCAACGTCCTATAGCTTGTCCTAAAATCAGTCCCACAACAAAAATATCAAGTATCTTAGCCGGTTTTTGTTTATATTTATGACAATAAAACAAAATAAACAAGCAAGCAAATAAAATACCTCCGTGGATTGCTAATCCACCATTCCATATTTCTAATATTTCTAATGGTTGTTTTAAATAATAATCTAGATTAAAGACCACATAATACAATCTAGCTCCAATAAAACCAAATATAATCGCATAAAAACACATATTAAAGAAAAAATTTTGATCTATGTTTTTCTTTTTTATTTCCTTGTAAATCACTAAAAGACCAGCGAGTATTCCTAAAAAGATAAAAATGGAATACCAATAAATTTGAATAAATCCCAAGTCAAGCGCTATTCTATTCATGTTTCACCATCCTCAATATTGGATCAATTAATATTTTTTCTACTATTATATTAAATATAGAAAGTAATATAGCTATTAAAAACGCTATCCAAATATTTTCTAAATTAAAATGACTGCCTAAAATCCAATCAGTCAACTTTAATATAAATAAATTAATACATGGATAAAATAAGCCTAAAGTAAGTCCTGTAATAGGAATAGTTAAAGTTACTAATATAGGCTTAATCGTTTTATTCAAAATTGAAATAATCATAACGGCTAAAAAGCCATATAAACCATAATAACTAGAATCAATATAGAACGTTTTAAAAAATAAGGACACTACTAGAAATACTAAAGTATATCCAATTAGATATAGTAACCATTCAAAAAAGCGTTTAAGATAATATTTCCTTTTACCATCATTATCCAATTCTTTCTGCACTAGTATCACCCCATAGTATTTTCTTTAAAAATTGCCCTGTATATGATGCCTCATTATTTGCTACCTCTTCTGGTGTACCATAGGCAACAACCTCGCCACCATATTCTCCACCTTCAGGCCCTAAATCAATAATATAATCTGCTACTTTTATAACATCTAAATTATGTTCAATAACAACTACTGTATCATTATTATCTACTATTTTCTGTAGAATTGCAAGCAGGTTTTTAATATCATGTGAATGTAGTCCTGTAGTCGGTTCATCCAAAACAAATAAAGTTTTTCCTGTAGCTCTTTTTTGTAATTCTTTAGCCAATTTGACTCTTTCTGCTTCTCCACCTGAAAGAGTTGGTGCACTTTGACCTAATTTAATATATCCAAGTCCCACGTCTTGTAGAACCTGTAATTTATTTTTTATCTTAGGTACATTTTCAAAAAATTTAAGCGCAGCATTAACGCGCATATCTAAGACATCCGCAATATTTTTATTTTTATATTTAATCTTAAGTGTTTCTTGATTATATCTTGTCCCATGACAAACTTCACAAGGTACGTACACATCAGGTAAAAAATGCATTTCTATTTTTTTAACACCATCGCCTCTACAATGCTCACATCGCCCACCTTTTACATTAAAAGAGAAGCGATTTTTTTGATAGCCATACATTTTGGCCTCTTTAGTATTGGTAAATAACTCTCTAATATCATCAAACACCCCAGTATAAGTTGCTGGATTACTTCTAGGAGTTCTACCAATGGGGTTTTGCGATATTTCCACTAATTTATCGATGTTATCAAGACCAACAATTTTTTTATGTTTACCAGGTTTATCTTTACTACGATACAACTTAGATGCAACACCCTTGCATAAAACTTCATTAATTAAACTACTTTTACCACTTCCACTTACTCCTGTTATACAGGTAAATGTTCCAAGGGGTATTTTAACATCGATATTTTTTAAATTATTTTCATATGCACCTTTAATTTCTACATATTTTTTTATTCCTTTTCTTCTCTTTTGAGGAATTTCAATACATTCTTTTCCACTTAAATAACGTCCCGTTATACTATTATCGTTATTCATGACTTCCTCTGGCGTACCACAGGCAACAACCTCACCACCTCTATCGCCAGCACCTGGACCGATATCTATTAAATGATCACACGCTAACATAGTATCAGTATCATGTTCAACCACAATCAAAGTATTTCCTAAATCACGCATATCAAGCATAGAATCAATTAAGCGTTTATTATCTCTTTGATGAAGACCAATAGATGGTTCATCTAGTACATATAAAACTCCTGTTAATCTAGAACCAATTTGCGTTGCTAATCTAATACGTTGCGCTTCTCCTCCTGATAATGTTCCTGCCGATCTACTTAGAGTTAAATATTCCAATCCCACATTAGCTAAAAAATTTAAGCGCGATGCAATTTCCTTCAAAACTAAATCCGCTACCTGCTTTTGTTCCTTTGTTAGTTTAAGATTTTTAAAGAAAACAATTAAGTTCTTAATACTCATACAAGTGATCTCATAAATATTTTTATTTCCTACTTTAACCGATAAAACACTATCTTGTAGACGCGCTCCATGACAACTATCACATTCATACTCAATCATATAATGCTCTAACCATTCTCTAATCCATGAACTAGTAGTTTCCATGTATCGTCTTTGTAAATTAGTAATTATTCCTTCATAATAATCACGATTATTTACCAGATTACCACTTTTACTTCTAAAATTATATTCAATAATATCTGGACTACCATATAAAATTATATCTTTTTCTTTTTTACTCAATTTAGCAAATGACTTATTCATATCAATATTATAATGATTACAAACACATTCCAATTTCTTAAAATAGATGTTATCTTGATCATCACCTAATGTTAAAATACATCCTTCTCTTATACTTAATTCTTTATTAGCTATTACCAAATCAGGATCAATTTGCAATTTAATTCCTAAACCTTTACATTCAGGACACGCTCCATAAGGAGCATTGAAACTAAAAATTCTAGGTTCTAATTCAGGAAGCGAAAATTCACAATAAGGGCAAGCAAAATGTTCGGACATTACCAATTCTTTACCACCAACAAAATCAATTACAACCTTACCATCAGCTAATTTAGTCGCTATTTCAATTGACTCATGCAATCGACTTCTACTATCCTCTTTTAAAACGATTCGATCAATCATTACATCTATGGCATCTTTTTTGTTTTTTTCCAACACAATATCTTCACTTAAATCATGAATTTCACCATTAACTCTTACTCTAGCAAAACCATCTTTTCGCAATTTTTCAAAAATATCTTTATGTGTTCCCTTATTACCATGAACAATTGGAGCATAAACGATTAATTTAGTACCTATTTCATATTCCATTATTTTATTAACCATTTCTTCAACACTTTGCGAAGTAATAGGAATATGATGATTAGGACAATAAGGCGTACCAACTCTAGCAAATAACAATCGCAAGTAATCATAAATTTCGGTAACTGTTCCAACTGTAGAACGAGGATTTTTACTAGTTGTCTTTTGATCAATACTAATAGCTGGTGATAAACCTTCAATACTATCTACATCCGGTTTATCACATCCTCCTAAAAACTGTCTAGCATAAGCAGATAAACTTTCCACATATCTTCTTTGTCCTTCAGCATAAATAGTATCAAACGCTAAAGAACTTTTACCACTACCACTTACTCCTGTTATAACAGTTAATTTATTTTTAGGTATTTCAACATCCACATTTTTTAAATTATTTTCACGAGCACCTTTAATAACTATCTTATCCATACTACATCACCTAGCAGTTATTATACCACAAAAACACTACATATACCACGCTATAAAAAGAAAAGAACCTCAACTAGAGATCCTTTTATAACTAATTTTTATCTTCCACAGATAAACTCTCAGCATCTAATTTTTCTTCTTTTTTAGGTTTTATACCATAAACAACAAAACCAATAATAGCTAGGATGAAACCAATTGCTGCACTAATCAAAGTAGAAGATCTAACATTTCTAATAATATCCATTGCTATAGCGCCTTCCAAATCAACTATTCTTGCCATAATAGGAAGAGAGAAACCTATTAAGAATAATATTATACTAAGAATAATAAGTGGCGTAGCTATATATAAAATCCATCCTTTTTCTTTTCTCTTTAATAAGAATAATAATATACCCAAGAATAAAATACTACCAGCTATTAATGCTTTAGCTTTAGTGCTAAATAAAAATTGTATTTTAGCAAAATTTGTTTCTTGAACTTCATCAACAATAAGTTTAGTTGTAGGAAGTTTTTCTATAAAATCATTTGTTTCAACTTCTACTAATGAAGCAAGTTCATCTTTTTGATCCTGACTAATGTCGATATGAACATCATCAGCTATCTCGTCTACAGCACCTTTTACAATTTGATTCCACTCATCAACCGTAATCAATTCTTTTACTTCACCAGTTAACATACTTTCTGTTACACTACCAGCGATTATACCAACTGTTTCTTTCATGGTCTTAGAATTTAACAATTCATTAACGATATCACTAGAAACACCAAATTCCTCAGCTTTGGTATAAATGATATCCATGATATTCTCATCATCTTCGTTATTAATATTTACTTCCTCAACCAATTTGATAACATCAGTATCTTCTATTGCCATACTTATTTTATCTTTAGTAACATTTTTCTCTATTAAAAACAAAAATGTCGCGCCAAACAAAATGAAAAACAAAACAATAGATAAAATACTAGCTAAGAAAGTTTTCAAAAATTTCATCTTTACCACCTCAAATAAATTGTATCATGCTTTAATAAAAGCTACAATATATGTATTTTAATATTTTTTCTAACATTAGAAAATAAAGACTGCTCCTAAACAAGCAGTCTTAAAAATTAATCTAATAATTTTACTGATAAAGATGCCTCATTAATAGTACCACCTTGCGTTGTTGTTGAAGATATTAAAGCTAGTGACAAAGCCGCACCATCAGTCAAATCAACAATGACGCTTTTAGCTAATGTTCCTGTGGTACCAGCGGCCAAGGTTAATGTTCCTGTAGTACCCTCTATAGTCGTGTTAGCACTCCTAACTGCAACTACAAGATTACCTGCCTCTGTTAAAGTAGCAGAAATGCTATAACTTACTTCATAAATTCCACCTTCGATAATGGTAATAGCATTATTATTTTCTGTTACATCATAATCTTCCATAGGATTTGCTAAAGTCACTATTGTAGGATCAGTAATCTGTTGAAATGATTGACTAGTAGTTGAATAAAGCCCTCCATAAGCATTAAGTCCTGCAGCTGGCCCCGTTGGTCCCGTTGGCCCTGTTGGACCTTGCTCACCTTCTAGTCCCTGTTGTCCTATTGCACCACTTGGCCCTATTGGACCGATCGCACCTGTTGGAC
>CANROU010000011.1 GCA_947632325.1 uncultured Bacilli bacterium
TATTTTAACTATTCAGATTATTATTATTTTAACTATTCAGATTATTATTATTTTAACTATTCAGATTATTATTATTTAATTCGTAGTTAAGAAAAAGCTAAGCCCCACATACTATAGTTTTCTCTTTTAATATCTACATTACTTAATAACTACGACTAGATAAATTAACGGTCTGAGGTCCATTGTGTTACCACAAGTGTTCAGTATGACGGTTAAGGTAGACTTTAATCTTACTCAAATTTGGGTTGGTAAGAGAATTACTCCTAAATTGTTCCGTTTCTAGTATGAACAAGTTTTTTTAAATCATTAAAATAAAAACACGAGTTATTGGTTTGTATCAATAGTTTAATGATTAGGACATTATCTCTTGTTGGGTCCATTTTATAATGTAGATATAATAGCAACCGTACTATCATATATTATTTTTCTATAAAAATCTGTTTGCGTTTCATCACTCCTTTTTTCGTTATATACCTTTACTTGTTGTTCTTTTCTTTTTTGTACTTGGTATATATTAATATATACGAAATATGACTAGCTTTCAGTAGAAGTTAATATTTTATCCACTATACCATATTTTAGGGCTTCTTCTGCATTAAACCATTTGTCTTTTAATTCGACATCCTTTTTAACTTGCTTAATGCTTTTACCTGTATTATCAGCTAAAATTTTCATAAGGCGCTCATTAAGTGTGGTGGAATGTTCATAACTTATTTTTATTTCGCCTATTTTACCACCATTATATGATGACATTTCGTGGATCATAACTTCACTGTTTGGAGTTATATATCGCTTTCCTTTAGTACCACCACTAAGTAATACGGCAGCCATTGAGGAACAACGACCTATACAAATAGTTTTAATATTACTTTTTACCATTTGCATAGTATCATATATCGCTAGTCCAGCAGAGACTAACCCGCCAGAAGAATTAATATAAAAAATTATATCTTTTTTGCTTTTGGTAGCATCTAGTTTTAACAGTTGTTCAACTATTTTATCAGCTTCTTCTGTATTAATATCCCCATTTAATCTAATTATACGATTATCAAATAAATTAATATCAGAGGGGCTTTTTTTCTCTTTGGTTTCTTTTTTCTTATTGCTTGTTTTTTTCTTTTTAGTCATATATTCAAATCCTTTCTCCAATTCGATAAGTTATTTTGTTTTTTAAGTGCTTAATTTTATAAGGTAAGTTTAACTTGTTAAAGTCTTTTGAGTTCTCTCCGTGTATTGGGATGATTACTTTAGGTTTAACAACATTGCAAACTTCTGTAATTCCTTCAGAAGTTGCGTGTCCACTCGTATGTAAGTAATAATAATTCTTTGGAACAAATTTAGAGATATTTTCATCAGCAGTTTCGCCTTGTAAATATCCTAGCCATTGAGAGTAGATAAATAAACTATTCTTGAATTTAGGGCTATTAATAAATTTTTGAGAAAAGTAGTTACTGCGTACTAGCATACAAAAGCCATTCTCGGTCATTTCTTCATATAATTTACTGTCAAAACTTTTAACATCCGAAAAGTTATAATAGTCTTTATATTTCTTGCTCGTTTTTGTTACATAATCAAGTATGTCTTTTTGGTAGTCATCACATATAAATAACTTGTTTCCTGCTTCTTTATTAGCGTGGTAAAAAGAGGCAATTCTATCAATATTTGTAGAAGCACACATTATAAAAACATACTTGTTGTTTTTTATTAAATCGGTAGCTTCGTTTTGTAACATCAATTCAGACATAAATGTTTCATCAAGTCTTGAAAGGGTAGTATGCTCACAAATGAGAACATCTACTTGACCTATGTTATTAAGAATTTCAGAAATGTTATTATTGATAGGGCCGTGTGTACGAAAGTCTCCTGTATGTAAAATTCTTTTTCCTTCGGCTTCAATAAGAAACATATAACTATCAAAAGCCGAATGATTTACTAGAATAGGCGTTACTTTCATATCTCCAATTACAATAGGAATATCCTGTGTAAAAGTTTTAAATGCTTCTGCTCTGTCAATATGGTCTTGTGTAACTTCTGCAATAGCAGGTTCTTTCATTCTTTTTTGATAAATAGTAAAAATTTCTTTTGCCTGTTCACCAATATAAATAGGTACTTCTTTTCTTACTTGCATATATTCGCCTAAATGGTCTAGATGATAATGCGTAATAAAAACTGCATCACATTTTTTACTAACTTTAGCAACATTAACTTTTACATTAGTCTTGCAATTAGGTAGGTTAGTACCAACATCAATAAGTATTTTTACTTTTTTACTTTTGATTTCAGTTACACATCCTCCTATTTGATTAATGCCTCTATGAATTTTTATTTTCATAATAATAGCCCTTTCTATTTTTGATTTATTAAGTTTCTATTATTTGATAAAAAAGTTATTCTTTCAGCAATTACTTTAATTGGGTTGCCTTTTTCTTTACATTCAATTCTTCCTCTAACTGCTATTAAGTCATTTTTATTACAATATTCAAACACCTTAGAGCCAATATTATTCATTAATTCAATAGGTATAATATCAGTTTCATATTCTCCATTTCGATTTTTGAAATTACGACTAATATTAATCATTAATTTATATATGGCTGTGTCATCAATTTCGATTTTTTCAATATCATTATTAATTCTTCCAATTAGTACAACATTATTACTCATTATTTCATCTCCGTTTCATAATTCATAGTAATATACTTAGTTTCATTTTCAATAAATGACATATTAGAGTTGCTTCATTTTAAAAATGAATATATTGCTATTTTCTATAAAAAATATAGCATAATAATTTAGAAAATGAGTAATACAAAATAAAAACCATTATCCAATTAGGATAATGGAAATTTACCATCTATCACAAGAAAGTTTAAATTGAGTACATATTTGTTCGTTTAATAGTTGAGGTTCAGAAGTAGCACCACCTATTGGTTCAGCGCCACACTGAAGAAGCATATCTTCAACAATACCTAAATTACCTCCACCATAAATATTGTCAGGATATTTTCCTTCATAAAGATTAATACCATATATTAGTGCAGTACTTGAATCTAGACCATTATGTGATATTCCTTTAAATGTTTTAATTTTTTGAATTACTGAATCACTTATGCAATTATTACACTTATAAAAAATCGTTCCAGTAATATACATTACATTATCATTTAAATTGATAATTCCTTTATGTATATCTTCTTTTGGTTGTTCGGATTGTTGAGTATTATTATTTGTTCCTGATGATTGATTACTTCCTGAATTAACATTACTTTGATTACTTCCTATGTTATTATTGTTATTATTGTTATTATTGTTGTTATTGTTGTTATTGTTGTTGGTAGTACTTGATTGTTCCCATTTTGCTTTTAAAGTTATATTTCCAGTTATTTCTGTATTGAAATCAAAACTTTTTCCTTCAAGTTGCCATTCTACAAACTTATAACCATTTTTAGTAGGAGTAGTAGGTACAGATGCCTTATCGCCTTTATTAACTGTTTGACTTTCTATTGTATTTCCACCGTCACTATCAAAAGTTATTAAATATTTTTCGGCATCATCATCTTTTAACAGATTATTTTCATCAATATGTTCTTTAAAATTAACATATACAGAATAGTCTACTTCATATTTGGAATTGTTTTTTAAATAAGCAGTAATATCTTTAATAGATATTGATTTACTATCAGTAGTTAATTCTAGTTTATCAAAAACAATTTTATTATCTCTAGCTGTCTCACATAACATAAGCAAAGATTGAAATAAGTCCTTGTTTATAAAATCTAAATCTTTGTAAATAGATTTAGCATCATCGTTTATTAACTCATATCCGACAACTTCATTGGTTATGCCCCCACATATTTCTTCTTTACCATTTTTGTTTTTACATAGACTGTATTTTTCTTTAAACACAAGTTTAACCAGGGGATTAATTTTTACATACATGCTATGAGTTTCTACTTTATGAATTGTCTTATCTTCTTTTTTTGTCACATTAATAATAATAATGCTAAGTAATAAAGTTATTACTATAACGCCGATGATAACAAATAATTTTCGGTTTTTCAATATACCTTTCATAATCTCACTCCTTACTAGATTATATACTAAAAATAAGAAAGCAAAATGCAATTATTAAAAATAGGTAAGTTTTCAATTATATGTTAATAACTACATTATGCTTCTTTGCTCCAAGATAAATAATTTCCGTCATTTGTAGTACAAGAAGCTCCCCCAAATTCTGTAGAACATTTTGCATAAAGCTCATCACCATCATACATATTGAAATCTACAACATCTTTATCATAATCATATTTTTTAATATCTTTAATGGTATATACATATGTTTCAAATAGACCTGTTTTACCATCTTCAAAATCACAGTCTGTTATAGTTTCATTTACACCAGATTTATTATCAATTGTACATATTTTTTGTTTAACTGTTGTTCCCTCAATTTTATAAACAAAATACAGTTTTAATATAGTATCGCTATAAAGATCTCCTTGATATAATCCCTGTAAGTGTTTAGGAATAGATTTTAACATATCATTATCCTGTTCACTTTTTTCATTTTCGTTGTTAACACAGCCAGTTAAAGATATACTTACTAATAATGTTAGTACTAAAATTGTAAATTTTTTCATATACATTCACCTCCTTAATAGATTAGATAAAAATTAAAAAAGGAACACGTACTACTTGTGTTCCGACTTCGATTGTCAGTTATACAGCATTACATCCACCGACAATTTACTACAATGTCGGACTTAAGTACTTCTTACCGACGATATTATTGTAGCATATTTTTTTAAAAATTGTCAATACTTTTTGTAAGAAGATACCTTACAAAATTTTGTTAGGTAATTCTCTACAATAAATATAGAGGTGTTGATATGAGATTAAATAAACCACTTAAAAAAATAAAATTCGATGCTGACATATACAATACCATTAGAAAAAATATTAAGAAATACAGAAAGTTAAAAGGCTTAACATCAGAGGAATTATCAGAAATGGTAGATTTATCGCACGAATTTATAAGACAGATTGAAAGTGAAAAAGTAGCATATAATTTTTCTGTGGATACATTATATAAAATATCAGTTGCATTAGATGTTAAAATAGATGACCTTCTAAAAAAGGAAAAATAAAAAGGTGTCTCACTAGGTGTCCTAAAATATAAAATAAAATGTAATATTTTATAATATATTATATTAAATATAATATAATAAAAAAGTACGATAAAATAAGGGAAAATAATATATGATAATAAACATAATTGTCCATCTCGAACACAGAAGTTAAGCTCTTTCGCGCCGACGATAGTGTATGCAAAAATAGGTCGTTGCCAAGGATTTTTTTTGTCTTTAAATAATATAATTATTACTTTATGGGTTATTATTATGTAAAAAAATAAAAAAATTAAAAATGTATTGAAATGTATATTTTCAATTTGCTATAATGAGTATGGTGATTAAAATGGATTATAAATTGACGACTAGAAATGAAAGGGAAACCATTGAGTTTGCGCAAAATGTTGAATCAGAAAAGTTTCCTAATATGGTTATTGCTTTAATTGGTGATCTAGGTAGTGGGAAAACTGTTTTTACTAAGGGGTTTGCTGGAGCTTTAGGAATCGATGAAACTATTACTTCACCTACATTTAATATTATAAAGGAATACACCACTGGAGAATTACCTTTATACCATATGGATGTTTATCGCTTAAATGGTAATGTTAGTGAGCTTGGAATAGAAGAATATTATACTAAGGGCGGTGTGACAATTATAGAGTGGGCTGATACAATAATGGATCAGTTACCCGATGAACGTTTAGATATTAATATTCGTGTTATTGATGAAGATACTAGAGTTTTTTTAATTACTCCACATGGTAAAGAATATGAGGATTTATGTGAGGCTGTATTATGAAAATCTTATATATAGATACTTCTTCTAGTTATTTATATACAGGCATAGTTGAAGATAATCGTTTGTTAATAGAAATAAAAGAAAAATTAGATAAGGAATTATCTATTTTTACTTTACCTAAAATTGCTGAAATGCTAGAAAAAGTAAATTTAAAACCTAATGATATTGATAAGATAATAGTCGTAAATGGACCAGGGTCTTTTACTGGAATCCGTATTGGCATTACAATTGCTAAAACGTATGCATGGACTTTACATAAACCAATTATTATGTTATCAAGCTTGGAAGCTATGGCTTTATCAGTGAAAACAGATGGATATATTGTACCGATTATTAATGCACGACGTGGTTATGTTTATGGGAGTATATATGATGCTCATTACCAAAATATTATTAAGGATCAATATATTTATTATGAAAAGTTACTAGAACAACTAAAACTATTAACGGGTTCTATAGTTATCGTTTCTAATGATGATATGGATATGTTTTCCTTAAATAGAGTGAAATATGATCCTGATATATTAAAAATTGTTAAATTTGTTCAAGATCGCGAAACCGTTAATCCTCATGCGGTAGAACCAGCGTATTTAAAATTAACAGAGGCGGAAGAAAAAAATCATGATAGTTGATTTAGAAGAAGATATTTTGTTATGGAATATGTTTTTGACATCCTTCAAACATTTGAATTCCCATGATCTTGATGAAGAAAAAAAATATAACCCTTATATACATTATTTATTTTATAAAGTAGATGATAAAATCGTGGGTTTTTTGAATTATAGCAAGATATATGATAGAATGGAAATTAATCAAATTGAGGTTTTAGAAGATTATCGTCATCAACATATTGGATCACAATTAATAGAAAAATTATTATCTATAGCTAAGGATAATAATATTTTAAATATTACCTTAGAAGTGCGTTGTGATAATAATATTGCTGTTAATCTTTATACTAAATATGGCTTTATAAAAAAAGCAATTCGTCAAGGGTATTATAGTGGAATAGATGGAATTTTGATGGAAAAAGAGATGAGATATAATGGATAAATATATATTAGGAATTGAAAGTAGTTGTGATGAAACTAGTTGCGCTATTGTTAAAAATGGTTGTGAAGAGATTGCTACAGTTGTTTTATCTCAAATTGATATTCACACAGACTTTGGTGGAGTAGTCCCTGAAATAGCTAGTAGACATCATGTTAAAAATATTACTATGGTAATTGAACAAACATTAAAAAAAGCTAACATGAATATGACTGATATAGATGCGATTGCTATTACCTATGGTCCAGGATTAATAGGCTCACTATTAGTTGGTTTAGAAGCGGCTAAAACATTATCTTATATATATCAAAAGCCCCTTATTCCCGTTCATCATATAGCAGGTCATATTTATGCTAATAGTTTAGTTCGCCCCCTACAATTTCCTTTAATAGCACTAGTTGTCAGTGGTGGCCATACCGATTTAATAAAAATGGATAGTCATTATTCATTTGAAAAATTAGGTGGAACATTAGATGATGCTGTTGGTGAATGTTATGATAAAGTGGCTAGAGTATTAGGATTGGGTTATCCAGGAGGACCTAAAATTGATAAATTAGCTAAACAAGGAAATAATACTTATTCTCTACCAACGCCTTTAAATGATGATAGTTATAATTTTAGTTATAGTGGCTTAAAAAGTGCGGTGATTAATTTAAATCATAAAGAACAACAACGAAAGCAAAAAATAATAAAAGCAGATTTAGCGGCTTCTTTTCAACAGGTAGTTATTGATTCTTTAATTAAAAAAACTAAAAGAGCCCTTAAAAATAATGATATTCATCATTTAATTATCGCTGGTGGTGTTGCTGCTAATGAAGGTTTGCGAGAAGCTCTTACTATTATGTGTGAACAAGAAAATATTGATTTGTCGATTCCACCTATTAAATTTTGCACAGATAATGCGGCTATGATTGCTGCAGCAGGATATTTTGCTTATCAAAAGGGAAGAGTTGCAGATTTAGCCCTTAACAGTAAATCTAGTGATTATCTTCATTAAAAAATGAATATATAAATAAAAAAAACAAACGGTTGAATGGTACTCTTGAGAGTAGACATCAAATGTTTGTTTTTTTTACTTAGTTTAATTTTATCTAAATTAATTTACCTTATTTAATAATTGATTCTAGGGCCAAAATAATCATATCATTTAAACTTTTTTCTCTATCTTCGCTACTTAATACTATATTGCTATATTTTGAATCTACAGCAGTTAAAATACAAGATGCTTCCTTTTTAAAATAATTGGCAATGTGAAATAAGCCAAATGCTTCCATTTCTTCAGCAATTATATCTAGTTCTTTAGGAATCCTATTTAATAGTCGATCATAATCAACATATGGTCCAAAGACATCCATTGTGGTTATATTACCCACATGTAATTTATAGTTTAATTCATTAGCTGTATCCATAATAGTACTATTTAATTCATTGGATGGATAGGTAATATGTTCTTTGTAATCGTTAAAAGTATAAGCAAAATTTGATTCCGAAAAAGAACTAGTAGCTAAAATAAGATCTGAAACTTTAACAGTTGGTTTAACGGCACCACAAGTTCCTATACGAATAATCTTTTCAACATGAAAATAATGAAACAATTCAAATGCATAAATACCCATGCTTGGCATGCCCATGCCTGATGCTATTACAGTTACTCTAACACCTTTATAAAATCCTGTATAGCCCAACATGTTTCTTAAATTAGCTATATTTTTATTATCGATAGAAAAATTTTCAGCTATGGAATTTTCTAAAAAATTTTCAGCAATATATTTAGCACGTAAAGGATCTCCAGGCATTAGTACTAGTGGTGCTATTTCTCCTTCTTTAGCATTAATATGAATAGGTTCATCTCCCATAAACATCGTTATCACCTCCCAATTATAATTTTACCAAAAATTTGTTTTTAATAATATAATTTTTATTTATTTAGCCATTTGTTTACGTTAAATATTATGAGAATAAAGTCAATTTAATTTCTTTCATCAAAGAATAAATATGAAGATATTTTTTTGACATAAGAACAAATTTCTGGAAATGATTCTTTTATTTCACCACGAAAATATTGGATTATTATATTGATAATACCATTAGTAAAGAGAAGTATATCTAGATGATTTATGGTTGGAGATAAAGTTTTGGTTAGGGTATTTGTTATCTTTTTGTTTAACAAATCAGTAAATATTAAAGGATCGTTAGAGGCTAAAACTTGGGAATAAATCTTTTTATTATCTTCTAAATATTTAAAAATAGAATCAATGTAATCGTATAACTCTTGTTTTTTCGTTATATGTAATTCATTAGTTGGGAAAATTTTTTCTAATATTTCATTTTGCATTTCCACAGCCACTTCATAAATATTATCATAATGTGAATAAAATGCGCCTCTTGTTAAATTAGCTCTTTTTACTAATTCTGTAACTGTTATATATTGAATTTCTTTTTTCTCTTCCAACAACTCAGCAAATTCTTTTTTTATTAAATTTTTAGTCTTTTTAGAACTATTATTAATTCCTTTTAATTTCATATTCATCACAACAGTATTATAACATGATTTTAAACAAAAAGTGATAATTTGTTTAAATTTTAACAATGTATGTATTTTTGTTATTAACATTAGTATATTTTTTAATTAGAATATATTATGTTTGTGTTTAATAGGTTATTTAGGAGGGTAAATATGAAAAAACTAAGTGATTTTATTGTTCAAAGAAGGGTTTTTGTTTTTATTGCCTTTCTAATATTAGTGTTTTTGAGTTTTCTAAGTGCTTCAAAAGTTGAAATTAATCGGGATATAACGAAATATTTGCCTAATTCTTCTAAGGTTAGAATTGGTATGAATATAATGGAAAATGAATTTCAAAATCAAACGAGTAGTTTAAATGTAATGTTTAAAGGATTAACATTACAAGATAGAAAGCAAATTTTTAATGAATTGAAAAATTTTGATCATGTGAAGGAAGTTTTGTATGAAGAAAATACTAATTATGTAAAAAAAGACTACACGTTATATAAAATTACTTGTGATAAAAATAAAGAAAGTAAGGAAGCTGAAAAACTATATGATGATATAATAAAAACTTATAAACATTATAAGCTTGAAACTAGTGGAGATTTATCGGATGAATACAAGGTTGTCTTACCTTTATGGATAGTTGTTTTAGCTATTGCTTGTGCTTTAATAATTTTAATTATTATGTGCGATTCGTATGTTGAGCCATTTCTGTTTTTAATTGCTATTGGAATGGGAGTCTTTTTAAACAAAGGTACTAATATAATATTTGCATCTATTTCTAGTATTACTGAGTCCATTTCAGCTATTTTGCAGTTGGCTTTGTCAATGGATTATTCTATTATGCTTATGAATAGGTATAGACAAGAAAAAGAAGTTGAAACTGATAATGTGAAGGCTATGAAAAAAGCCTTGTATAAATCTTTTAGATCTATTTCTAGCAGCTCTATCACTACGATTGTTGGTCTTCTTGCTTTGATATTTATGAGTTTTACTATTGGAAGAGACTTAGGTTTTGTTTTGGCAAAAGGGGTATTATTTAGTTTACTCACTATATTTACATGTTTACCTTTCTTGATTCTTACATTTGATAAATTAATTACGAAAACTAGAAAAAAAGCTCCTGTATTTAATATGGAATCAAGTGGTAAATTTGCTTATAAGTTTAGATATATAGGAATTTTTGTGTTTATTATTATTTTTGTTGTAAGTTTTCTTTTAAAAGGGAATTTAAAAATACTATATACGGATTCTTATTCGGATGAGATATCTAAAATATTTAATATGAATAATCAAATGGCTATCATTTATGAAAATAAGTATGAGGATGAAATAACAAAATATTGCCAAACGTTAGCTAAGGATAAAAAGATTGATGAAGTATTATGTTATGGTAATACTATCAATGAACCTCTTTTATACAGTAACTTTAATTCTAAATTAAAAGATCTAAAAATAGATGATAAAATAGATGAGTACTTATTAAAAATTATTTATTATAGTTATTATAATAGAGATACGTTGAATAAAATGACGATTAATGATCTTGTAACATTTACTGTAAATGATGTCTATAATAATGTTGATTTGAATGACAAAATATCCAATGATACAAGAAATAATATTGAAAGATTATCTAATTTTACAGATACAAATAAAGTTAATGTTAAAAGAGATACCAAAGAAATAGCTAATATGTTTGAGATTGATGAGAGTACTGTAAAAGATTTATTAATATATTATAATTCTATTACAAATAATACGAAGTTAACTATTGTGGATTTTGTCAATTTTATGAATAATTATGTTTTAAAAAGTAAATATGTGTCTAATATTGACAATAAATCTCTAGCCAATTTACAATTTATTACTACCTTTACTAATAGAAACTTTTTAGCAACATCGATTCCTTCTAGTGAAATGGCTCAATTATTTAATGTGGATAATCAATTAATGACCCAATTATATTTATATTATGTAACGGTTAATGATATCAATAATAAATTAACTATTAATGATTTTACTAATTTTGTTATTAACAATCTTTTAAATAATGAAGAATATCAGCATTTATTTAATGATGATACAAAAGAGAAGCTAAATTTATTAAACAAGTTTAGTGATGTAGATAATATTAATAAAGATTTGAATTATAAAGAAATGGCGGGATTTCTTAATATCAGTGAAGATGTTGCTTTTAAAGTTTATCTTTTAAATAATAGTCAAACTGATAATGGCACAAAATATACAATAGAAAAATTATTAACCAATATTACATATATTAGTGAGCTTTATCCTGCTTTGTCTATTGATATATCACAATTAGATTCTATTCCTCCCGTTTTATATGATAAAGAACTTACAGCGACTGAATTTGCGGAAATATCTAAAATAGATATTAACAGAGTATATTTATTATATTCATTAATAGATTATTTAGATGGTAATACTTCTTGGTTATTAAACCCTCAAGAATTTGTTACATTTATTATAAATAATTCTAATAATCCATACCTTGCATCTTATTTAACGGAAGATATTTTAAATAATCTTAGATCGATTCAATATATAATGGCTAACTGTTATAAAGAATATTCTTATCAAGAATTAGCTACTTCGTTTAAATTAGAAATCACGACGTTAAAAAACATATATAGCTTATATATTATAAATAATACCGAAATAAAAATTTCTCCACTTGATTTTATAAGCTTTTTGAATATCCATCAAAATGATGATATTTTAGCTCAAAACATGTCATTTTCTACTATAGAAAACATAAAAAATATTAATAATATTGTTGATGGAATAATAACTAGTAAACAATATACAAAAGAAGAGTTAGCTAGGGTATTTAATTTAGATGATAGTAATATCAGTTTATTATATTCTTTATATGATTTAAATTATAATGGAACAAATATTACGGTATCTTATAAGGAATTTATTGATTTTTTGGTTAATAATGTGATATCCAATGAAAAATATAAAAATTATTTAGATGCGACTAAAATAGAAAAAATAAATACTGTTAATAAAATTATTAATAGTACGATAAATAATATTAAATACAATGAAAAGGAAATGTATGATATCTTTCATGTTTTAGCAGATGATGTTGATCAAGATTTAGTTGAATTACTATACATATATTATGGTAGCAAAAATGAATATCATGATTGGATGTTGACAATTGAACAGGTTGTTAATTATTTAAATAGTGATATATTAAACGATAGTAAGTTTAATGATTTTATTGATGAAGAAGATAGGGCTAATATTATAGATTATCAAGCAAAGATTAAAGATGCTAAAGAAATGTTAAAAGGTCACAAATATTCTAGGATGGTTTTAAACACGCATTATGACTTAGAAGATAAAATGGCTTTTGAATTTATGGATAATGTGACAAAAGATTTAAATATAGATGGTAACGAAATATATTTAATAGGTAATACACCTATGGCTTATGAAATGAATAAATCTTTTAATAGTGAATTGAATTTTATTACTATTTTAACTATTTTGTTTATATTTGTTATTGTCTTAATTACTTTTAAATCGTTTTTAATTCCAGTTGTTCTAGTTGTTTTAATACAGACTGCTGTGTTTATGACAATGGGTATTCTAACATTTGAAGGGGGAACTGTTTATTTTATAGCGTTGCTTATTGTTCAAAGTATTTTAATGGGAGCAACTATTGATTATGCTATTTTATATACATCTTACTATTTAGAGTTGAGGAAAAAATATTCTATCAAAGAATCTATAATTAAGGCATATAATAATTCAATAAATACGATCTTAACCAGTGCTTTGATTTTATCCATAGTAACACTTATTATAGGACATTTTTCTTCTGCTACAGCTTCTAAGATATGTATTACTATTTCACAAGGTACCATTTGTTCAACATTATTAATTTTATTGCTTTTACCTGAATTGATAGCTTCTTTTGATAAATTCATTACAAAAAACAAGCTAGTAAAGAATAAAGAATAAAACCTTAAACATTATTTTTAATAATTGATTTATGGCAAAAGAAAATAGCTAAAAATAATAATTAAATTTAGCTATTTTTATTAATTTTTTATTGACATAGTGTCATTATGGATGTATTGTTATATTGACGATGTGTCAGTAGGAGGATGTAAAAGATGGAAAAACGACTGATAGATGAAAGAAAAGAAGAAGTTATTAATGCTTGTGAAGAACTATATGAAAAGCTTGATTTTAAAGATATAAATATTAAGCTTATTGGAGAACAAATAAGTGTTGGTAGAACTTCTATCTATAATTATTTTGGGACGAAAGAAGAAATATTTTTAGCACTTCTTGAAAGAGAATATTTAAAGTGGAATGATGACTTATCTAATATTATTAAGATGAATGAAAAACTATCCAAAGAGGAGTTTATAGAAAAAATTACTAATTCCCTAATAAAGCGAAAAACATTACTAAAGCTTATTTCTATGAATATGTTTGAAATGGAGGCAAATAGTAGAACCCAATGTATTACTAATTTTAAATTAGCATTTAAAGAATCTATTTCTTTATTAGAACAATGCTTATGTAAATTCTTTAATGTCAAAGATAGTGAAGCAGAAGAAATTACATTTACTATATTACCTTTTTTAGTAGGAATTTATCCTTACACTTCCCTAACGGATAAAATGAAAGAAGCGATAAATAAAGCAAATCTTGAATATAAATTTTATACCGATAAGGAAATGATAAAAATGGGGCTTTCTAAAATATTAGGGGGAATCAAATGAAAATAGTTGTGCTTTCTGGAAGTCCACATAAAAATGGAACATCAAATACACTAGTAAATGAATTTGTAAGAGGTGCTAAAGAAGTTGGTAAAGAAGTGGAGGTGATTGATTTAGCTCATACAGATATTCACCCTTGTATGGGATGTGATGCTTGTGGTATGAATGGTGATTGTAAATGGAGGGATAAAGGAAATGAGATTTTAAATAAAATATTAGAATCTGATGCCCTAATCTTTGCCTCTCCTGTTTATTATTACAATGTGAGTAGTCAGTTAAAAATGATCATAGATCGTTTTTATGCTAAAACAATGAAAATCACGAATAAACATTTAAAAGCAGGAGTCATAATGACAGCTTGGAATAATGATGATGAATTTACTTATGGAGCAATAGATAAATACTTTGATACATTACTATCCTATATGCACTTTCAAGATATAGGAAGAATATATGCTAAAGGTTGTGGCACCGTATCAATGATGCCAAAGAAATATTATGAAGAAGCATATAAGTTAGGAAGGGATATTTAATATGGAAAAAATTGATGTGTTTGCCCATGTATTATTACCAAATTACTATGGGAAGATGTTAAATATTGATTCTACTATTAGCTCAACTTATGCTTTTACAAATATAGAATCATTAAAAGATTTAAGTGTAAGAAGAAAATTATGGAATGGTACAACGAAACAAATAGTAAGTTATGCCAATATCAATGCTGAAGATTATTGTAATCCAGAAGAATCGGCAAGATTATGTAGAGAAGCAAATAAAGAACTTATAAATTGTGTAAGAGAAAATAATGATATGTTCCCTTATGGAATTGGAATGTTACCTTTTAATAATGTTGAAGAGTCCCTACATATTTTAGACGAAATTGCATCTTCAAAAGAACTTGTTGGTGTTCAAGTTTTTACAAGACATTTAGGAAAAAGTATTGCTGATAAAGAATACTTACCAATTTTAAAAAAGTGTGCACGCCTTGGATTACTTGTTTTACTTCATCCTGTATTTGACCCGCGAAAGCCAGATAATAATATCGTATTTAGTTGGGAATATGAATTGTCACTTGCTATGTTAGATCTAGTAAATGCAGATATATTTAATAAGTGCCCGAATATTAAGATTATTGTTCATCATGCAGGAGCTATGATACCATTCTTTGCAGGTAGAATTGATAACATAATGAAAGATAAAAAAGATGATTTCAAAAAGTTTTATGTGGATACAGCCATACTTGGAAATACGCGGGGCTTAGAACTCGCAGTATATTACTTTGGAACAGATAATGTCTTATATGGTACAGATGCTCCATTTGGAATTATGCCGAATGGTGCGACTAAAGAAATAGAAAGTGCTATTGACCAATTACCAATTTCTTTAGAAGATAAAGAAAAGATATATTTTATGAATTTACAAAAATTATTAAAAAAGATGCAATAAAGGGAGAAAATAATAATGAATAAAAAAATAATAGTGTTAATAATTGCGGTAGTAATAATTGTAACAGCAGTAGTTGGCTTTTGGTTTATGGACTCTAATAAAAAGACAGAATCTTCTAATAATTATAATAATGGCTCTAATACAAATACAACTGATCAGGCTAAAGAGACGTCTAATGATAAAAAGGTTGCTATCATTTATTTTTCTGCAACAGGGACAACTGAAAAAGTTGCTGGATATATTAAAGATTGGACAGGTGGAGATTTAATTGAAATCGTACCAAAAGATGAATATACATCTGCTGATTTAAACTATAACAATAATAATAGTAGAAGTACCAAAGAACAAAATGATTCTAATGCTAGACCAGAAATACAAAATAATATCAATACTGATAATTATGATGTTATATTTTTAGGTTATCCTATTTGGTGGGGAGACACTCCAAAAATTATTTTAACATTTTTAGATAGTCATAATTTAGCTGGTAAAATTGTCATTCCATTTTGTACATCAGGTAGCACAGACATAGATGGCAGTTTAAATACACTAAAAAATTATAACAAAAATGTTATATGGATTGATGGAAAAAGGTTTTCGTCTAATGTAACTCAAAACGAAGTAACAAATTGGGTTAATGGATTAAATTATTAAGGAGGAATGAATTTATGAGTAAAATTTTAGTGAGTTTCTTTTCAGCTAGTGGTGTAACAAAAGATGTAGCAAGTAAAATTGCTAATATTATAGGTGGTGATTTATTTGAAATTGAGCCTGTAAATAAATATACAAATGAGGACTTAAATTGGAATAATACAAATAGTAGATCTTCAAGAGAAATGAATAATCCAGCATCAAGACCAGAGGTAAAAAATAAAGTTTCTAATTTAAGTGATTATGATACTGTTTTAATTGGCTTTCCTGTATGGTGGGATTTAGCACCAACAATCATCAATACATTTATTGAAGAAAACAACCTTGAAAACAAAAAAATATATGTCTTTGCAACATCAGGTGGATCAAGCGTAATAAACAGTTTTAATACTTTAAAAAATACTTATAGTAACCTAAATTTTATAAGTGCTAAAAGATTTTCAAGTAATGTATTAGAAAATGATGTTACAAGTTGGATTATGTAGGTGAATTATGAGTATAACTATTAATATTTATTACAAAGGTTAAAATGGTAATGCTAAAAAATTTGCTCACGAAATGGTATCTAGTGGCATTGTAGATAGAGTAAGGAAAGAAGAAGGCAATGAAAGATACGAATACTTCTTACCCTTCGATGATGAAGAAACAGTTTTGCTTATTGATAGATGGAAGAATGAAGAAGCACTAGATATTCATCATAAATCAGAAATGATGAGGGAAATAGCAGATTTAAAGAACAAATATCATTTAAGTATGAAAGTAGAAAAATTTAAAAGTATGGAGGAGAAATAGATGAAAAAACAAACAGCAGGTAGGGAGCAATTAGGTAATATTGCACCTAAATTTGCAGAATTAAATGATGATGTGTTATTTGGACAAGTATGGTCAAGAGAGGATAAGTTATCACCAAGAGATAGAAGTTTAATTACTATATCGGCATTATTTGCACAAGGATTATATCCACAATTAAAAAGTCATCTTGCCATTGGTAAAGAACATGGTCTTACAAAAGAAGAAGTGGTTGAAGTAGTAACACAATTAGCATTTTATTGTGGGTGGCCAAAAGCATGGAGTACCTTCCCTTTAATTGAGGAAGTATATGGAAGTGATAAAAATGAATAAACAAGACTTTGATAAATTAAATATCTTTGGATTAGGAAAGCCAAATGATGCGTATAGAGAGTATTTTACAGGAAATAGTTATTTAAACCCTATTGCAACAACGGAAAATGGAATAAGTTTTGCAAATGTAACATTTGAGCCGGGATGTAGAAATAATTGGCATATTCATGCATCTAAATCAGGTGGAGGACAAGTTTTAATTTGCACAGCAGGATATGGATATTACGGGGAAGAAGGGAAAGAAGTACAAAAATTATCACCAGGGGATATTGTTGTAATACCAGCAAATATAAAACATTGGCATGGGGCAAGAAAAAATTCTTGGTTTAGTCATATAGCGGTAGAAGTACCAGGGGAAGATACATCAAATGAGTGGTTAGAGCCTGTAACAGATGAAGAATATGATAAATTAGGTGATTAAAATAATTGATAAACAGACCATTTATAAGGTTTGTTTTTTTGTTATAAAATTATCTAAAAAATCATTGTCAAACAAATGTTTGTATTATATAATGCTATTATCAAGGAGGTTTTATATGAATCAAAACAAATTAGAAACAATTTCAAATCTATTTGAGGGAAAGGAAATCATAAGCATTTGGGATAGTGAAAAAGAAGACTATTATTTTAGTGTGGTAGATGTGATATCTGCTTTAACTAATAGTATTGAGCCAAGAAAATATTGGTCTGTATTAAAGAATAGACTAAAAAAAGAAGGTAGTGAACTGACTACAAAATGTAGTCAGTTGAAAATGAAAGCTCCAGATGGAAAAGTAAGATTGAGGGATGCCTTAGATACTAAAGGTATTTTAAGACTAATTGAGTCAGTTCCTAGTCCAAAAGCAGAGCCTTTTAAACTATGGCTGGCTAATTTAGGAAGTGAAAGAATAGATGAAGTATTTGATCCCGAGATTGCTATTAAAAGAGCGATTAACTATTATCGAAAAAGGGGATATTCTGATAGATGGATAGAAACTAGATTAAAAGGAATACTAGATAGAAATAAACTAACTAATGTATGGAAAGAAGGAGGTATTTCACAAGAGTATGAATATGGAATCCTTACTAATGAAATATATAAAGAATGGTCTGGTATGAAAGCAAATGAATATAAAGCATATAAAGGTATTAGAAAAGAATCTTTAAGGGACAATATGTCTGATATAGAAATTGTTCTCACTGATTTAGGAGAAATTGCGACACGAGAACTTGCCAGAGAACATAAGCCTCATGGATTCAAACAAAATAAAGTTATTGCTAAAATGGGTGGACACGCAGCAAAGGCTGCTAGAGATGATATTGAAAAGAATTTAGGCAAATCAGTAATCAGTAATCAAAATAATCTTAACTATCAATATTTAGAGAATAAAGAAAAATTGGAAAATAAAAAATAGAGCTAATAAAATACCAATATCCTACGGGAAGAAGAAAAAGAAGTACCAAAATCATCTCCAGTATATATTGTAGTGATTCTTGCAAATGTTAAACATTGGCATGGAGCAAAAAAGATCCTTGGTTTAGTCATATTGTCGTAGAAACCCCTGGTGAAGATACAAAGAATATGTGGTTAGATTGTGCAACTAATGAAAAGTATGATAAGTTATAGGTGAGGTGTAATTATGTTATATGAAGATATAGAAACAAAGCATGAAAAGATTATAAATGTTGCTAAAAATTATATGAATATGATTAAAGACAATGAGCACGATATAAATCATATGAATGATGTTGTCAATTATACAAAAGAGCTTTTGAATAATATAGATGACAATATAGATAAAGAAGTATGTATTATAAGTGCATATTGGCATGATGTTGGAAGAATAAAAAGTGTAAATGGTCATGAGCAATTATCTGCTAAAATGCTTAAGGAAGAGTTACAAAAGACATTTTATAGTGATTCTTTTATAGATAAATGTTCTCAAGCAATCGAAAATCATAAATGGAATATGTATCCTAAGACTAAGGAAGGATTATTAATAAAAGATGCGGATAAATTGGCTTGGTTAGGCAAAGGTAGATGGATTACATGCCTTAAGAACAAACAAAGATTAGACTCATTAATTGAATTACTTCCTAAATTGAAAAATGAAATTCTTTATTTTGATGAATCAAAAAAAATATATGATAGAGATATCGTCAATTTAATAAAAATATTGTATTTAGAAATATTTAAGTATAAATTATAAGCAATATGAAAGCTTTTGTTAATAAAAAATTAATAAAATAGAGCAAACTGAAGTTGCTCTATTTATTGATTAACTTTTTCTCAATCAAAGAAATTACATAATACATAATATAGGATACAAGACCTAAAATAAACACTGATGAAATAACTAGATCAATATTAAATACTTGCGAACCATACATAATTAGGTAACCAAGGCCTTGTTTGGATACCAATAGTTCTCCCATGATAACGCCAATTAAAGACATGCTGATATTGATTTTTAGACAATTAACAAATGTAAGACGATTACTAGGGACAACGGCTTTAAAGAAAATTTGTCTCTTAAGGGCTTTAAAGGATTTTAATAAAGTTATAAAATTTGATTCTGTTGCCATAAAACCATTATATATATTTATAATAGTAATTATGGTGGAAATTAATAATGCCATAAATATAATAGAATTAATACTGGCTCCAACCCAAATAATAATCAAAGGGCCAAGAGCTACTTTTGGCAATGAATTTATTATTGTCAAATAAGGATCTAGTATTTTGGCTAGTTTTGGGAACCACCATAAAATCGTGGCAACAACTAAACCAATGATTGTAGCAATAGAAAAGCTAAGAAATGTTTCGTAAACGGTAACAAAAATATGATTATATAGTTCGTGCGTACTATGTAATTTAATAATAGTCATTATAACATTACTTGGTGAAGATGTTAAAAAAGTATTTATTAATTTGGTTCTAGCTAAAAGTTCCCAACCTATTAAAAAAACAACTATAATAGCAATTTGAAAGAAGCAGATGATTCGTTTGTCTCTTTTTCTTTTTTTAAGAAACTTTTCGTGTTCACTATTATAAATGGACATCTAAATCCCTCCATATTTTATCATAATAAATACTAAATTCCTTACATTGCCTATTATGAATAGGGGTAGATTTATCTGTAAGCTTTATGTCATATATTTTTTTAACACACGATGGCCTTTTTGTTAGGACAATTATTCTATCTGATAAACTTATAGCTTCAGCTAAGTCATGTGTTACCATAATAGCTGTTTTCCCTTCTTGTTTTATTATCTTATAAACATCATCACTCAAAGCCAATCTAGTCTGATAATCTAATGCTGAGAATGGTTCATCCAGAAGAAGAATATCAGGATCGATAGCTAATGTTCTAATAAGTGCAACTCGTTGTCGCATTCCACCTGATAGGGAATCAGGATATTTATCAATAAAATCTTTTAGACCATATGCATTTAATAAGTTTATAACCCGTTGTTTACTTTTAGCATTTAATTTTCCGTTAATTTCTAAGCCAATTAAGCAATTATCCAATATCGTGCGCCATGGAAACAAAGAATCTTTTTGTAACATGTATCCAAGCAGACAGTTTTCTTTGGAAAAAGTAATTTTACCACTAGATTTGGTTTCTAAATTAGATAGAATAGATAAAATGGTAGATTTTCCACAGCCACTAGGGCCAACTATGGAAATAAATTCTTTATCTTTTACTTCAAATGATACATCTAATACGGCTGTAACCGAACCATCCATATCATGATAGGTTTTGCTTAGATTATCAACTTTTAAGATAGGTAACATTTTAATCCTTTGTATACATTAATTCATCGAAAGATACTTTTTCATCTAGTTCATTAGCTTCTTGCATTATTTCTTGTAAGTGATCAAATGATTCTTTACTAAATACTGTAGTTGTTGGCCATGCTTCAATTTCTCTATATCGTTTAATAACTTTTGTAAGATCATTTTTAGAAGTATCTGGGAATTCACTCATAATAGCTTCAGCTACTTCCTCATCACTGTGATTATGAACATAATCTAAACCTTTTTGGATAGCTCTAGTAAATTTTTCAATAGTATCAGGATTTTTTTCAATATAACTTATTCTAGCGCTATATGATGTATATGGAACAACACCACCTAATTCACCAATTGAAGATACAACATATCCTAGACCTTGTTGTTCAAGTTGTAGAGCATTAGGTTCAAATAAACTTACAAAATCTCCAATACCACTTATAAAAGCACCACTCATAGCTGCAAAGGCGACAGAAGTATCGATATTGACATCTTTTTTAGGATCAATACCATTTTGTTTTAAAGCCCATTCTAATGTCATCTCAGGCATACCACCTTGTCTACCACCAATTACATCTTTACCTTTTAAATCATCTAATGTAAAATTATCAAATTTTTCTCTTGATACTAAAAAGCTACCATCTTTTTGGGTTAATTGAGCAAAAGTTTTTAAATAATCTTTTTCACCACCGTTATATACATAAATAGTGGCTTCACTTCCTGAAAAACCAATGTGCGCATCTCCTGATAATACCGCAGCAGTTACTTTGTCGGCACCTGATGTTAAGATCAACTCAACATCTAACCCTTCATCTTCAAAAAAACCTTGAGTTAAAGCTACATATTGTGGAGCATAAAAAATAGTATGTGCCACTTCGGCTACTTTTACTTTTTGTAATTTATTATCTTTGTCCTTAAAGTTTAATAAAACAGCTAATACACAACCTAGAATAATAATCGCACAGACTATTGAAATAATAATTTTTTTCAAAATATTCCCTCCTTTATATTTTACAAAGTATTATATGACAGATTCCTATTTTAGTGAAATAAAGTATTTTAAAAATTTTAGCATATTTCGTTCTAACGACAATATTTTTTTATAATATGCGATATAGTAATTCTAAATTTAATAATTTATAAAGGGAGGGGTAAAAATGGAAGTAATCATTAAAAAGGCTACTTTAAAAGATGCTGCAGTCGCTAATCAATTTTTAACAAAATTAATTCATGATGAGAAACAGTATGATGAAAATATTAATGAGAATTGCATAGTTTCTAATTGTTATGAAAATTTTATGGAAAATGAAAATAATTGTATCTTATTAGCTATCGTGGGTAATAAAATTGTAGGTTATTTATATGGCTATATTGTGGATAATGGTGATGCTTATTTAGAAAAGGTTAGTATGTTGGAAGCTATGTTTATTGAACAAGAATATAGATTACAGCAAATTGGGCATAAACTTATTCAAGAATTCAAAAATTGGTCACGGCATAAAAAGGCACGTTATATGGAACTTAAAGTATGTGCTCAAAATGAGATAGCTCGTAGTTTATATCAAAAGGAGGGCTTTCATGTTGTTAAATATGTTATGACAACTAAATTGGAGGAAGAAAAATGAAATTATCTCGATTTTACCATGAAGTTCCTCTAAAAAATTCTATTTATGCTATATATAATTCTTTGATTATGGATGTTATTTATGTAAATGAAGAAAAATTATCCCAAATAAAAAAATTAGATTTATTGTTAGATGAAATAAAATTATTAAAAGAGAAGGGTATATTAATTAGTGATGATAAGCAAGATGAAGAAGCTCTTCTTAGTATAAAGAAACGTTATGATATGATAACCGGAAAAATTCAAATTCTCTATCTTATATTGTCTTCTTCCTGTAATTTAGCGTGTAAATATTGTTTTATTGAAAATGGAGAATTCAACAATAAAAAAGAAATTAATATGTCAAAAGATATTGCTTTTATGGCTATTTCTAAATATGCAAAATATTTAGAAGATGAAAATATCAAAGAAGGTTTGATTATCTTTTATGGAGGGGAACCTTTTGTTAATTGGACTGTTATGAAGGAAGTTATTAATTATGCTAAAAAAATTACTAAACGTTTGAAATTTTCCGTTGTTACTAATGCTACTTTATTAGATGAAGAAAAGATAAAATTTTTAGCCGAGAATGAAGTGGAAGTAGGTATTTCGATTGATGGTCCTAAAAAATTAAATGATAAGAATCGTATTTATCGTTATGGCCATAAAAGTGTATATGATTTAGTTGTCACTAAGTTTCCTCAATTAAGTGTTCATAATTGTAAATACGGATTGTCAATTACAGTGTCTAATGATTTGCTTTTGTATCAAGATGAAGTGCTACAATGGCTGAAAGAATTAGGTGTAACTAGTATTTTCTATAATTTGTATCATTATACTAGTTATTCTAATGATTGGGAAAAATACTACAATGAGGCCAGCGCCTTTTTATTAAAATCATATCAAATGTTATCACCAGAGGGTATTTATGATGGTAGGATGCAAAGAAAACTAGACAGTATACTACAAAATGAATTTAAGTTTTCAGACTGTGGTGCCATAGGAGGCAATCAATTGACTGTTAAACCAAATGGTGATGTGTGTATTTGCCATGGCTATTTGAAAACAGATAAATATGTCATGGGGAATATTGAAAAGAATACAATAAAAGAGATGTTAGTATCAGATGAGATGGCTTTTTGGCGAAATCGTAATACTTTAAATAATGCAGAATGTCTTAAATGCCCTAGTTTATTTATTTGCGGTGGTGGTTGTGCTATTCAAGCCGAAGCTTTATTTGGTAATCGTAGTAATATCGATTTGCCATTTTGTATTCATACTAAATCATCATTACAATGGATTTTACAAACTAGTTATGATTTGATGATAAAAAATAGAGAAAAGGAGGTGGTATAAATGTTAATATTGGATAGAGACAAAACAAGCCAAAAAATGAACAACAACAGGACTATTTATGCCTCAGTATGTAATAGTTGCGCTTGTGGTGGCGGTATTTCTTCTTGCAATACAACTTGCAAAGGCTGTAAAGATAAGAATGAAAATGTTGTTGAAGTAAGAAAAGCTTATACAAAATAAAACGAAGCCATATGAAAATTATGGCTTTTTTGATAGGAGGATAAATTATGATAATTGATACTCATAGCCATGTAGGGATAGATTATTATGGTGGTGAAATGCCTGTTGAAGAATATCAAAAAGTTGCGCAACAAATTGGAGTTGATGTGGGGTTTTTAATGCCACCACCTTGGCCTTGTATAAGAGAAAATGATCAAGTTAATGCTCAATTGCTTTGGGAACATGATAATTATGTTATTAATCACTATTTTAAATTACAGTCGAATAATCAAAAAAAGGCTATCTCAGTTAATCCTTATCGTAAAATAAATGATTATTATTTTTCAATTGTGGAAAATGCTTCTAGTATCGATAGACCTTTGTTTTTTGTGCCACTTATACATGGTGTTTTAGATACAGCCGAATATTTAGAGGAGTTATTACGTAATCCTAAAATCATTGCGGTCAAAATTCATGGTTTTGGAAGTGGTTTTTTTGCCGAAGATATTAGATCTGATTTAATAGAATTAATGCGTTATTATCAAGTACCTTTAATTATACATACCTCTGTTTATAATTATAACGTTGGTTATGGAAAAGATACTAAATACTTTCGAAATAAATGTCATCCACTGAATTGGGCTAAGTTTTTAATTGGTAATCAATTAAAGGGCGTTTTAAATCATGGTGCGGCTTTAAATGAGGAAACTATAGAGTTGGTTAATAAACATGATAATTTAATGATTGGCATAGGGCCTGACGCTGATTTAAATAATGATTATTATAAAATGGATATTTCTAAACAACAATTGAGAAAAGGGTACTTGCCTTTATTAAAGAAAAATGTCGATCCCAATAAATTATTATTTGATGTTGATTACAAATGGAATATTGATCCTGATAGTAATCAATTAGATGTTAATCAACTATCACGATTAATGTCTATATGGAATGATGACGAGTTTTCATTGATTACCTGTCAAAATGCGCGATCATTTTATCCGCGTATGGAAAATAATGCTACTTTTAAACAATACGTTAAAAAGAAATATTAATTGATGTATAATTGATATTTAATGGTGTCTCTTCTTGAAACTTCTTTTGTTATCATTATAAATGCGTTATAATATTAATTAGAAAGTAGGATGTATTATGATAGAAGATTTAAATGAGCAACAAAAGGAAGCCGTGTTATATAATGGGGGGCCACTACTTATTTTAGCGGGAGCTGGAAGTGGTAAAACAAGGGTATTGACAACAAAAATCGCCTATTTGATTAATGAAAAAAATGTTGCGCCATATCATATTTTGGCTATTACCTTTACCAATAAAGCAGCACGTGAAATGAAAGATCGAATTATTAATTTAATTGGGAATTTAGCTCAAGATATTCAAATATCAACTTTTCATAGTTTTGGTTTAAAAATTATTAGGGAAAATGCCGAAAAATTAGGGTATCAAACTAATTTTGTTATTATGGATAGTGATGATTCATTGACGATTGTTAAACGTATATTAAAGCAAATGAATCTAGATCCTAAAATTTATAATCCTAAAGCTATCCGTAATAAGATTAGTAGTTGTAAAAATGAATTTGTTTCGGCTTTAGAATATGATAAATATGTAGCTAGTGATTATGAAAAAACAGTACAGGAAGTTTATACTAAATATGAGTTGAAATTAAAAGAAAATAATTCTGTTGATTTTGATGATTTGTTGTTGCTGCCTATTCGTTTATTTAATTTACACCCTGAGACATTGCAAAAATATCAAGAAAGATTTCAATATATTTTAATAGATGAATATCAAGATACTAATCAAGCTCAATATATCTTAACTAAAATGTTAAGTGCTAAATACCAAAATATATGTTGTGTAGGGGATAATGATCAAGCTATTTATGGCTTTAGGGGAGCAAATTATTGGAACATTTTGAATTTTGAAAAGGATTATAAACAAGCTAAAATAATTAAATTAGAGCAAAATTATCGTTCTACTAAAACTATTTTGCAAGCGGCTAATTCGGTTATTAAGTATAACAAAAATAGAAAAGATAAAAATTTGTTTACGACTAGAAAAAAAGGTGAAAAAATTAAATATTATCGGGCTTATGATGAAAAAGATGAAGCTCATTATGTAGGATATAACATTCGCAAAATTATTGATAAGGGAGTTATTCCTGAAGAAATAGCAGTTCTTTATAGAACTAATGCTCAATCTAGAATTTTAGAAGAGGAATTATTAAAACAACAGATTCCGTATCGTATTATTGGTGGTATTAGTTTTTATGCTCGTCGCGAAATAAAAGATTTGCTTAGTTATTTGCGCTTGATTCATAATGACAAAGATAATATTAGTTTACAACGAATTATCAATGTACCTAAAAGAGGTATTGGTCTTAGGACAATGGATAAGTTAATACAACAAGCTGATATAAATAATACTAGTATTTATGAAGTTATTTCTAGTGGTAAAGAATTGGAATTTAAAAAGATAATCGAATCATTAAAGAAAATCAAGGAGAATGTTACTTTAACGGAGTTAATAGACAAAGTATTGGATGCAACAGGTATGAAGAGCGAATTAGAGCAAGAAAAAACTTTGGAGAGCGAAATACGTTTAGAGAATTTAGAAGAATTTAAATCTATTACTAAAGAATTTGAAGAAAGAGAAGGCCTTATATCGCTTGAAGATTTTTTATTTGAGATTAGTTTAGTTACCGATATGGATACTAGAAATGATGGTCAGGCTAAAATAAGTTTAATGACGGTTCATTCTGTAAAGGGATTAGAATTTGATTATGTTTTTACAGTAGGATTAGAAGAAGGCATTTTCCCTCATGTTAATTCGTTAATGGATAATAATGAAGTAGAAGAAGAACGACGATTGTGTTATGTTGCTATAACTAGGGCTAAAGAACAACTATATTTACTGAATGCTCGACAAAGAACTTTATTTGGTAAAGATCAAGTTAACCCTCCAAGTCGTTTTATAGCGGAAATAGATAAGGATTTATTAGATAATGAAAATCCTAAAGATGATGCTAAAAAAGAGGCCGAGGTTAATTATGAGGATAAGTTTTATCAAGTTAATATTGATTATAAAGCAGGAGATTATGTTTATCATGATACATTTGGCCTGGGTAAAGTAGTTGATGTTACCAATACACTAGTTAGTGTAGCATTTAAACTACCCTATGGTATAAAAAAATTAATGAAAAATCACAAGAGTTTAAGGAAGGTTGAAGAAGATGAATAATAAAGATTTAACATTGGTTATTTTAGCCGCTGGCCTAGGAAGTCGTTTTGGAGGATTAAAACAAATTACGCCATTAGGACCTAATCAGGAATTTATAATTGATTATTCAATTTATGATGCTATTAAAGCAGGATTTACTAAAATTGTTTTTCTAATTAAAGAGGAGAATTATCACATTTTTCAAGAAAAAATTGGTAAAAAAATTGCTCGCTATGTTAAAGTTGTGTATGCTTTTCAAAATAATGATGACTTCATAGATAAATATCCAGAATTAAAACAAAGAAAAAAACCATTAGGCACTGCTCATGCTCTTTGGTGTTGTAAAGAGGTTATTAATGAGCCGTTTGCTATGATTAATGCTGATGATTTTTATGGACGAGATGCCTTTTTACAAGCTGCCCAATTTTTACGAAGTCTTAAGGAAAACACGCCTAATTATTATGGCATGATAGCTTATTTAGCCCCAAACACTTTAACTACCAATGGTGCTGTTAAACGTGGTGTATGTGAAGTTTTAGATGATAACTTGGTAGGTTTAACGGAAAGTTCTGTTGAACTTAAAAATAATCAAATGATGGCTAGTCCACTTGATGGTTCTGCACCTTTTAATCTTAATAAAAATAGTCTAGTATCGATGAATTTTCTTTTATTTACTCCTAGTATTTTCTCGTTTATCGAACGTAAATTATTCATATTTTTAGATGAACAGCAGGATTTAATAACAACAGAATTTTTGTTACCAGATGTCCTTTTTGAAGCTGTTAGAGAAAAATTTGCTACTGTTAAAGTCTTAAAGACAACAGCAACTTGGTATGGAGTGACTTATAAAGAAGATAGTATAACAGTACAAAATGCTATAGAAACATTGATTGAGGAAGGGACTTATCCACAGAATTTATGGCAATAATTAAGATTAATATCTTGATATAGCCTTTTTATAATTTTGTGTTTGTTAGTAACTTTCATCTTAAAAAAGTAAATTAAAAGCAAGATTTTTTTTAATCTTGCTTTTAAAATTGATTACTTATATTTGGACTATAATTATCCCTTATAAAATTTTAAAAGAGAAAATGTCAAAAAGGAAATTATTGGGAGTAATTATTTTGTGATTATGTCACAAATAAGATTTGTTATTTCTGTAGGATTATCAATTGTTAATCCCTCGATTAAACGAGCACTTGCATATAATACTTGGCTATATTTTTTTAGCTCTTCTTGATCGTTTTCATATAAGTCTTGCAGTTTTTGAACAATAGGGTGATGAGAATTAATTTCTAAGATTTTTTTTGCATTAATAGATTGATTAGTTGGCATCGAATTCATCACTTTTTCCATTTCTACGGATATTTCGCCTACTGTTGATAAACAAACAGGGTGATTTTTTAATCTATTAGTGAATTTAACTTCTTGAACATCAAGAGCATCTTTCATTAAAGATAATAAATCTTTAGAGTTTTCATTTAAGGCTTTAAGTTCTTCTTTTTCATCTTCAGTATCTAGATTAACATTATCTGAACAAACATTTTTAAAATCTTTATCTTCATATTTGCCCATGACCCTTAAGACAAATTCATCTAAATAATTAGAGCATAATAATATATCTTTCTTTTTAGCTATCATAGCTTCTACTTGAGGTAAAGTTTTTATTTGTTCAACGGAAGAACCACAGGCATAATATATATCTTTATCCTTTTTATTATTGGCTAAATACTCTGTTAGAGTGACTAATTTATCTTTTTTAGAAGAATAAAACATTAATAAATCCTGTAAATTATTTTTGTTGGTTCCATAGCTATCATATATCCCAGCTTTAATTTGTAATCCAAATTCTTCCCAGAATTTTAAATAGTCATCACGTCTTTCCTTTTGCATATTTAATAATTCATTTTTAATATGTTTTTCGATATTATTAGCTATTGTTTTTAATATTCTGTTTTGTTGTAACATTTCACGAGAAATATTAAGGGATAGATCAGGTGAATCAACAACACCTTTGACAAAACTAAAATAATCAGGTAGTAAATCAGCACATTTTTCCATAATTAAGACACCATTAGAGTATAGTTGTAGACCTTTTTCATAATCTTTAGAGTAATAATCATAACTGGCATGAGATGGAATGTAAATCAAAGAATTATATTCAAATGTACCTTCGGCTTTGGTGTGAATATGACAAAGAGGTTTTTCATAATCAAAAAACTTATCAGAATAGAATGTATTATATTCTTCCTCAGTAATATCTTTTTTATTACGTCTCCATAATGGAATTAAACTATTAATTGTTTCTAATTTAGTTTGGTTATCATGAGATGTTTCCATTTTGATAGGATAGGTTATATAGTCAGAATATTTTTTAATTAAACCTTTTAATTCATAATTATCTAAATAACGATCAAACTCTTCTCCTTCTTTAATAGTTAAAATAATGTCTGTACCATAATTTTCTTTTTTGCTTTTTCTTATGGTATAACCATTTATACCAGATGATGTCCAACAATAGCTATTTTCACTACCATAAGCTTTAGATAGAACTTCAACTTTTGAAGCAACCATGAATGCTGAATAAAATCCTACTCCAAACTGACCAATTATATCAATGTTTTCTTGCTTCTTATTTTGTTCTTTAAAATCAAACGAACCACTTTTCGCAATTGTGCCTAAATTTGTTTCTAATTCTTCTTTTGTCATACCAAGGCCATTATCCGCTATAGTTAAAGTTCGATTTTCTTTATCAGCGGTAATAATTATAGCAAACTCATCTTTGTTAATCTTGATATTTTTATCAGTTAAAGATTTATAATGTAACTTATCAATAGCATCTGATGCATTAGAAATAATTTCTCGTAGAAAAATCTCTTTGTTTGTATAGATTGAATTAATCATTAACTCCATTAGTCTTTTAGACTCTGCTTTAAATTCTTTCATATCATATCTCCTTTAGCACTCTAATTATTTGACTGCTAATTCGATTATAGTATAACCTTTAGCAATTGTCAATACTAATAAATAGAAATTTGACTTAAGTAAGTTTATATTTTAAAATATCTTTTAAAGTAATAAAATTATTATTTGATTTATATCATCTACTAGGAAAGAAGAGAATTTTATGTCAAAAGAGCAGAATGTAATAAAATATTATGTGATATGCAATAGATTAAAAAATATCATTAGAACTGGTTGGAAAGATTGGAATGTTCAAAGATCAAGAATTGAAAGTGTTGCGGAACATATCTTTGGAGTTCAAATGCTAGCTATAGCTATGAAACAAGAGTATCAATATGATGTGGATATTATGAAAGTAATATACATGCTTGCTGTTCACGAACTTGGTGAAACTATTATTGGCGATTTAACCCAATTTCAAATATCAAAAGAAGAAAAAGAAAAATTAGAACATGAAGCAGTACATAGAATATTAAGCGGTTTATTAGATGGTAAACAAACTGAAGAATTGTTTTTAGAATTTGATGCACATGAAACAAAAGAAGCAATATTTGCTTATCAATGCGATAAGTTAGAATGTGATCTACAAAGTAAATTATACGATGAAGAAGGTTGTGTTGATTTAGACAAACAAGAAGGTAATGACACAATGAATAATGCCATAGTTCAAGAATTACTTAAAACAGGTGCTTCTTGGTCAACTATGTGGCTTCTATTTGGCCAACAAGTATATCCATATGATGAAAATTTTAGGGCAGTTTCAAATTATGCTATTAATAATGAAATAGGTGAAAAAACTAAAAAATTAAAATTTAAATAAATATTTCATGTGATAAAATGAATAATCCCGTAAGTATTTTGTTAACCATAAACTTGCAACAAAACAAAGAATTATTATACTAAAATATTGTATTTTTATGAGTATCTCCTCATAGTTTCTTAAATACTTTTATAACAGTATGAGTATTTATAATATTTTAGTTTTTTATAGGATGTTTGTATAAATTGTTATAATTACTTATATTTTCACTTTCAAAAGTAGTAAATTAGTAGTAAAACAGTTTAGAAAATATTGAATATATATTCTAAAATAAAGACTTGGGTCTAAATATTACCATTCTTACAAAAAAATTGTTTCTATCAATTTTTTTATGTGGATTTTCTGTTTGAATAAGAAATCATCTCTATCTAGAGATGAAATATATTTGCATGTACGGCAAGATAGAACATATTCGTCAATGGAGCGATTAAGGAAGTTATTTGCGAAAAATTTTCCTCCCAAATTTTGCTCAAAAAAATAATTGGATTAATCAACTGATATATAAATTATAACATATTAAAAATAATTTTCAATAGCTATTGCATTTAAAACAAATGTTTGATATGATAATGCCATATATAAATGCAAGGAGCTGATTTTATGAATGAAGATGAAATTGAAATAAAAAACAATGCAATTATTCATAAGGATAAATCTTTAAATAGATTAGATTTGTCTTTTTTAAAACATATAGAATTGAGCGAATACAAAAAAAGTGAATTATTAGCATATTGGATAAATGATTTTGCTGAATATCATGATGAAGAAAGAACTTTTAATATTGCAAAATCTGGTATGTATTCTCGTGGCGATGTTATAAAAGTAAATTTAGGATTTAATATTGGCAATGAACTAGGTGGATTACATTATTGTATTGTTTTAAATAAATATGATAATACAAGAAATGGCGCTTTAAATATTATTCCATTAACATCGAGAAAGGACAATAAAAAATATGACTCTTCTTCTGTAAATCTTGGTAAAGAACTTTATAATGTTTTTCAAGAAAAAATTCAAAAGGAAAAGAAAAAGTTACAGCAAATATTAGATGAATTAGAAAAAATAAAAGATATTCCTATTAGTATTCAAAATATAATAGAAAAAGAACAAAAATATATTGAAAAAATGGAAAATGAAATTTCTAAAATGCAAAAAGATAGTATTGCACTCATTAATCAAATAACAACAATTAGTAAACAGAGAATTTTCAAAGATACTGTTAGAAGAAATGTGAAAATATCAAGTGAATCACTTGATTTAATTGATAAACAAATCATTAAATTTTTTACTAAATAAAATATAGATGTTAAAAAGGAGAGTTGCTAGAACTCTCCAAAATCATTTAGGCTCCCGTCTTACTACAAAAGTAGTAGAGGGTTAAGTTAAATATATTTTAACATATAATATTTAACTTGTCAAACTATATTTGACACTAATATTATATGTTGGTTTGATAAACTTATACACTATTCTTTAATTTTACATCGTAACATCATATTGTAGAATTTCACCTGTGTAATAATCTATTTTAAAATACCATTCTTCTTCATGTCCACATAAATAGTCCCAGCCTGTTGTTAAAGTTATGAGCCAAAATGTTGCTTGTTTTTTGTTGTTAGAAGTATTAGATGTTTTATCTAATGTATTTTTAAATACTTCATCATAATTAATATATGTGCCATTTTCTATTAGTTCACAAGTTACTTTTGCAATTCTTTTCTTATTAGTTTTTCCTTTTGTTCTCCTAAACTAAATCCTTTTCTTGCTTGATCTTCTGTGCTAACACGAATATAAATCCCTGCAATTTTCTTTTCTCTATTCATTTTACAAATACCTC
>CANROU010000012.1 GCA_947632325.1 uncultured Bacilli bacterium
ATGACCCCCCCCCAGGTTAACTTTTTGTTCATTTTCTATACCTCTTTCCTTATTATTTAATTAAATTATATCATCTTCCTTTTTTCTTTTCAAGACAGAACAAAAAGAAGCTTTCGCTTCTTTACAAATTCTTTAATTTTTAGCTATTGCTTGTTTTTTAACGTAGCATACTCCAGCGATTCCTGTTGCAACAATCACAGAGAGCAATAATACATTGATGTCTGAAGTATCTGGGTTAGCTGCATCTTCTATTTTGCTAACTTTAACGTAAATGTCTGTATCATTGTCAAATGTTTGCGTTAAATCAAATTCTTCTGTATAGTCAGCATCGATATAATAGCCATCTACTTTATAACCATCAGCTACAATACTTAGAAGTTCAGCAATTCCATCTGCAGTAAGTTTACTTCCTTTAGCTATAGAAACAACCTCATCTTCATCTAAACAATGGAATGTAAGATTAACAAGTACCACTGCATTACTTTTAATGTCTTCATTAACAGTAGTAACTGCACTTTCTACATATGCAACACTAGCATTATCTTTACCACTAGCTTCATATTTAAGTTCATTTACTTTAGCATTTTCTTCAATACTTAATGTAGCAGTATTACCCTCTACAAAAGTAGCAGTTGGCATACCAACCCAAACAGTAGTGATAGTTCCACCTGTAATTTCGATGTTACTATCTTCAATTGTTCCTCTCATACCATGTTGAACATCAGTAAATTCTCCACCTGTAATTTTTAATTCTGATGGTCCAGTATAACCATTAACTCCAGCAGCAACTACAAGAGCAAATTCACCACCAGTTACTGTAACATGAGTCTCACCAGTATAACTGATACCTTCTCCACCACCATAAATAGCGCTTGATGGATCACTTGAAGATGGAGTTAATCCTGTACCACCGGTTACTGTAACATAAGCTACATCAACTTTAGTTGGAGACGCTTTAGGATCACCACTATACCAAGGATTACTATCAGTATCTGTTTCAAAAGATGAAGCTCCTCCTCCTAAAATGGAACCAGTTAATTTACCACCAGTTACTGTAACGTTGGCTGTAGTAACATGACTTTTATGAAGTCCTCCTCCAAAGATGTTATGTACTTGTCCACCGTTCATAGTAATATTAGATGTTACAGCAGTATCATTATCATGCATACCACCAAATACATTAACGCTGGCGTCAACTTTTTGACTACCTCCGTCCCAGCTAATAATAGTGTTACCATCTTTTTCGGTAATAGTGATGGCTTTACCATTAGCGAAAAAGTTTTGTTTAGCACTATCATAACATGGTTTCCCTACTTCTGTAGTATCACATGTAGCTACAGCATCATTGTCTTCTGCCATTACCGTAGGCATAATAGCAACAACCAAACCACACCATAGGCATAAACCTAATTTAGTTAATTTTTTCACTTTTTTCTCCTTTCCTTTCATTATAATAACCCTCTGTATCTTAATCATAATTTATGAATTTATTAATGTCAATTTTTTTATCACATTTGTAATTACTTTACATTTTACCTATCATCTAGTACAATTAACATGGTGAATAACAAATGCAAAAAAGGAGAAAAAGAAGATTAAAAAAGCCCATTCGGCTTTTCTTATTAGCTTTTTGTATATCTTTGTTAATAGCTTCTATGATTGTAATTATTCAATGGTGTTATGATAATTATAAGAATAGAAATATACAACATAATAATCTTGAAAATTCCCAAATTGAAGAAATAAAAGCTAGTGATAATGATCAGTTAATTAATCCTCCAGATGATAAAAATAGTGACTATTGGTATTATATCAATATGCCTCTTATTAGTGTTAACTTTAATGAATTAAAAAAGAAAAATAGTGATACTGTAGCGTGGATAAAAGTAGAAGGAACTAATATTAATTATCCCGTAGTACAAACTAAAGATAATGATTATTATTTAACACATGCTTTTGATAAAAGCACAAATAGTGCCGGCTGGGTTTTTTCAGATTATCGTAATCGTTGGCCTTATAAAAACGAAAATACTATTATCTATGGTCATGGACGTCTTAATGGTACTGTCTTTGGTTCTTTAAAAAATGTGTTGAATTCCAAGTGGCAAAAAAATAAAGATAATTATATTGTTAAACTATCTACTCCAAATGAAAATTCTTTATGGCAAGTATTCTCTGTTTACACTATTGATCCTGAAAATTATTATCTTAAAACTAATTTTACTAATAAGGAACAATACCAAGAATTTTTAAATGTTTTAAAAGATAGAAGTGTTTTTTCTTTTAATACTACTGTTGATAGTCTTGATAAAATGTTAACTCTTTCTACTTGTACTCCAGATAATCAAGGACGTATTGTCTTGCATGCTAAACTAATTAAAACATCAGCTAGATGATTTTAATCATCCTTACCGTAATCATTATTTTTCATAAATTGGCGTAATATTTTAGTTAAAGCTCTCTTTTCAATCCTAGATACATAACTACGAGAAATATGTAATTCTTTCGCAATAACTTTTTGAGTTTGTTCCGCATGACCATATAAACCATAACGCCTAATTAAAATATTTTTTTCACGTTCATTTAATACTTCAATATACTTTTTTAATAATTCTACATTATCTTTTAGATGAATTTCTTCAATAAAATCAGGTTTAGGTGTCTTCATAATGTCAACTATAGTAATTTCATTACCATCTTTATCAAACCCGATTGATTCATTAAGAGAAATATTTTTACTATTTTTATTGTTACTTCTAAAATACATTAAAATTTCATTTTCAATACATCTAGCACAATAAGTGGTTATTCTAGTTCCATGTTTATTTGAAAAGGAATCTACTCCTTTAATTAAACCGATTGTTCCAATACTTATTAAATCATCTTGATCAACACTATTATGATCAAACTTTTTAACAATATGAGCTACAAGACGTAGATTATGTTCAATTAATTTATTGCGAGCTTCTTTATTACCATTTCTAGCTTCTCTAATATATTTATCCTCTTCTTCTTTAGATAATGGTTCGGGAAACACATTATTAGAATATGAAGCTGTAAAACAAAAAAAGCTACGGATTAAATCGAAAATACTAAAAAGCACCTTATCACTTCCTAAAGTAATATATGTCATCTTTTCGACAATATAGAACAAAAAAAGCACTTTAATTTTCACATTAATCTTTATTTGTGTATAATATATCTAGGAGGCTAAAATGAAAGACAAAATTATAGATATTGCCAAACAATTTAAATTTAAAGGGCAACTTATTAATATAGAGGAAAATACACAAGGTAATATTAATACTACCTATCTATTAACTTTTAATGATCATGGCACAATTAATCGGTATCTATTACAAAAAATTAATAATTATGTTTTTAAAGATCCTTATAAGGTAATGCATAATATTGAATTAATAACCAATCACATCAACAAAAAACTATTAAAAGAGAAAGATTATAAACACCAAATTCAAACTATTATTAAAACTATTGAAGATAAGATTATCTATACTTTAGTTAATGAAAAAGGTGAAACAGAATATTATAGAGCTTATAATTATATTGATAATTGTCAATCATATGATGAATGTTATAGTACTCTAATAGCTTATAATGCTGGACGAGGCTTTGGTATTTTTCATCGTTTATTAAGCGATTTTTCAGTTGAGTTGTTAGATGATACTATTCCTGATTTTCACAACACTTTAAAACGTTTAGAAGATTTAAAAACAAGTATTAAAAATGATGTATCTGGACGTCACATAAAATATTCTAAAGAAATTGCTGATTTAATGACTAAAGAAAAAGAGATTTCTCTTATTTGGCAAGAATTAGGAACAAAAATACCTATTCGTGTTACTCATAATGATACTAAAATAAATAATATTTTACTTAGTACCGACGATCAAGATGTTATCGCTGTAATCGATTTAGATACGGTCATGAAGGGATCCGTTCTTTTTGATATTGGAGATGGTATTCGTTCTACTTGTTCATCGTGTGATGAAAATGAAACAGATAAAAATAAAATTCATTTAGATTTAGATTTAACTAAAGCTTATATAAAAGGATATTTACAAGAAATGGCTAATTATCTAACAGTAGATGAAGTTAAATATATTGCTCTTTCTATTAAAACTTTAACTTATGAATTAGCTATTCGTTTTTTAACAGATTACATTAATCATGACGTTTATTTTAAAATAAAATATAAAGAGCATAATAGTGATCGTTTTTTAAATCAATATACTCTATTAGAAGATATTGAAAAAAAGATGGATATAATTAATGATTTTGTGTGGACAACATATGAACAAATATTAGAAAAAGCTCAGCTTAACTGAGCTTTATAAATTAGTTATTTTGTTTTTAATAGCATCCTGTAAAACAGCAATAAATTCTTCTTTTGGTAAAGTAGTTGTTTCTTTATTACCAAATTTACGATAACTGATACTATTAGATTCTACTTCTTGATTACCAATAATAATAGAAAGCGGAATCTTTTTTGTTTGACTTTGATGTATCTTATAAGATAATTTTTCGTTACGATCATCAAGTTCTATACGAATATTATTATCTAGTAGTATTTTCTCAATTTCTTTAGCATACTCTAAATGATACTCGTTATTAATAGGAATAATATTAACTTGAACAGGGGCTAACCAAAGAGGTAAATTACCTTTAGTTTCTTCTAAAATATAAGCCATAAAACGATCTAGAGATCCTAATATAGCTCGATGTAATACAACTGGAGTTTTTTTATCGCCATTGGCATCAACATATTTTAAATCAAATTTAGCAGGTAAGCAAAAATCTAATTGGCAGGTAGATAATGTATATTCATTGCCTACCGCTGGTTTGACATTAACATCTAATTTAGGACCATAGAAGGCAGCCTCACCTATTTCCTCGGTATATTCAATGTTAAGTTCATTTAATACTTCGCGTAAGGCCTTTTCGGCTTTATCCCACATAGTATCATCTTGATGATATTTTTCTTTATCAAGAGGATCACGAAGTGATAAAACACAACGATAATTGGTAATATTAAAATCTTTGTAAACATCAAAAATTAGCGACATCACATTTTTAAACTCACTTTTTATTTGTTCGGGAGTAACAAATAAATGCGCATCATTTTGACAGAAGTGACGAACACGTTCAATGCCTTTAATAGCGCCACTGGCTTCATAACGAAAATCATGGGCTATTTCCCCTATTCGAATTGGTAAATCTTTATAAGAATGTAATTTATTAGCATAAATCATCATATGATGAGGGCAATTCATAGGCCGTAAAACAAATGTTTCTCCATCAATTTCCATAGCGGGAAACATATTTTCTTTATAATGATCCCAATGGCCACTTGTTTTATATAAATCAACACTTCCTACACAAGGTGTCATAACATGTTGATAACCTAATTTCTTTTCTTTATCTTTAATATAATTTTCTAATTCTTCCCAAATAATATAACCGTTAGGTAAAAACATAGGAAGACCGCGGCCAATTAAATCATCAGCCATAAATAGCTCTAAATCTTTACCTATTTTACGGTGATCACGCATCTTAGCTTCTTCTAGTTCTTGTAAATATGCTTCCAAGTCTTCTTCTTTCTCAAAACAGATACCGTAAACTCTTTGTAGCATTTGGTTTTTAGAATCACCCTTAAAATAAGCACCACTAATTTTTAATAATTTAAAATATTTTAATTGCTTAACTGTTTCTACATGGGGACCACGACAAAGATCAGTAAAATCACCTTGGGTATAACAAGTAATCACCGTATCTTCATCAAAGTTATTGATTAAATCTAACTTATAAGGATCACCCTTAAACATTTCTAAGGCTTCTTTTTTACTTAATTCATGTCTAATAATTTTTTTACCATCTTTACTAATTTTATGCATTTCTTTTTCAATTCTAGCTAAATCTTCTTCTTTGATAACTTTATCACCTAAATCCATATCATAGTAGAAGCCATCGCTAATAACCGGACCTACCCAAAATTTAGCATCCGGATAGAGATGTTTGATGGCTTGAGCTAAAAGATGGGCACAAGAATGATTTAAAACATTTAATTTTTCATCTTCTTTAATATTTATCATAATTCCTCCTAAAAAATAAACCGCATACTTTGCAAGGAGCAAAGTATATGCGGTACCATCCTTTTATAACTTAATTTAGATAACGGCATAGCCGGGATTCTCTTTCGAGTCCAGTTCATAGGTAGTAATTATTAATCTATTTAAATTGTCTTTCACCAACCACAATCTCGCTAATAAACACAATTAATAATCGTATCCTAATCAAAACCTTTCACAGATTTCATTTTAACATATTTTATTCTTTTTAGCAACTAATAATAAATTTATGAGGTGGGTAACTGTTTTTGTTCTCTTTCTTTTCTTTCTAAAACAGCCTTATAGGCTTCTTCAATATCATTAAAATAAATTACTTTATCTTTAAGCTTTTCATAGGTTTCATTACCTTTACCTAATATTAAAACCATATCATTATCTTGAGCAATATCAATAGCACGCTTAATGGCTTCATGACGATCTACCACAATTTCATAATTAGAATGTGTATCTTTTGCTTTGCTTATCATCATATCAATAATATCTTTTGGATCTTCACTACGTGGATCTTCATATGTAAAGATAGCATAATTAGCATTATCTAAAACAGTCTGCCCCATAATAGGTCGTTTTAAATAATCACGTTCGCCAGCGGAACCAATCACTACGATAGAACGATTAATATTGAGTGTATGAACAAAATCTAAAAGTTGTTTAATACCATTGGGAGTATGAGCATAGTCAATCATTACCTTATAAGGTGTATCTGTTTTTAATAACTCTAAGCGACCACTAACTTTAATATCTTGTAAACGGGGAAGCATTTCATCAATGGTTTGTGATAAGCAAAGGCCTACTAACAAACCAGCACATAAGTTATATACATTAAATTTACCTAATAAGGGACTTACAAATTCATATATTTTATCTTGATATTTTAACTTTATTTCTGTTTTATGAGGTAATATATTATAACTTACAATCTGTAAATCATTCTCATTGCTTGAACCATAAGTTAGAACATGTCCATTACAAGCTTTCTTAACCGTTTCAAAGAATTCATCATCACGATTTAAAATACAAAAGCCATCTTTTTTAGTCTGCCTAAACAACTGGCATTTACAATCAATATAATTCTCAAAGGTTTTGTGAATGTTCAAGTGTTCCTTTGTAATATTAGTCATTACCGAAACGGTATATTCCATACCTTTAAGCCTACCTCTAAAAAAGGCCTCACTAGAGCTTTCCATAACTGTATATTTACATCCCGCGTCAATAAATTCTCTTAAATAGCCATATAATTTATCAGCATCAGGTGTAGTATTGTTAGTATCTTTTTGAAAAGATGAACATCTTCTGCCATTAGTTCCTATATAACCACAACGATCAAAGCCCAGTAAATATTGAATAATGGTAGCTACACTGGTTTTGCCATCTGTACCGGTAACACCGATCATCGTTAATTGTTTTTCAGGATTATCATAGAATTTGGCACATAACTTAGGTAATTCTTCATTAGTGTCTTCTACTTCAATTACAGGAATACTAGCTTTTATGCCTTTTCTACTTACCACTAAAGCACTGGCGCCATGATTAACAGCATCTTCAATAAAATCATGTCTATCAGCTTTAACTCCCATAGTACAAACAAAAATATCCCCAGGTTCTACTTCTTTAGAGTTTATTTTAATATCTTTTATTTCTACGTCACTATCAATATTATATAATTCGTTTAACTTTTTCATATTACACTCCTAATAATTATATTATATCGTATATTCCTGTAAAATCATAGTAAATTAATTGAAAAAGATGGTAATTTACGATACAATTAAACAAGGTGGTAAAATGAAATTAACTTTTATAAAAGCATGTTGTGACCTAGGGACACATGTTGATGGTGCCAAATATGGTCCCACAACTTTGCTAAATAGACTAGCTTTACCATATCCTATTAAAGAAGTTAGGACGCTTGATATTACTAAAAGTCATGATAAAAAAGATATGCATAAAAATGAACAAGCTATCAATCAATTTAATAGTGAATTATATGATAAAGTGCGACAAGTAATATTAGATAATAACTTTCCTTTAACGATTGGTGGAGATCACAGTATTGCTATAGCGTCAGCTTTGGCTGTTATTAATGAACATCATAATTTAGGTATTATTTGGTTTGATTCCCACGCTGATTATAATACTTTTGACACAACGATAACGGGTAATATTCATGGACTTCCCTTAGCTACTATCAATGGTTTAAATAAGGAGCTATCTTTTTTTCATCAGGGTGATTATTATAATCCTAAAAATACTGTTATCGTAGGTTATCGGGCTCATGAAGAAAATCAGCAAGACGAACTAGATGTTATAAAAAAAATGGGCGTCACTATTTTTACTACTGATGATATTAAAAAACAAGGTATGACAGCTATTATGAAACAAGCTTTAAAGATTGCTGATAATAATACTAATGGCATTCATATAAGTTATGATTTAGATGTTTTAGATCCTCTAATAGCTCCAGGAGTTTCTATCCCTGAAGATGATGGTCTTAATATTGAAGAAGGATATCAATTTCTCTATAGCCTAATACCCTATAAAGATAAAATTACTTCTTTTGATTTAGTGGAATTTAATCCTCTTAATGATAAAGAGGATAAAACTGTTAAAATAGCTGAAGAAATAATTAAGAAATTTATTAATATTAAAGGAATTAGCGAACGTTAATTCCTTTACATTTTTTGTATTAACTTTTTATTTTGTTTAAGACGTTTATCATTTGGTTTCATTTTTAGGGCTAAGTTTATATACTTAAGTGCTTCTTTCTTTTTATCTAAATAATAACTACTAACGGCTAATAAATCATAAACGGTATGGTCCCAACTAAATGGTTCATTAATATATGTTTTGTGTTTAGTAGTAATATTTAAGGCCTTAAGACAATAATACTCTACTTTTTCAAAGTTTCCTAACTGATATTCTAACAGAGCCCTTTCAATGAGGGGATCACGTAAATATGGCGCTTCATTCATGGCTTTATCTAACCACATTTTAGCTTCATCAAATCGTTTTAATCTACTATAACATCTAGCAATGAAACGCATGGATGCACATCGCTCATCCTTCCAAGTAGCCCTTTTTAGATGCAAATGACAAATTAGTGTGTCAATAGCTTTGTTCCATTCACCATGAAACATATATTCCCTACCTAAATAGTGCATATTTCGGTCATCTTCAGGATTCTCTTTAACAGACAATTCTAATAGTGGTAAGTAACTAGAACGAGATTTAGTAGCATCTGCATAATGATTAACCGTAATTAAATCCGTTGTTATAAATTTCTCAGTGCCATTTTCATAAACTAGTACTTCGTGAACCGGATGTGTCCAATGATATCCTTTTAAACAATGGATTTTATCAATATAAAAGTTAACGGCAGGATTTCCTAATTCATCAAAGCTCCAATTATAATTGTAGCGAACTCTCGTGGTATCTTTTTCCCAAATTTCTTCCAACGTCTTACGCCAGCCTTTAATAAGAACTTCATCTAAATCAAGGCAAACACAAATATCTGTATCATTAGGTAACATTTTTAATGATTCATTACGCGCTACATCAAAACGAAAAGGTTTTATTACTTTCTTTTTAACATGAACACCTAGTTCTTTTAATTTAGCCACAGTATTATCTGTTGATCCTGTATCTAAAACATAGATATCGTCAGCTTCTTTTACCGAATTAACCCAGCGAGAAACAAATTTTTCTTCGTTTTTACAAATAGCATACACACAAACTTTCACTTTTTACCTCCTATTATAAGATATGTAAAATAAATAAAATAGACCAAAAAGAAACATTCGTTAAGAATGCTTTTTATTAATTTTAATTGTGGTTGTTTTTGATTTGTTGTTATATTTATAATGATTTAATTAACCTAAGTTATTACTTTAAGCGTTCGATTATAATGGTAACAACACTATTAGTAAATGAAGAACTATCATCATCAAGTTTAGGACTATCTAAATACATGGGATAATTACCTAAATTAACTAATTCAAAAACATCGTTATTTAATACGGTAGAGATAATACCTTGTCCTGTAAATTGGACTGGAATTTGATGATTATTCCAAACTGTTGCGCCAGCGTATACTGTATTTTCCCCAACTTTTTTAAATCCTACTACCACAATATCTCGATCTTTAACTACAACTGTATCATTGATCGCACTAGCTTGGATGGTAAATCTAACACTATAAATTCCTGGATTTACGAAAGTAATAGTATTTTGGTCTTCATTAAAGAGAAAATTATTGTCAACATCGGCTATCTTAATGTCGATAGGAACGCGTGCTTTTGGTTGAACCTTGATGCCCGTGGCACCAGCGGTATCATTATAAAACGTAACAAAGAAAGCTGCCGGTATGTCAAGAGGCCCTGGAGGACCTTGTTCTCCCTTTTCACCTTGAGGTCCTCTTTCTCCCCTTTCGCCTTGCCATCCTGTTGGACCAATGGGGCCGATTTCTCCTTTTGGTCCTATATCACCCTTGGGACCTTTAATGCTGCCAACATCTATCCAATCATTTTTATTATCCGACCATACGTATAAATTATCACCTACCAAATAAGATTCGCCTGAAGCACCTTGAGCACGTTCCCTTTTTAATGTATTTAGATCAGTATATGTTCCTAAAATATTAACACTATTACCATCTCTACCCCTTGGAATAACAAAATCCAAAGTATGTGTAAGGCCAGATTTATGATCGACAACTTGTGCTTCACTATCAGGTTCACCGGTAATTATTCTTCCTAGAGCTATGGTTTCAGCGGGACTTGTTTCCCCTTTAGGTCCCGTTGGTCCCATTGGTCCGGTTGGACCTTGAGGAATTTTAAAGTTTAAAAGATATTTACTTGGATTATCATTCATGATTTAACCCCCTTTAATTATCGTTCTAAAGTACTATATGCACAATTTAAAATAAAGAATAGGTAAAACATAATAAATAAAGGAGAATCATGTTTGATTTTGCATAAACTACATTGGAGGATAAATTATGTTTTATAATGTTTCAAATGAGCAAAAGGTCAATAAAGAAAAGCAACAATTACAAGCTCTAATTATTGATCAATCTATACCTAATTTAACTAGGCAACATCCCACTATCTATGTTGTTCAAAAAAATGATTCTCTTTACTCTATTTCTGCTAAATTTAATATTCCTGTACAAACATTAATAGATTTAAATGGATTAGATAATAATGTATTAAATGTTGGTCAAACGATAAAGCTTCAAAAAACATGGCATTCACCCACACACGTTGGTCAAGATATATGTAAAGACATGCCTTTGGTAGAAGATACTAAGACCGAAAGCCAAAAATATGATAGTTATATTGTTCAACCTAATGATTCTTTATATAATATTGCTGCTAAATTTCATACAGATGTTGGTTCTATTAAATATATTAATGATTTAGAAAACAATGTTTTGTTGGTAGGACAAGTATTAAAAATACCTAAGTTATCTACTGATAAAGAAAAGCACAGTGTACAAAATAACGAATCATTATATACTATTGCTAAATTATATGGTATTACTACCAATGATATAATCCAAATTAATAAACTTAAAAATGATAATTTAACAATTGGGCAAACTTTAATAATTCCTAAAAAGGTTTATCCAATGGCAACTGAGACTGACAAAAATCATAATCAATATATTGTCAAATCAGGTGACTCTTTATATAAAATAGCTAAACAATATAATACTACTGTTGAAGAATTGATGAACAATAATAATTTACATAATACTATTTTAACTATTGGCCAAGTTTTAAATATTTAATATTAATGATTGTTTAACTGTTGTACTAAATAGCGCCATTCTAAAGGACCAGTTACTCCAGTTTCGTCAATTTCTAATATTTTTTGAATTTGTTTAATAGCGTTTTCTGTTTTACTATCATAACAACCAGTAACTAATACATCATGATATAAAGATTTGTTTAACATTTTTTGTAACGCTGTAACATCACTACCTTGCATTCCTAATGACAGAAAGCGTCCTGGATATATTTTATCCTGATATTGTAAAATTTCCGTTGGTAAATTATTTCTAATGGTTTGATATACTTCTTTTATTTTATTCCATGTAGCTACATTTAATGTACCGGTACTTTCTAGTTGATATAATTTTTGAAAAGCTATAATCATTTGTTTAGTATTTTCAGTATAAATAGCATTTAAGGTTAAAGATGGTATACTGGGAGTAAAATAGGATATAACTTTTAAAAAATAATGCAGAGCCTGTACTTCAGGGCCACTATCACCAATATGTAATTCTAGATCAAATTTTACTTCAATATCTTCTTGGGTAATACCCTCCGAATAAATATCAGATAGTTTTTTGACACTAGTATATAAATACTTTATTTTATACCATGTAGCTTTATCGATAATACCTGTTGTTTGTAGGTCAAAAATACCTTGAAATATCTTAATAATCTGTTCTGTAGTAATATCAAAATATTCGTGTATTTCTTCAAATATAGGAATAGCTGGATAATTGTTTGCTATACGATTTAATTGTCGTTTAATAATTCTAAGATGTTCACTAACATCACCTAATTTTAATGCTACTCCAGGGTATGTTGCAATATTATCAGCTACCTTGGCATCTTCGATTATATAAATATCATTACCATAAAAATATCGTAATATTTCAACAGGAGTTTTACCTTGGTTCGCTAGATCAACAGTTTGCCATTGAGATAGTCCCTTACAAGTGGTTATTTTACCATCGCAATATTGAGCAAAAAAAGGTTGAATTTGGTTGCCTTTAATGATGTAATTATTAAATATTTCATCTACAATTTTACTGATATTGTCGTAAAATGAACGATTAAGGGTATAACTTTGATCATAGCCAGTGTGATTAGTAATATCAAAAGTATATCCTCTACTTGGATACCATTCCACATAAAGACGATTCAAAACGAAAGATATTTGTGCTAAAATATTAGCCCTGATAGCCGAATCAGGCCATGTGGGATAAATTTCACTGCAAGCCACATTTTTAATATAATCAATGAAAGGAATAGTAATATTTTTAGCGGTAGAATCATCCGGAGGTCCTAAATGGACAGTTATCATCGTAGGTATAGCGGGCTTTAATTGCCGAACATTATCTTTCACATTTCCACCTCTCTAGGTAACATTTCCATTTCTAATATTGATTTAATACCATCATAAATAAAGGCCAGTGATGGTTCTTTTTTGATATAGCTATGATGAGATGATTCTACTAGATAAGTAGCTGATTTAGGATTTTGTTGGTTTATTTTTGGAGCAGGCAATTCTATTTCATTAACTACACCACTATCATTTGTATAACCCTCAAAAAATATTATTTTTTCTTTGCCAATCACTTTGGATATACTGATATGAACATCTTTTAAAGGTATTATCCCATTACCCGCGAAAACACGAATTTTTAATATACCGTGTCCTTCATGATCTTTAAGAAATGCCTCATAAGAATCATAGAAAACAATATCATCTTGTTTTAGTTCTCTAATAATTAATACCTGACCAACCATAAGTACCGTATTTTTTAAGTTGTTTAAATGCATTAAGGTTTGTGGTGTAGTATTAAATTCCTGGGCGATACTATAAAGAGTATCACCTGATACGTTTTTTATGTAGTATTTTTAAATGTAAATATAATATCTATCCTTTTATCTTGATAGATATAAATCTTTTCAACTAAATTTATGATTAATTCTCTAGTCGGATTTTCTAATGATAAAAATTCATTTATATATTTTTCTATTTTTTTATTATATAATCTATTTGAATCTATTTGCTTATTTTTAAGATCATCAATATTCTTTTTATTATCATCTATCTCTTTTTTTATATTTTCACTTACTCTTAAATATTGTGATTCATCAATGATACCTTTTAATCTATCCATATAAGTTTTATCTAAATTTTCAGTTAGTTTATTATTTGTAAGTTCTAGACTTTCAATTTGTTTTTTTAGTTTTAAAGCATTGTCTTCAAATTTTATATTTCCTATAGAATCTTTTATTTTGTTTTTATCTAAATATTCTTCACATACATTTTTGATATTATCTAAAATTACTTTTTCTAATGTTTCATAGTTATTCGTATGTGTAGTACAAACATGATACTTTGAATATGTTCTATAATAATCGCAAGTAGTATAACTTCTTCCTGTTTTATTTTGATATCTTATGGTTATTCGATGTTTACAATCTCCACAATATAAAAGTCCATCTAATAAATAAAATCTTTTCTTCTCTGGTCTTTTTGCATTTTTAGGAAGTAGTGTTTGAACATAATTAAAAGTATCTCTATCCATTATTGCTTCATGCGTGTTTTCAACAATAATATAATCATCAGGATTATTTTTAATAGTCTTTTTCAGTTTATAATTTATCTTTTTAGTTTTTCCTTGAACTGAATCACCTACATAGATTTGATTGGTTAGAATTGCTTTTATTGTTGTATCTACCCATACGCCTTGTTCTTGTGAAATACATTTACTCTTGCACTTTGTATTCCACACATAATTATAATAAGATGCTGGAGTCTTAATTTTTCTTTTGGTAAGTTCTTGTGCTATATAGTGGTATGTATTGCCTTTAAGTGCTAAATCAAATATCAACTTAACAGTACTAGCTTGTTCTTCATTTATTATTAAATGATTTTTATTATTTGGATCTTTCATATATCCAAATGGACATCTACCAGATACATATAAACCATCTTTCATTCTTGAATGTAGACTAGTTTTAACTTTTTTAGAAATATCTTTGGCATACATATCATTCATTATAGCTTTAAAAGGTGCTATATCGTTATTGGTATTGTCTATAAATGTATCTATTCCATCATTAATAGCAATATATCTTATGTTATTATTTGGAAAATACTTTTCAATTAATTCTCCTGTTCCTATATAATCCCTGCCTAATCTTGACATATCTTTAGTAATTATCATATTGATTTTACCTATTTCAATGTCTTTAATCATTCTTTTAAAAGCAGGTCTTTCAAAATTGGTTCCTGTGAATCCATCATCAACATATTCATCTATAACATTATAATTATTTTCTTTAACATATTGATTAAGTAAACTTCTTTGACTTACAATACTATCTGATTCAATATTTCCATCATCCCTTGATAACCTTATATATAGTCCTACATTAAAACTACTATTCCCATTCATTAATTCATACTCCTTTCACTTTGGGAATAATGAGTATGCTTGAATGGTACTTCAATTTTGAAGTTTTTGCAAGTCATATAGTCATGTTTTTCTAATTCTATTTTTAATACATTAGTTATTATTTCATTTAAAGATTTGCCATTTTCTTTAAATTTTAGATTAACCTTGTATTTAACCATAGAGTTTTATACCTCCAATAAATTCTATGGCTTTAAAATTTAAATTAATACTTTTAACTTAATATAAAAGATATACTCAATAATACTAGCAATTTATAATATTAAAAATCATCCTAATTTCTAATTACTACTGTATTTTATAGGATGATTAAACTTGATTAATTATTAGTTTTTAATTTTAGAACCTTTACAAATCTATTTATTAATACTGGTTTTGCAAATTGTTCCTCTAATATTGAGATACTATTTTTATATCTGTTGTATGCTACATCATAGTTTCCTTGTTCGATTTGTTCAACACAATAATAAACTACATTATCATAAATATAGTCATAAATAATATCTGCTTTTTCTTCTTTATTGATAGATTCAACAATTATTGGTGCCACTTCATAATAATGTGTCATGTCTTCTTTTGAAACAAAGTTATCTCTGAACCATCTTAGTACTCTTAATTCATAACAATTATCATCAAAGTTCTTTTGAAAATATCTTATACATGCAGAAGTTAAATAACATTGTGTATCAGTCGTTTCCTTATCACCATCTGTTGTATCAACAATTGTTCCTTTTCCAGTATTACTATCATAATTTATATGAATAGAACCATGATCAGAATTTTCAGCTGGACAACTATCATATATATCAATATGATCCGCCCCATATTTATCTGTAGATGTCCTAAGTTCTACTCCCTCATCATTTGTATAATGTCCATATTTGTCTCTTCCCATTTTAGTTGCTCCTTTCATCATTTATAGTTTTAATAATTACTTCATACCTAATTAAAATATTATCTGATAACATTGATTCCATGCCTATTTGTTTATTAGGTATTAATTCATTTCTTATCTCATCTAATAAACTATGTATTCTTAATGAATCATCATGAGTAACTATATCTAAGTTTTTATTTTTATAATAATAATTAACCCACTTTAATAATTCATTTAGTACCATCTCATAATCATCTTTTACTTCTTTAAACGAATCCAAATCAATAGCAATTCTTAAATTACCAATAACATTTGCAAAATCACTAATCAATTTTCTATTAATCATTCTTTTTCTCCTTTGAATATTTTATTTTTTTAGATACTGTCATCATTCTAGTATGATATCCATTTTTAAAATAAAAATCTTTCCCAATATCATTGTATCCAAATACATCAATATTAATAGTATGACAATTTTGACTTTTAAAATATTTTTCCATTTTATCAAGCAATTTATAGCCAACACCACTGCTTCTAATTTTTTTAGTAACAATTAATTCAAGAACTTCTCCCATGTCATTTAATCTTTCGTAATCAAATTCAACTATTGGTTTTCGTATTACCCCAATTATTAGACCTACTATTTCATTATTGTCCTGTGCTAAATAAATTTTACCTTTGTTATTTTTTACTTCTTCCAAATCTTTTATATATATTTTTTCTGGATAATCATCCTTTAAAATATTAAAATGGTATGGATCTAGTGCTACTATATATTCTTGTAATTCTTTTAATAATGTTTTTACACTATCAACATATTTATCTTCATATTCTATTATTTCCATAGTTATGCCCCCTCAAATATTATATCATCTTTATTATTAAAATTAAAGGCTTTATTAAGAGTTAAGCTCTAATCTATTGTTAGCTGTGAGTATTTCTTATTTATAAGAGCTTAGTCAGATTAACATTAAGGATGAAGCTAATAATATCAATACATTAAAACAAAAAAATCATCATATTATCTAATTTTCGTTAGTTTTTATAGGATGATTTAATTATTATAGTTCTTTATTTTCTTAACATTTAAAAAACTAATTAATACTCTTTTAGTCTAGAAAATTCTTCTCCTTTTGTATTCTTTATTATAATATTTTCTTGAGATTCTTGAAATTTTACAATAACTGTTGGATATGTTAATGCCGTAGTAACTATATCACCTTCAGCTGGTTCAATTTCTTCTACTATAATTTCTGTTTTCTTAGCGATTTTATTTACTTCTTTTATTTTTAAACTATATCCTCCAGTATTTTTCTCTCCCATACATATAATATAATAATATGGTGCATTAGGCTGATTAAGAGTGTCTACATAATAACCTTTTTTTGTTATGTCTAAATATTTACCTGTAAATTCACCCTGTACAAAGTAATCTGTGTTTTCAACAAGTTTTATCTTCTCGGTTTTATTGCATCCAGTAAATGCACATAAAACTGATATTATTAAAAATATTAAAAAGTACTTTTTTTTCATACTATTTTCACCAATATTATTATATCAATTTTTATTATTAATCACAATAATATATTGAATATACTGAATATTTATATAAAAATATACTCATTATTCCCCATAAAAACTCTATCCCCCTTTTTAACAATATAAGTATTATTATTCTTCAAATAACATCACCTAATAATACTTATGTATCTGTCATATATAAAAGAAGAAAAAGTATCTTTTTGTCTTTTAAGGTCGTCCTAAATATTCAATTACAATAGTGACTAATGAATTAGCAAAATAAGAAGTTGTGCTTAATTTTTCTAATTGTGGTGAATTCAAATAGATACTCGTTGGTGATAGATTAACTAGTTCATAAATATTATTATTGTTTTCAACAGCGATAATGCCCTGTGCTGTTATTTGGTTAGCAATATTGTTATTTACAAATTGACTAGCTCCTATATAAACATTATCAGTACCAACTAAACGAAATCCAATTGCCCAAAAATCTTTATCCGGATTGAAAAGCGGATCAGTTTTGGATATATAAGCATTTACTGTGCAAGTGATGGCATAATAACCAACTTTATTAAATTTAATTGTATTCTCATCAGTATTAACTTCGCAAAGGCCATCAATATCCAATTCTTCTCGTTTAATAGGAATTCTTCCTAATGATGCCACTTCAAATCCCGTGGTTGGAAAATCTATTTGATGATAGGTAACCAGATAAGCTGAGCTTATTTTAAGAGGGCCAGGATCACCTTTTTGACCTTTAGGAATGACAAAATCTAAAACATGATTATTACCTTCTTGGGTATCAACTACTTGAGCGTCCTGATCAGCATCTACTGTAGTTGTTTTACCAATACGGATAGTATCAGAAACTCCACTTGGTCCCGTGGGACCTTGAGGAATAATCATATTTAATAAGTATTTCGTAGGATTTTTTTTCATTTTGCTTCCTCCCTTCATCATAATATATGTGCAAATCAAAAATGTTCTTCCGCAATTTCCACAATATCTTTCTAATATTATCTTAATTGATCATAATCAATATAAAAACTGAGAAAAAATTTCTCAGTTTTTGTGATTCCTATTAATTTATTTATTACACCTAAACTACTATAGTAATATTTATAGATCACGAAATATTGGTCTATCTGTATTATAGTTCATCTTAATTTCTTTATTATATATTAAGCTAAGCTGCTGCTCCAGGACCGGTTGGACCCGTGGGACCTTGAGGTAGAGTTAAATTCAAGACAAAATTATCACCGGCAGGAGTAATAGTTGCTGAAGCTGGTGTACCTGGCTCGCCTGTTTCTACACTACCTATACTAATAGTAGGAACCGCTCCCTCTGGTATAGTAAAATTTAAAATAGCATTGGTTGGACTACCAACATTTTCAACAGTAGCATCCGTACCGGCTTCACCTGTGTTAACATCCCCAATTTCAATTGTAGCAGCTGTCCCCGTGGGACCAGTTGGACCAGTTGGACCGGTTGGACCCGTTGCACCAGCGGGAATAACAAATGCTAATTCAACATCATTATCCGTTCCTATATTAGTAACAGTTGCTTCTTCACCTGGATCGGCTGTCGTTGTTGATGCAACAGAAATAGTAGCTGCTGCTGGACCTGTTGCCCCTGTTGGTCCCGTGGGACCAGTTGGCCCGGTTGCACCTATAGCTCCAGGAAATCCAGCAGGCCCCATTGGTCCCGTTGGCCCCGTTGCTCCCGTTGCACCAGAACCACAAGTAGCCATAATAAATTTATATTTATCATGATGATGTCCCATACAATTATTCATATAACTTCTCTCCTTTCTAACATAATATATGAATATTACGAAAGGTTACTTCCACACTTTACACAAGAAAATAAAGATATTATAAAAAAATATAGACCATGTCTATATCTTTTTCTTATTTAGTTAAAATAGTCTCACATCTTTGACAAATACCGTTATGATTTAGATGGTCAACATAATTCCAACATCTATTGCACTTTTGCCCTGTACTTTTACTAACTTCAATGTCAGCCACTTCATCAGTAAATGTAACTTTGGAAACAATTAATAATTGATGTAAGCAGTAACCTAGTTTTTCTTCTACTAATTTATATTTGCCATTACCATTAATCTTTACATCAGCTTCTAACGATTGGCCAATTATCTTCTGTTCATCTCTAGCTATAGCTATTTGCTTATTCACAGCTGTTTCTAATTCGAAGAACAATTTAAATAACTTTTCTAATTCCTCATTATCAGTGTATGTCGTAACATTTGGCATATCTGTTAGATGAACACTAAGATCATCATGCCCTGGTATTAACTTATAAACTTCTTCACTAGTATATGGAAGTAAAGGAGCAAGTAATTTTGATTCACTAACTAAAATATTATATAGTACTGTTTGAACACTTTTTCTAACCTTAGAATCCGCTTTTTCAATGTATAAGATATCTTTAGTAAAATCAAAATAGAAACTTGATAAGGTAATAGATACAAAATTATTAGTTAGCTTATAAACTTCAGAAAAATTATATTCTTCATATTGCTTTAAAGCATCTTTTATAAAGTCGTTTAATAAATGCATCATGTATTTGTCATATAAAGGCATTTCTTCATATTTTACAGAATCAGTTTTAGGATTGAAATCTTTTAGATTACCAAGCATAAATTTATAAGTATTACGAATTTTACGATAAGTTTCTTTTACTTGTTTAATAATCTGCTCATCGATTTTAACATCTTCCGTATAATCAACTGATGCTACCCACCATCTTAAAATATCAGCTCCATGCAAACGAATAACATCGGCAGGATCGGTCGTATTACCTAAACTTTTAGATTGCTTATTGCCTTGACCGTCTAAGGTAAATCCATGAGAAACCAATTCTTTATAAGGAGCCTTACCATACACAGCTACTCCTGTAATTAATGACGAATTAAACCATCCTCTGTATTGATCTGATCCCTCTAAATACATATCCGCTGGATATTTTAATCCTCTTTCTACCAAAACGCCTGTATGGGTAGATCCAGAATCAAACCATACATCCATTATATCTTCCTCTTTAGTAAATTTACCATTAGGACTATTAGGATTAGTATATCCTTTAGGAAGCAAATCATTAGCATCCCATTCAAACCAGATATTAGATCCATGTTCTCTAAACAAATTAGCCACATGCATCATGATGTCATAATCTACAATTTCGCTACCGTCTTCGTTATAGAATATAGGAATAGGAACTCCCCATACTCTTTGCCTTGAAATACACCAATCACCACGATCTTTAATCATGTTGTATAATCTTTTCTTACCCCATGGAGTATGAAATTTAATATTGTTTTCTATTTCATTTAAAAGATCATCTTTAATTTTATCAATACTACAAAACCATTGCGCTGTAGCTCTAAAGATAACAGGTTTTTTAGTACGCCAATCATGAGGATATGAGTGAGTTATCCATTTTAATTTTAATAATACTCCTAATTCATCTAATTTTACTGTTACGGCCTTATTAGCGTCTTCAAAGAATAATCCTGCGAATTCTCCTGATTCTTCAGTTAATACACCTTGATCATTAATACCATTTATCAATCCTAAATCATATTGTTTACCAATTATAAAGTCATCTGCACCATATCCTGGAGCAATATGTACCAATCCAGTACCAGCGTCTAATGTTACATGGAAGCCCCGAATAACAGGGGATATTCTATCCATAAAAACGTGTTTGTACTTAACACCTTCAAAAGCTGTTCCCGGTATTACTTCCACAATTTCATATTCATTCCAACCAAAATCAGTGGCTAAAGATTCAACTAAATCATTAGCTATAATAAATATTTTGTCATTAACCTTAACTTTAGCATAATCAAAATTCTCACCAACTGCAATACCAAGGTTACCTGGTAATGTCCATGGAGTAGTTGTCCAAATTACTAAATGTTCTCCTGGCTTTATACTGTCATTACCTTCAACCACTTCAAAAGATACAAATATAGATGGATCTTTTCTGTCCTTATATTCTATTTCAGCTTCAGCTAATGCAGATTCACTAGATGGACTCCAATAAACTGGTTTCAATCCCTTGAAAATCAATCCTTTTTTGGCCATTTCAGCAAAAACTTCAATTTGTCTTGCTTCCATTTCTTTATGCAGTGTTATATAAGAATTATCCCAATCAGCAATGACATTTAAACTTTTAAATCCTTCTTTTTGTTTGGCTATCTGTTCGTAAGCATATTTTTCACATAAAGCTCTAAAATCAGCTTTGCTCATGCTTTTACGATCTACACCACTGTTAGTAACGGCTTGTTCTATTGGTAATCCATGAGTATCCCAACCAGGTATATAAATCATATCATAACCTGACATCATTTTATATCTATTAACAAAATCTTTTAAGATTTTATTCATGGCATGACCAATGTGAATAGCACCATTAGCATACGGTGGTCCATCATGTAAGACAAATGGTTCCTTCCCTTTATTTTTTTCTCTTATTTTATTATATAAATCCATCTCTTCCCATTTTTGTCTTTGAACCTTTTCATTTTCAGGTAAATTACCTTTCATTTGAAAACTAGTCTCTGGCATTAATAACGTTTCCTTATAATCCATTTTAACATCCTTCTTTCTTTTATATTAAATTTAAATAATATTATTTAATTGATCCCATAATGATATGAGTATAATAAATAACAAATATTAATAACAATATTATTCCTTCTCTTTTGGTGATTTTACGATCATTGAAAGAAAAGATAAATAATAATATTGTTGCTGATAACATTACGAATAAATCAATGATATCAAAGGTTACATGTGATATGCCACCAAGCAAAGCCACAGGTAAACCAATAACCACACCTATATTGAAAATATTACTACCTACCACATTCCCAATAGCAATATCATATTCACCTTTTTTAGTAGCTACTACAGAGGTAACTAATTCTGGTAAAGATGTTCCTAAGGCTACAATCGTTAGACCAATAATTTTTTGACTGACACCTAAGATAGTAGCTAAATTAGAAGCACTATCAACTACTAGATTACTACCAATAATAATAGCTAAAATACCAACTATAGTATATAAAACAGCTTTAAATAAAGGTAAATATGATTTATTATCCTCTTCGGTGATTTCTGCTGTTTTATTTCGCATCATAGCAATCAAATAATAAACAAATATGGAAAAACTTAATAATAAAACTATTCCATCACCACGGGTAAACATGTTGTTTAATTTAGGATCAAATAAATGATCAGACAACAAGGCAGCAAAGATAGCCGTTATTAGTAAAGTAATTGGTAGTTCTCGCTTTACAGTAGCATTTTTAACATGTAATGAATGAACTAAAGAAGCTATTCCTAAAATTAAGAGAATATTTAATATATTACTACCTATGACATTTCCTAAAACAATATCACCATTACCTGATAGCAATGATTTTACACTTACAGCAAACTCTGGGGCACTTGTTCCAAATGATACTATTGTAAGCCCAATTAACATTTTCGAAATCTTAAAATTTCTAGCTACACTACTAGCACCATCAACAAATACATCTGCACCTTTAATTAGAACTACAAATCCTACAACTAGCAACATAACTTGTCCTATCATATTGTTCTCCTTTCATAAAAAAACGTCCTAAACATAACGTAAAGGACGATTTGTTACCGCGGTACCACCTTATTTCATAGGATACTATGCATCTTAAAACTATAACGCGTTACCGGTCTTATCTTATCCATAAAACGCAACTTGAAAGTGATCTTAGTAAAATTTCATCTCTTCTTTTCACCAACCAGAAGTTCTCTTGACAATCCCTTTTACTACGTCTTTCGCACCTGCTTTTAATATGTTCTTACTATAACACACTTACCTATCTTTTTCAAGCCAAAATTACAATATCTAGGAAGTAAAATTCATAATATCAATATCAACAAAACCATCAATGCCATCTACTATGCCAGTACTTGATAATTGCCATAAATCATATTTTTTATTATAAGTCGTTTGGTTAGTATAATGAGCTAACCATACATTTTGTTCATCAGTATCCCAAATGTTTTCTAGATATTTTTTACTACCATAAAGCAATGTATCATAACCACTATTATTTACCTCTTTTATAAAAGTAGAAGCTATAGTATTCAAATCATAAATGCTAATATTTAATTGATTAAATAAAGTCCAACTTTCCCAATCAAATGCCACTGGTAAAGCTAAATCATATGGCTTTAACTGTTTAATTACCCAATTAGCTTGTTGTTTAGCTTCTTTTACACTAGAAGCATACGAATAATAATATACACCTACATCAAGTCCTACTTTAGTTGCTGATGCAATATTATCTTTAAAAGTAGCATCAATAACAGAAGATTCATTGATACCTTTTTGTGTACCTAAACGCATCATCACAAATTCGACACCACTATTTTTTACAGCTTGCCAATCAACTTCTCCTTGCCACTTGGAAACATCAATACCTATTTTATTGCCATCTTGTTTATAATTATCAATAAAGAAAGAAAACGCTGTACCTTCGGTCAAAGTAGTTGTGCTATTTGGTTTTTTTTCTTTAACCGTCAAAGTAAATGGTTTGGTTGTAATATTATTGCTGCTATCTATCGCTTTAAAGATTAATGGATATTGACCAGGTTGAGTTGCATCGTATGTTCCTTCTATTACACAGTGAGGATTAGTATCATAATTATCTGCACACATTATAATATCTGCTAAATTATCTGTATTACCTTGCCCAATACTATAAAAATCTGTTAAATCAATATACGGTGGCGTAGTATCCGTAATTTGAACGGTAATAGTTTGAGACTTTTTTCTATGATTAGAATTCCAATAATGAAATTTAATATCAATAGTTTGTAATTTGGATGTGTCAATTTTTTGATCTTTTACTAATGAACCATTCTTGATATTTATTAAATCAGAAATATATGCTTTAGAATAAACCTCTATTTGTTTATTATTCTCAGTAGTAATTTCTGTTAAATCTGGTTTAGTTTCAAATGGAAGAAAATTAAAAATCCATCCTAAGATAAACAGGATAATTAATAATAAAGCAACAATTAAAATGATTATTTTTTTTCTTGTCATGCTATCATCTCCTCTACAGTAAAAAATTAGAATACTACTATTCTAATTCTAAAGTTTCTATTTCTTCAACAACTGCCATTTGTTGTTCTACAATAATTTTTAGCTTCCTTTTAAATATCTTCATATTTTTAGCTAACATATCAGCTTCTTGTTCAATTTTTTCTGCTTTTAATAAAGCTTCATTAACGATTCTATTAGCACCATGTTTAGCATCAGTAATAATCATTTCTGCTTCTTCGTGGGCCATTCTCTTAATGTTATCGCTTGCCACTTGAGTATTGACCATAGCTTCATTTAGGGTTCTTTCTATGGTTTGATAATGAGCTACTTCTTTTTTTAATTTATCTAATTCCTTTTGTTGTTCACGACACTTTACTATAATTCCTTCAGTATTTTTAATTACTTCATCGACAAAATGATTTACTTCACTTCTACTATATCCATTTTGCTCATAGTGAAATTTTTCCACCTGCCTCACCTCAAATATTGTTCATATTTTACCAGTTAAAATCTTCTTCGTCTTTATCTTTAGTTTTGCTTCGTGATGGTTTTGAATTAGCATCATCACTAATTTTTCCTTCTACGTTAACATTGTTAGGAGTACAAAGGAAAATGCCACCACCTAATTTTTGTAAATCGCCACCAATGGCATAAAGTGTACCACTTAAAAAATCAACAATTCTTTTTGCCTGATCAGGTGTAACTCTTTTTAAATTAACAACTACAGCATTACGGTTTTTTAAATAATCGGCAATTTGTTGTGATTCTGAATATGCACGTGGTTCTAACAAAATCATTTTACTACCCATGACTCCATTAGTTTCACTAAAAGCATCTTTACTCACATTGTAATATTCTTCATCACCACTTACTTCATTTAATTCTTCCTCGACTCCACCAAAAAAGTTTTTTAATTTATCTAAAGCCATATTCTATTCCTCCTAAGCTATTCTTACTAATTATTATTGTATCATACTTTTAATAGAAAGTGAAATATTTTTTATTGTTTTTGTATTTTATGTTTTGTATTTTAACATTTCATAATTTTAAATAATACAACAAACAAGTTACCATTAATTTAATCTATATTATGATTTTATGAATACCAAACTTTATTAATATCGGCATTATTACTTAATGGTTCAGGATTTGGTCGTTCAATCTGCATAGAAACCGGAACCTTAAAAGCACTACCAAAGGCAATACAATTACCTGGTTGTAAAGTTTTCAATTGTTCTACTATTTCACTGGATATATTTGGTACCATATTGCGAATATAATCCAAATCTTTGGGATGTAGGGTTCGTAAAATGATAAAATTAGAACATTGGGAAATCGCTGTATCCGAAAGTTCTGATGGTCTTTGAGTAATTAATCCTAATAATATACCATATTTCCTTCCTTCCTTAGTAATTCTTTCAAAGATATTATACCCTAATATGTCGACATCTAAGTCTTTTTGAACGTAACGATGAGCCTCTTCAATAATGATATGATATGGATGTGTTCCACGTTTTTTATTAATCGTTGCTACATCAAAAATCATTTTAGATATTATTTTAGTTATGGTTTTAGCCATTCTATCATCAACATAGTTTATATTCAAATTAACAATTTGACACTTTTTGTTATCTGGCGCTGTAAACAATCTATTGATATATTCTGCTTTAGTTACCATATCAGGATATGTAAAATAAGTCGCTGCTTCACTATTAGCTAAAGTATGAAGACGAACACTTAAAATATTAGCGTAATCAAATACCCGTTCACTTTTTAAAATTCCTTCACTAATTAAAGCAAAATCTAATGCTTGTTCCAAATCCTTTAAAGTATATGGTATAGTTCCATCAGGATTTGGCAACTCTAATCCTTCTTTTATAAATTGTTGCATAAAATCCACAACTACTTCCATGTCCTGCATTTTACCAACTTTATCCACATACAAACATTGTTTTAAAGTCCTAACATAACCTGGTTGAACAATTTGGCTTTCTAAATTTAGTTGTTTTGTATGAAAATTAGTTAAAATAGCTGTAACTTGATCTCGTATTTTGCTTGATTCGTTTCCACTTAGTAAGATATCTACTACAGCACGCGCTATGATATCATTTTTATGCTCAACAACATTTTCATTTTCACCTCGTAAAACGAGTACTAATTTTAAAGTCTTTTCCAAGATAGGCATTTGATTGGCCGTAGTTACACCTAATAATAAAGCCAAATCATCTACGCCTAATAACCATAGAGGTATTTTCAATACTTCAGTATCGGGATAGACGGTATTTGTAGTATATACTTTATAATTTAGCATAGGAGATATATCGTGTAATTTAGAAAAAGCTTGTGTATACTCACCATATGCATCAAATAATAAAATATTAGCTCCCACGGGTACATATTCGCTAGAAGTAAATATATTTTGTAATAATCTAGAAACAGTAAAGGATTTTCCGCTACCAGTGTTCCCTAAAACCGCAAAATGATTACTGAAAAAACTATTAATATCTATATTAATTTGATAATGACTATAAATATTAGAAATGCCAAAATGTATCTTACTTCTATCTTTTATATCAGGCTGTCCTAATATCTGCCCTAACTCTTCCATATTAATGATACGCACATGCGATTTAAAAGCAGGCTTCTTATTAAAACCTGGTTGAAATATCCCCTCTTTGATTTCGCCAACTATCAAAATTTTAGCTGTTGTCTGATCCATATCAATAATTTCTCCAACTATTTTATGGTTTCCTTCTTCAAAAACAACATGCAAATTAATCAAGTTGGATTGATTATTTATATCTATACCAAGTTTAATAGTAACTACATTATTGTTAATACTAACAATTTTGCCTATCATGTAATCCACCTTCTTATTCTACTTATAGTATAACATGATATCAACATTTAACCAATAGTTTTCTATAAATATAATTGTTATTTTTAATAATAATTAATATATATCTTTAACCAATCCAAATTTATATCCAAGGCCTTTCATTTTATTGATAAATTCCTGTAATGCTTCATAAGTTCCCTTTTGCTTAGGGTGTAGCATGTAGATTGCTCCTTTATGGTAACGGCTTAATAATTGTTCAAGCGCATATTCTTTAGAATATGTTTTATCAAAATCTAAATAATCTGCACTCCAAAAATAACTGCGATAACCCATGTCTTTTACGATCTGTAGCTCGCGGTAACTCCATTCGCCCTTTGGGGAACGGAAAATTTTATCCATTGGTTTACCAATAATATTTTGATACAAAGTTTCCATATCGATTATTTCTTTTTGAAATTCTTTAAAGCCATCCTCAGTTGCATAACTAACAGCATCTCTATGATGAAAAGTATGATTACCAATAGAATGACCATTACTTACCCACTTTTGGATTTCATTTTTATGATCTTCCATAAAATGGCCACATAAAAAGAATGTTGCTGCAATATTATTTTTTGTTAATAAATTAGCTATTTCATTTAAATATGTATCATTGCTTCCTTCATCAAAAGTAAGGTATATTATTTTTTCATCTTTACCAAGGAAATAGGCATTATATTCTCTTAGCACATCTATATCAGCTCCACCATTAGGTCTTATTTGGTTAAATTTATTATCTGTCCACCAACTGCGTTTATTATTATCAATCTTATCATATAAATCGAGATATGTATTTACACGTTTTTGCACCTGAACCATACGTTTGACAACTGTTTTGTTATGAGAACTGTCTTGTACCATATAAGTAATTTCATATATGCCTTCTTTAGTAGTATCTACGTTATTTTGCACTACAACTTTATCAGTTATATCGCCATCAATCTTATCTATTGCCTTATATCCTTTTTCAATATAGGAATCATTCAATATTACTTTTTCTAGATTACTACCTCTTAATTTTATTTGGGGCTTGCTATTATCATATACTTTAACGATTCGTTTAACTGTTCGAGCAATACCTAGGAAATTGCGAGATTTATAACTAACAACATAAGTTCCAATATTATTAGTGTTAACATTTGATTTGACAGTTACATCTAAATTATTATGGAGCATAGAAGCTGTAGCGCCTAATTCAACATATTGTTCACCTAATTTTAAATTGATTTCTTTGTCACCATTCAATTCAATTTTTATTAAAAAATATGTGCTAATCCATAGTAACCACATAAAAAATAAAAACCATAATATCTTTGTCTTTCGTTGCATAAACGCCTCCTGTTTAATATTATGGTAAATGATTAGTTTTTAGAAAATATTATCAAAAAAAGAGAAAGTATTATTTATTATGTTTCTTGCTAGCTTTAATAAATGAATTAAACAGAGGATGACATCGATTAGGTCTGCTTTTAAATTCAGGATGAAATTGACAGGCAATAAAATGAGGATGATTAGGTAATTCGATTATTTCTACTAAATTACTACCAGGGTTGATGCCAGAAAATATCATACCATTTTTTTCCAATTGTGCTTTATATTGATTATTAAATTCATATCTATGTCTATGCCTTTCATAGATTGTAGAAATGCCATAGTCTTGATAAGCTAATGTGCCCTTTTTAATGTGACATTCATAATTTCCTAAACGTAATGTTCCACCTTTATTAATGATAGATTTTTGATCAGTCATTAAATCAATAATTGGATTATTACATAACTCGTCAAATTCAGTTGAAGAAGCATTATCAATATGACAAACATTGCGAGCAAATTCAATAACCGCAACTTGCATACCTAAGCAAATTCCTAAAAAGGGAATATTGTTTATTCTGGCATAGTTTACAGCTTTTATCATTCCTTCAATTCCTCGACTGCCAAATCCCCCTGGTACTATTATTCCTTTGGTATTAGCAAATACTTTATCTAAGTTTTGTTGTTTCACTAATTCTTCTGAATCAATCCAATTAATTTTAATTTTAACGTTATGATAATAGCCAGCATGTCGCAATGATTCTACAACAGATAAATATGCGTCATGTAAACCTACGTATTTTCCAACTAAAGCTATTTCTATTTCTTGAGTTAAATTATCTACAATATCGATAAGTTTTAACCAATTAGATAAATTAATCTTTCGTTTAGGGAGTTGCAATTGAGATAATAACCTTTCATCAGCCTTTTGTTTATAATAATTGATTGGTATTTCATAGATATTCTTAACATCAACCGAATCAATAACATAATCTACAGAAACATCACAAAACATAGAAATTTTCTGTTTCATAGATACATCTAAAGATACTGGTGCTCTACATACTATCATGTCAGGTTGAATACCAACTCTACGAAGCTCAATGACACTATGTTGTGTCGGTTTAGTTTTAAGTTCATTAGATCCATAAATAAATGGAACCAAAGTAGTATGAACAAAGAAAACATTCTCTTTGCCTTGTTCATATTGCACTTGACGTAATGCTTCTAAAAAGGCCAAAGATTCGATATCACCTATCGTTCCGCCAATTTCAGTAATAACAATATCGGCATTGCTAGATGTCCCAGCTTCATAAACTTTTTGTTTAATTTCATTGGTGACATGAGGTACAATTTGGACAGTACCTCCTAAATAATCTCCCCTTCTTTCTTTCTCAATAACAGAAGAATAAATTTTTCCTGTAGTGATGTTCGAAGTATAATTTAATTCTTCATCTATAAATCGTTCATAATGACCAAGGTCTAAATCTGTTTCACAGCCATCAGCAGTTACGAATACTTCTCCATGCTGAAGTGGAGACATAGTTCCAGGATCAACGTTAACATAAGGATCAAACTTTTGCATAAACACCTTATAACCTCTTGATTTTAGCAATAGTGCTAAGGATGAAGCTGTTATTCCCTTACCTAATCCTGATACTACTCCACCCGTTACGAATACATATTTTGTCATTTTTACCTCCATAAACAAAAAGCACCATGAGAACACGCGCTCAACTAGGTGCAATATTTTATTCAAAATGGGCTCTCTTAAATTATACCATTAAATTGTGTTCTTGAATAAATACCATGAAAATTTGACACATATTTTACTACTTTTTTTAGTATTGTACATAGTTATAATTTTCAATATCAAATATACAATCTTTAATAATGAATAATATATTTTCGTAATTAATAATTATAATGAAGGGAATTCTTAACTTAACTGCGTAATATAGAAATAGAGGTGATGCTTATTATTTCGGTAATAGAAGATATTCAATATCTAAATAAGCGTGTGCAAGAAATTATGCAAATGGGATGGATAAATAGTCATTCCAAAAATTGGAGTAGTTGTGGAATATTATTCGAAAAATTAATTGGAAAAGAAGTAGAAAATTTTGAAATACCAGATTTTGGTAATATAGAAATTAAAACAAAATGTTCCACAAAAGAAGAATATGTTACGCTATTCAGCGCTAATCCTGATAGATGCCTGTTTGAAATAGAAAAAATTCGTGATAAGTACGGCTATCCTGACAAGCAAAACAAAAATTTTAAAGTATTTAATTTGGGATTTTATGGTAATAAATATAAACGAGTATCAAATCAATTAGCATTTCGCATCGAAATTGATTATCAAAATAAAGAAGTGCTATTATGCAGTCGAAATAATTATAATAAAGAAACTACTATAATAACATCTTGGACTTTTGATATGTTAGAAGAAAAATTAAATCGAAAATTACGATATCTTTTAATGATAGATGCATCTAAAATGATGGTTAATAATTGTTTGTATTATAAATATTATAATTATAATTTCTATAAATTAAAGGGATTTGAAACTTTTATTAAATTAATAGAATTGGGATATGTTACCATAACATTTAAAATTGGAGTTTTTCGTTATGGAAGAAAGTATGGGCAAACTCATAATCACGGAACCAGCTTTGCTATCAAAGAAAAAGATTTAGAGTTACTATTTAGTAAGATTAATATTAATCATTTATAATTATATGTAAAATATATGCACTTGGTTTGACAGGGACAAGGGGATATTAAAAATAAAAAAATTCCTAAAAAGGAATTATTTTTATTATGGTCGGGAAGACAGGATTTGAACCTGCAACCCCTTGGTCCCAAACCAAGTGCTCTACCAAGTTGAGCCACTTCCC
>CANROU010000013.1 GCA_947632325.1 uncultured Bacilli bacterium
ATATCTTTATTACTTTTATATGCTTTCTTTTCTCTTTTATTGTGTGATCCAATTTGTGCTAAATCATTGATAGTCATTATCGGTTGACTTCTAAATATTCCATAATTCATTATATCATCCTCTCTTTCTTATATTTTTGCATAATAAAAGATACTTTTATCAAGTACCTTAAACTCTTGTATTTACTTACCAAAATAGCCATTTCTTCTATTTTTGGATTTAACCGATACCTCCGTGTCCGGCATCAACAACTACTCCTTTAATTGTTTGCTGATTCATATTTTCACCTCTAATATAAATTATGATTAAATAGGCATTTGGTGATATAAAAAAATAAGTCCAACACTAGTTAAACTTATCTAATCTTTACTATTCAACTCTTTAATAGCTGTAACCGCGGCGATACTCCCATCACTAACTGCGGTAGTTAACTGTCTTAAACCTTTAACTCTAGCATCACCCGCCACATAAACATGACTTGCCTTAGTATGAACTCCATCCAAAGATATAATATATCCCTTATCATCCAAATCAACTATATTATTAAAAATTTCATTCTTAGGTTCTTGTCCAACAGCAATAAATAATCCGTCCACCTTTAATGTTTGCTTTTTGTTATTATTATTGATAGTAATACTTTCTATTCTCTTTTTACCATTCAAAGAAATAATAGTTGCGTTTAAAATGAAAGTTACATTCTTTTTCTTTTTTAATTCTGCGATTAACTTATCTTCCGCTCTAAATTCATCTCTTCTATGAATTAAATATACTTCCTTAGCAATATCCGCTAAATAAAGAGCATCTTCTATAGCTGTATTGCCTCCACCATTAACAGCTACCATTTTGTTCTTATAAAAATTGCCATCACAAGTTGCACAATATGATACGCCTTTACCAACGAAGTAATCTTCTTTTTTTATATTTAATTTTCTGTTTTCAGCACCCGTGGCAATAATTATAGATTTAGTCTGATATTTGTCTTTATTAGTAACAACTGTCTTATCTTCTTCTATTCGTAACACCATCTCATATCTTATCTCTGTATCTAATTTTTTTACCTGATTATATAAATTAGTCGCAAAATCAAAACCGGATATCAATTCAATACCAGGGTAATTCTCTATTCTATTAGCATTAACTATTTGACCACCATAACTTTTAGCCTCTAACACCAAAACTTTTTTATTAGCCCTTTTTAAATACAAAGCGCTGGTCAACCCTGCTGGACCTGCTCCAATTATAATCACATCATACATAATTATCCCCTCTTTAACCAAGCATTGATATAAATTCATTTAATGAAATATCATTAAATATAGGATATCTAGGTATTTGATATTTATTATTACTACGTTTAGCTCTTTTATTACCACCTACAAAAGCTATTTTATATCCCACTTCCTGTAATGCCTCAATACTAATATTATTAGATGCATAAAAAGGAAAACAAAAAGATGTTTTATCATTAGTAATGCTAGCTGAAAGCGTTAAATCTTGAAGCATCTCTTCTTTAGTAGAACATAACATCTTAGCTCCTCTAGTTTGGTTAGAGCACACACCTTCTTGATGCATATCATGAGTATGTGATTGCACATCAAGATATGCAGAACGATAATTGTCAATACCCCACCATCCCGTAATTAAAAACAAAGTTGCATGCATTTGATATTTTTCTAAAAGAGGAATTAATTTATTTCCATTATGTACTCCTGTTCCCATCGCTCCATCATCAATAGTTAATAAGACACTTTTATCAGGTAATTCTATCTCATTATACATCCACTTTTGAAACTCATGGATAGTTAACGTCTTATATCCATTATTTTTTAAATATTGCAATTGCTCTTCAAATTTAGCAGTATCCAAACAAATACTCTCGTTACAATTTTCTCCAATAGCAGGAGAATAAAAGAAATGATAATTAAGTACCGCTATTTCTTGTTCACCACTACTAGTATGATAAACAGGCTTAGGTAACTCTACCCCATTTAACATATCCTCAATTCTTTGTACAGTCGTATTATTATCTATTACATATTGATAATAAGTGTCTTCTCCAATTTTATTTTGTCTATCACCATCATAAAATTCTATATCATTAATGACTTCACTCAAAGAAAAACCATAATTTTTTAATAAATTTTGACAAGTATCATCACAACTATTTTTCTTTAAAACCACTACATTATTTGGTAATTTTATTTGTTGTTTATTCCAATATACTAAATCTTGAATAGTAATGGTACGATAACTTTTTTCTTGTAACTTCTGCAATAATTCTGTCATTTTACCTTCTTGCAAGTCATCAGCTAAAGAAAAAACACTAATTGCTTCAACGTTTTCCACATTATCTTTTTCGATAAAAGTCTCATCACCTTTTTTCAAATAATAAATATTATTAAGATAAATCACTTCATAACCTTCATCATACTTCTTAATAACAGATAAAGTTAATGGTTTATTAATAACTAATGCTAGTTTATTAGAATCACAAAAATATAATTCAACTTTTTTTGTCTTTACTTGTCCAAGTTCCATATAATAATTAGATAATTCATTTTGCTTGGTTAAGGGTTTTACATCCTTATAATAAACATAAAAATCACTGTCCTCAACAGCATAATATCTATCACTACTTTTTGTTTGCTTCTTTAAATTTATAACTATATTTTGTTTAGCTTCTCCTATATGTACATATTTATTTTTATCTTTAGCATATAACTTACTGCCCTTATTTAATTGTACAACAGTAGCATAATGGTTCTTTATATCGGTCATTAATTGTCTATGTCGTAAAACAAGGAATACTGAAATACTAGCTACAACTAACACTACTACAACAATACTAATTATAAGCCATTTCTTTCTCATATCTTCACCATCCACCGCCATTATAACATAATTAATATCAAAAAAAAAGAGCTTTTGCTCTCATGAATCACTAGCAACTAATTTTACTTTTACAGTATGCGCTTTATTATTTCTTAAATAAGTAATTTCAACAGTATCACCTACATTATACTTATAAAGTTCATATCTTAAATAAGCACCGTTTTGTACAGTGGCACCATTAACTTTGGTAATAACATCTCCCTTAGCAAAGCCCGCGTCTTTAGCGCCTGATTTATCAACAACACTAACTACTACTACACCTTCAGTAATATTTTTATCAAGCATGATTTGATTTTGATAAAGAGCCATTGTATCAGTAACATCTAATAATTGAATCCCTAGCATTGGTCTAACAATAGTTTTACCTTTCTCTAACGTTTCAATATGATTCATCGCATATTCAATTGGAATAGCGAAGCCCATGCCCTCTACTTCTGTTTGAATTAACTTCATAGAATTTATCCCTATTACCTGTCCATTAGAATTAACTAGTGGTCCACCACTATTACCAGGGTTAATAGCTGCATCAGTTTGTAAAACTTTCATCATCCAATCACCATTACTAGAATTAGAGATATTTACTTCGACCATACGATCTTTACCTGACAATCTACCTCCAGTTACAGTACCACGATATTCATATCCCAATGGAGAACCAACTGTAAACACAGTATCGCCTAGTTTTGCTTCTTCACTATTACCAATCTCCGCCACACTTAAAACTTTGTCTTTGTCAATTCTAATAACAGCTACATCTAAATAAACGTCGCCACCCAAGTAAGTTGCTTCTATTTCATTATCCTTAGAATCAATGGCAATAATCTTGGTTGCGCCATCAACTACGTGTTGATTAGTCATAATATATCCATATTTTTCATCAACTTTATAAACAAATCCTGTCCCTGTTGACGCTACCGAATTCCCTTGATAATTTTGAATCATAACTACAGCATCATAAACCTTCTGTACCGCTTCACTAATTCCTTTATCATCAATAATAACCTTATTGGTACATTTAGTCGTTCCACAACTACTACCACTTTCAGTAGTAACATTACCAAATATCATATACGTAAACACTCCACCTATTAAAAAAGCTAAAGCAATGGAAATAATATTTACTATTCTAGTTCTCATTATTCTTCATCCCTCTTTCTACTAAAACTAGCTAATTCTTTCCAATTTTCAGGAAATCCCATTCTAGCTAATACCTTATCTAAAGAAATGGTCTTTAAATTATATTCTAAATTAGTCAAAACCCTATCTATTTCAATAGTCATATCATTAAATTCATCATCTTGCAACATCTGCTTCAATATAATTATAAGCGCAAACAAATCATTTTTCCCACATACATATTCTCCCTCTTCTTTTTTTATATCTAAAAGAGCATGGTAAATGGTATCATCAATAAATTTTTGCGTCTTATTTTCATACACAATATCTTCATGCGCACATAAATTACGATAATTAGATAATATTGATAAATAATTGCCTAACACATCTGGCTCTAAATTATAAAGGCTAGCAATAGCTTGTTGATCCTCATGTTTAAAAATAGTATACAGTTCCGCTACTATCCCAAAAGATAATACTTTAACCAATATCCACAAAGGAATATAGCCATAATTAACTATATAATGAGCTGTTGCTGTATGTTGTCGACCATTGACTCTTATTTGTCTTTTCATTTTCTTTATCAAATCATTAACTTGTCGTTGCTTTTCTGGTTTAGAGGAAAAATTCTTCGCTTTTAAATAATCTTTTTCTTTATAACCATACTTTTTAGATAATTGATAAGAAATAATTGATTTCATATTATTTTCAATTAATAGTAAATGTTTAAATAAAATATTACGAAATTGTCTATCAAACAAAAATAAACTGTATAATTCTTCAAAAGTAGTTCCATCAAGATAATTACGATCACTAGCGTCCTTCATAAACAAATGCCGATAACCATTTAAAAAGAAATAATTTTCTCTTAATAAAACATCCTTCGCATATTGCTCATCATTAATAACTAAACCCTTATATCGTAATATTTCTACTTGTTCATCTAAATTTTTGAACTGCTTATTTACCATTTCTCTCACCTAGTATAAATTATATCACATAATTTGTAGAAAAGTATGAAATTTTAATAGAAAAATATGATATAATTTGATAGACTGAGGTGAAAGTTATGCCAAGTACTATTACACATGCTTATTTTGCTTTAGATGTAGTTAAAACCTTACCCTTTTACACTAGAGAGTTTTTATATGGTGAAGATAATTATTTAAAAATATTTGGTCAAAGTATGGATGTATTATTTTTTTATAATATTACTAACTTAAAAAAAGGTAAAAGAATAAGACAATTTGGGCATTATTTTCATGAACATAATTCACAAGATTTTTTTATCAATATCATTAATTATATCAAATATAATTCCTATCAAAATAATCCTTCTATCATGAGCTTGCTTTATGGATTAATTTGTCACTATGTCCTAGATACAACAATTCATCCTTACGTTTTATATAAAACAGGTATCTTCGATAAAAATGATCCTACAACATACATTTATGCTCAATGTCATGAACATATGGAAACATTTATCGATAATTATTTGTTACTACAAAGAGAAAAACAAATCCCCTACCATATAAAACCTCATCAATTTGCTTTACCTAGTATCACTTTTACTGATGAGATAAAAGAAGTCCTAAATTATGCTTTTAAAGAAACATTTGATATTAATAATATGAGCCGTTTTTATGAGAAAGCTCTACAACAAATGCGTTTTTTCTATCGCTATTTTCGTTATGATCGTTTTGGTATTAAGAAAAAAGGTTATCAATTTATTGATCATTTTACTAAACCTGGTTCATATCGTTTAGAAGTCTTATCCTATCATATTAAACCAACTACAGATAAATGGGATTATTTAAATACAAATCGCCATAAATGGAATCATCCGCTTAATATTAATGAAACCTATGATCTATCTTTTAGGGAACTTTATATCATCTCTATTAAAAAAGCTAATAAATTAATAACCGAAGTTAATAAATATATTTATGATGATCAAAAAATTTCTTTAAAAAGATTATTTCCAAATCTCTCCTATGTTACAGGTAAAAAAGAAAACAGTAAAAAAACCGAGTATCATTTCAATAATGAAATAATTGATTTTTAAGCATAAATTTACTTAATACTTCCAATACTATAATTGGGTGATTTTATGTTTTATAAATATATTATTGCTAGTGTAAATAATGAAGAAGTATTATATTTATATATGAGTAATAGTTATGAAATAGCTAAAGATTTTAATAGTAGTAATACTACAGATGAAGATATTAAAAAACGAGTTACTAATTACATTAACAATAGAGGCATATCCTTTAAAGGTAATAAAGTTTATTTAGTAGTAGATGATATTATTATAGCATCTCTTTCTTTAAATAATTCTAAATACGATCCTATTATCAAAGAATACTTACCTGATTATAAAAAAATAAAATTTTCTAACAATAAAAATATTGATGATACTTATAATATAAAATTGCAACAATCTGATAAAACCATAAAAACTTTACCTTTAAAACATTATCTATTAGGAACTTTGGCTACTATGATTTCTCCTTACTTTAATATAGAAGCCATAAAAGCCCAAGCTATCATTAGTAGAACCTATTGTTTAAAAAAGATGCAAGAAGAAGGTTTTGTCAAGGCAGTAAATCCTATTCAATTATATCGTGATATTAATTATTATAAGTTATTATGGGGTAAAAACTATTCTAGTAATATTGGAAAGCTCACAACAGCTATTAATGAAACCGCTGGTAAATTTTTATCTTATCAAGGACAAATTATCGAACCAGATTACCATATTATTAGTAATGGTAAAACCGAAAGTAAAGAATTTGATAATAAACCTTATTTAAATACCGTTAACAGTATTTGGGATTTAAAAGATCCATCATATTTAAAAACCACAATCATGACTTTTCAAGAAATGGCAAGATTACTTAATATTAATCCTGATGACATTAATGATATAGAGATTTTAAATATTACCAAAGGTAATCGTATTAAAAAAATACGCATTGGTAACAATATTTTCTCTGGTCAAAATATTATGACCTTATTAAAATTACCATCAAATGATATTTCTTTTGTTATAAATAAACCTTACATTAAATTAATTACAAGAGGCATTGGTAATGGTTATGGCATGAGTCAACATGGCGCTAATGCGATGGCCAACTCAGGTTACAATTACAACCATATCCTAGCTCATTACTTTCCTAATACTAAGTTGTATCGTGCTGTTGATAATAAGCAATAATCCCTTTGGTAATTACCTTACCAATTTTTTTTTGATATGATTTTTGTTGTAATTTATTTCTTTCACTATCATTGGATAAAAATCCACATTCAATTAATACACCAGGAATCTTTATATTTTGGTACATATACAAATTAGTTGGAGTAATATGACGAGTGCTTTTTAAATCTTTTTTTAAATAAGTCATAATATTATCAGCTAAAATTTTATTTTTATCATTGATATCATTATACAAAACTTCAGCGCCACTATAATAAGAATTCTTATACCAATTTAAATGAATGGATAAATACATATCACTGTTAGCTTTCTCAATCATATCAATTCGTCTAGATAAATCACCTCTTTTTTTTGATTTATCTTCTTTATGAGAATAATCTCGATCAACATCTCTAGTTAAAAAAACTATAGCTCCTTTTTTTTCTAACTCTTGTTGTAACTGTAAACTTATTTCCAGATTAAGATCTTTTTCTTTTATATTGTTATATATAGTTCCGGGATCACGACCCCCATGACCAGGATCTAAATAAATTGTTTTCCCCAATAATGGTAATTGTAAAACAGCATAATGACTATCAGCTTTATTAACTAGCAATAAAATGGTGATAAAAAAAAGAAACATCCATATTTTATATTTTAATAAATTCATTTATATCACCGTTAAATTATATGATTAAAAGCTTTTGATTATTTAGTTTTTTGCCCATACCAATCATTTAACAATTCATATAGTACATTATGAAAGGAAGGACATTATGACAGAATTTTTTGCTGAACTATCTCCTATGTGGCAATCTTTAATAGCGACTATATTTACTTGGGGGATTACTGCTCTTGGTGCCTCAATCGTTTTCTTTTTCAAAAGTGTAAACAAAAGCATCTTGGATGCTATGCTTGGTTTTGCCGCTGGTGTTATGATTGCTGCATCATTTTGGTCTTTGCTATCACCGGCTATCGAGATGGCTGAAGAATTAAACATGATATCTTGGATAGTGGTTTCTCTTGGATTTTGCGCTGGAGGATTACTGTTGTTCTGTGGAGACAAATTATATGATTTTTATGAAAAAAGGCATCCCCAAAAATCAGGTATAAACAAAATACAAAGTATAAAACGTTGTTTTATGTTAGTCTTCTCAATCACATTACATAATATTCCAGAAGGTTTAGCTATAGGAGTTGCTTTTGGTTCCCTTAGTTATGGTTTAACCGGTTCTTCTTTAGCGGCCGCTATCACATTAGCTATTGGTATAGGACTGCAAAACTTCCCAGAAGGAAGTGCTGTTAGTTTACCACTTCGTAGAGATGGATTATCACGAAAAAAAGCTTTTTTTTATGGCCAGTTAAGTGGTATTGTCGAACCAATTGCGGCAGTTATAGGAGCTATATTAGTAACCCAAATGCAATACTTACTACCATTTTTATTGGCTTTTGCGGCAGGAGCCATGATCTATGTTGTAGTAGAAGAATTAATACCTGAGAGCCAAACTAATCAAAAAAAAGACCTTATGGCCTTATTTACCCTAATTGGATTTTCCGTTATGATGATTTTAGATATTGGCCTTGGCTAACGAATTGGAAAACATACCCCTTCTTCTGGTTGATAAAAGCAATGATTTTTATATCTGCCTGCTAATTGTTGATTATACCATGTATCAACACAGTTAGCGCCACTTGCCGGTGCATAAAACCATAAAGCATTAGTAGCTGGATGATAATATTCACCCTTCAATACTCGCATAGCCAATTCTTTTTCTTTAACATTAGCTGCTGAATAAAATAATGGACTAGTTACGCCAACAAAACCGCCAGGACTTTGATAAACCATATCAGTAATCGTTCTAATATTAGCAAAATCTAAACACTCGGTTAATACCCTATTAATACCTACATTACCAACCATAAGCATCCCCAAATCCCCTTCTCCAGTTGCTTCTGCTCGCATCAAGCGCGCTAACAAATCTAATTCTTTAGTAGTGTAACTTACAATATTCATGATTATCACCCTTACTAATTTATGTGTTTTTTTATAAAAAGTTGTATTGAATAATAATATTTCATGTGTTATAATCAATTTTGTTACAGGGGATTAGTTAAATGGTATAATAATGGTCTCCAAAACCTATATCCTACCACCTAATAATACCCATAAATAAAGGGAAAGTCAATAAAAGTATTATAAAAATGGAGTGTTTACCTGCCAATTTGAAGTGGTACAAAAAACTTGAAACAAAATAAAAAACATCAAAAAAAGATGTTTCAAGTTAAAATTTTAGGGGATTAGTTTAATGGAAAAATGAGTGTCTCCAAAACACCAGATGGGAGTTCGATTCTCTCATCCCCTGCCAAGAAATATAAGGCTTTAAGCCTTTAAATACATATAGAATTGATAGAAATATCAGTTCTTTTTTTATTGCCATACATAGTTATCTTTATATATATAAGGATAACTAGAGTTTAGAAAGAAAGGAGGCAAGAAATGTCTAATTGCAAAGTTATTGCAGTAGCAAATCAAAAAGGTGGAGTTGGCAAGACCACTACAACATTTAATTTAGGTGTAGCATTATCTAAATTAGGTAAAAAGGTTTTATTAGTTGACTGTGATCCACAGGGAGATTTAACAACTTGTATGGGATATTATGAAACAGATAATATAACTACTTTTGCTAATCTAATGAAACCCCAAACTAAAAGTAAGTATGAATAGATTAAGTCATGTACTCCCAAGCACTTGAAAAATGGTGAAAATGTTCGTTATATTAAAGAAGAAAATCTTATCATCATTTAAAGAAACTTATTCAAGAAAAAAAAGATAAAAATCATCAGTCTATTTCTATCATTACTCGTACTAGCGAAGAAGTTGAAAATATCGCCTCTAAGTTAAATATTCCAAGTGGTGTTTTAAATGATTTAGAGTCCGAAGTTCATGTTTTATTGAGTTACGAGTTTGATGCCGTCATCTCAGTAAATGTTTCCAATCATTCTTATGACCTTACTAATCCACTAGATATGAAATTACTATATGTAGTCATGACTAGAGTCCTCCATGATTTATGTATGATAATTTAATTCAAAAATTGTCAAAATAGCCGTTTTATAGTAAAATAATGATAGAAAAAAGGAAGGATGGGCCTAAAATAGCATAACAATTAAGAAAAAAAAGAATTAAAGACGGGAGTGATAAGATATGGTTCAAGCAAGGCATTTAGGTGTATATGGTTTAGTAGTAGAAGATGATAAAGTTCTCTTAGTAAAAAAAGCAAGAGGTGCTTACACTGGAAAATATGATTTGCCAGGTGGTAGTATCGAACACGGTGAAAGGCCAATTGAAACATTAAAGCGTGAGTTTATGGAAGAAACTGGTGTCGAAATAAAAGACGCTAATCTTTTATTAGCAGATTCTGTTATCGTAGAGTGGTTACATCATGATGAAGAGGAATCAATGCATCACATTGGTATTATCTATGAAGTATCTTTAGAAAACGGAATAGTTAAAGAAGATGCCGATGGACTAGATTCTCTAGGAGCTCTATGGTATCCTTTAAAAGATTTAACTGTAGATAATTTAAGTCCTCTTGCCTATATTGCCTTAAAAGAAAAAGGAAAAATATAAGAGACTTTAATCGAAAAAAAATACGAACAAACAAGGACAAACGAGACTATATGGTTATAGTGGTTTCTATCATTCTATCTTCTTTACTACTAAAGAGGAACTGGATTCTTATTTAATTACCCATGAAGATGAAGTATCACATGATTTTTGTACTCCTTTTATTATTGATTATCTAGGCGATTACAAAGGATATAGTGATATTATTTTAGAAACACCTTTAAATTGATCTAAAAAAGTTATAATGACCATTATAGATTGTAATAGATATGCTTTTATAACAAGAAAAGAAGTGTTGTAAACCTATTTGGCTTCGTGAATATGGAGGTGCCACGTTAAGAGATATGTATAAAGCCATTGTCAAAAAATTAAAAGATAAAAAAATAGCCATACTAGGATTTGGTAAAGAAGGACAATCTACATATCGTTTCATTCGTAAATATTTAGGCAATAAATTAATTACTATTCTTGATGTAAATAATATAAATGATAATGAGTTATTAAAAAATGATAAAAATGTAGAAATTATTTGGGGTGAAACTTACTTAAATAATTTAAATGACTTCGATTTAATTATTAAGACACCTGGACTTAGCCTTAAAAATTTAAAAGATGAACAAATAATAGAAAAAATAACTTCTCAATTAGAACTATTATTAGAAGTTAATCGTCAAAATATCATTGGTATAACTGGTACCAAGGGTAAAAGTACGACAGCAAAACTTTTATATGAAACTTTTAAAAGCCAAGGAAAAGATGTTTATTTACTTGGAAATATTGGGATACCCGTTTTAGAATACATAGATAAATACCAAAAAGATACTATTTTAGTAATTGAAATGTCCTCACATCAATTAGAATTTGTCAAAACCTCTCCCCATATTGCCATAGTATTAAACTTATTTCAAGATCACTTAGACCACGCTGGTGATTTAAAACATTACCATAACAATAAGATGAATATTTATAAGTATCAAAATGATAATGATATTATGATTTATGCTGATGATAATAAATATTTACATGATTGCATTATCAAAGGGCATTTTAAAGGCCAACATTATGATATTCGCTTTGATGATAGTCCAATTAACACTAATTCTGTACGTATTAGAAATAATAAAATTTATTATAATGATGAACTATTATATGAAGATGATAAGAGAAACTTAATTGGTGATCATAATCTAAAAAACATTATGTTTGTCGTTTTAGTTGCTAAATTAAAGGGTTTAAATTTGCAAAAAGTAAAACAAACTATTACAACATTTAAAGCATTGAAATATCGCATGGAATGTATTGGTACTTTTGATGACATAACTTACTATAATGATACAATTGCCACCATCCCAGAAGCTACTATTAGTGCTATTGAAACATTGAAAAATGTTGATACGCTAATATTTGGAGGAAAAGATCGTGGTATAGATTATAACACCTTTATTGCCTATCTTAAAAACTGTGATATTAAAAACCTCGTCTGTATGCCAACAACAGGATATAATATTGGTAAAATCCTAAAAGGGCAATGTAATAAAAATATCTTTTTTGTCCAAAACCTACAAGAAGCATATGATATTAGCAAAAATAAAACGGCAAAAGGTAAGATATGTCTTTTGTCTCCAGCTGCATCTAGTTATGAATATTTTAAAAATTTTGAAGAAAAAGGCCAATGTTTTGAAAATTTAGTACGGGGTAAATAATATAAAAACATATAAAAAAGATTTTATGTTTTGATATACATGAAATCTTTTTTTATTATTCTTTTTCATCAATTTTTTTCACTGTTAAACTAGCATTCATTCCTGTCCCAAGATTAACCATAACATCTTCTTCCGTAGTTGATAGAGCCATGTCAATTTTATCATCAGCATCTAATTCAACAATTACACTTCCGCTATAAATATATTCATTATTAGGTGATAATAGTCTTGTAACAACTGTTGCTGGAATATTCATTTGATTTTTACGAATAATTAAAGTTAATGAAGTTTGTTTGGTCACAGTTAAATTAGCAAAAAAATTAATTTCATATACTCCGTCCTGTTCTAACTTAAGATTATTTTCTGTAGTACCGTTAGCATTAATGCTTGGCATAGAAACTGGTAATGGCACCTGTAGCCAATTACCTAAACCTGTTGAAGTTAGAGTAGTTCTAGTATTACTATATTTACCACCATATGCCGCTAATAAAGCTGTTGAAGAAGGCCCTTGTGGACCTTGTGGACCTGGTTGTCCCCTTTCTCCTTGTGGACCGACCTCTCCCCTTGGACCCTGTTCACCTTTTTCACCTTTTGGCCCAACATCCCCCTTGGGACCTGGATCTCCTTTCTCACCTTGCGGACCAACTTCGCCCTTAGGTATTACTAAATTAAGCAGATATCTTCTGGATCTATTATTCATAATCCTTCACCTCCGTTTTATTTTAAATTTAAACTATATAGTTAATCTTTTTTCAAATATAGTTTTTCTTTTTCATATAATTTGATGACATAATCATTTGTAGCTGGACATTCAAAAATTAATGTTGGAGTTTGCTGCATTTTCTTCTGTAAAGCTGCAATTTTATCCTCCAAATTCTTAATAGTAATCTTTTGTTTTTCAATTTCATCTTTCATATTGCTATCATCAACAATATCTGGCTTGTTAACTGGCGTTTCTTGTTCTTTTTTAGGATAGATTTTAGTCCAATCATCCTGCGTCGCAATCCACATATCACGGCCTATTTCCAACCAAATATAATTATCTTGTTCCTTAGAACTTGAATAATTGTAAATTCCTTTATTAACGTATCCTAATATATCCCCATTGGGACTCATTCTACACCTTAATTTATCAACTATTACTTCTACTTGATCTTTATTTTCATCACGTGATACAGGTGATCCTACAAACTGCGTCACATATATCTTAGGGCGTAATACTCCTATAATACCATCAAAAGGAATATTTATCTGTGTAGTATTTTGAACAGACGTTTGATTCTGTCCTAGAAATATCCCTGTCCCATTCCCATTATTCACTCTAAACATTGCTACATGAGAATCAGGGCAAGCTTTGCAATTACCCCAAATACACCAATCACCATCCTTAAGACTAGCAACTGATCCTTCATCATAATAAGCCATTAAGCCGTTATTAGCTCTATTTTCATATAAACTTTTAGCATAGCCACTAGGAGCACATGTATAATTAGTATAATTATTAACTATTTTATTGAAATATTTGAACAAATCCACACATTGTGCTCCATATACCCCATCCATATCAATAGCTTTACCTATTACATCATTAAAAAAATCATTTGGACTAATATAACTCACGCAGAATCACCCCGATCAATCCTTATTGGTTCTTTCTTTTTAACAATATCAGAATATGATTGCAATTTGCTATCTAATGCCTTATAAATACTATCAGCTCCTACAAACGCAAAAAGGCCTACCCATAAACTATTAATGATATCAACGTTAGTAAAAGTTATACAAAAAGCTATAGATCCTAATACGTTAATAATAAAACTATGTAATCCTATATGCTTATTAGTTTTATATAATCCTTTAATTTTTTGCATAAGTGCACATGTAATTACACTCAAAGCCATAGCAATCACTAAAAGTTGCTCGAGTAAATCTATATTTAACAATTTCGCCACTCCTTTCTTTTCCTTTCATTATAATTTATGTTCCTTGTTTTAGAGTGTAACTACCTTCGTCTTATATATTAATATAACCTGATATTTTTTTACATAATAGAAAAAGCATACACTTTTTTGTGTACACTTTTATCTAAAATTATAATCTAAATAATATTTTTTTTATTTTACAATAACCAATTCATCATTTTCTACATCAAAAGTGACTGTTTGTCCATATATAATATGGTCTTGAACAATTTCTTTTGCTAGCATACTTTCTAGTGTTTTACTAACATATCTTTTTAAAGGTCTAGCTCCATAATTAACATCATAACCATGCTCTAAAATATGTTCTTTAGCTTTGTTTGTTAATTGGATATGTATATCATCCTTTTCTAATCTTTTTTCAATATCCGTAATTATTTTATCAAGTATATCACTAATAACGTCCTTTGTAAGAGAATTAAAGATAATAATTTCATCAATACGATTAATGAACTCTGGCCTAAAGGTATGTTGAAGTTCTTTGATAACTAAATCATTATGACCTTCTAAAATATGTTCACTACCTAAATTAGATGTCATGATGATAATAGTATTTTTAAAATCAACTGTACGACCATTTGAATCAGTAATTCTACCGTCATCTAATATTTGTAAAAGCAAATTAAGAACTTCAGGATGAGCTTTTTCTATTTCATCAAACAATACGATGCTATAAGGATTTCTACGAACTTGTTCTGTTAATTGGCCACCTTCTTCATATCCTACATATCCTGGAGGAGAACCAATCAATCGTGATACACTAAATTTTTCCATATATTCACTCATATCGATACGCACCATATGCTTCTCATCATCAAACAATTCATAAGCTAGACTACGAGCCACTTCTGTTTTACCTACTCCCGTTGGTCCTAAAAAGATGAACGAACCAATAGGTCGGTTGGGATCTTTAATACCACTACGTGATTTTATAATAGCATCACTAACTAAATATAACGCTTCATCTTGTCCTTTAACTCTTTTAGCTAAATTTTCTTGTAAATGAAGAAGTTTTTCTCGTTCGCCACTCATTAATTTACTAATAGGGATATTAGTCCATTTAGCAATAATACCTGCAATGGATTCATCAGTAACTGTATCACTTAAAATTTTATTACTGCTGTTTTGTTGTAATTCTTGCAATTCTTTTTCCAATTTGGGAATATCTCCATGACGAAGTTTAGCGGCCTTTTCTAAATCATAAACATTTTCAGCTTGATCCAAATCAAATTTAGCCTTTTCTAATTCCTGTTTTTTCTTTTTAATATCATCATTGATATTTTTTTCTCTTTCCCAGGATTGTTTTAATTCTTGTTCTTTTTGTTTTAATGTTTTTAATTTATCGGCTATCTCTTCTTTTCTTTTTTTAGATAATTGATCGACTTCTTTTTTTATAGCTTCTTGTTCAATTTCTAATTTCATTATTTGTCTAGTCAAAGTATCTAATTCAATGGGAACTGAATCCATTTGAACTCTAATAGTAGCACAAGCTTCATCAATCAAATCAATAGCTTTATCTGGTAAATAACGATCCGTAATATAACGATTGGACAAAGTTGCAGCAGCAATTAAGGCTTTATCTTGAATCGAAACACCGTGATGAATTTCAAATCTTTCTTTTAAACCACGTAAAATAGTGATCGTATCCATAACAGTTGGCTCATTAACTTTAATTTTTTGAAAACGTCTTTCTAATGCTCCATCTTTCTCAATATATTTACGATACTCATTTAAGGTTGTTGCTCCAATAACATGAATTTCTCCACGAGCTAACATTGGTTTTAAAATATTAGATGTATCCATAGCGCCTTCCATATTGCCAGATCCAACTATAGTATGTATTTCATCAATAAACATAATGATTTCGCCATCACTTTTTTTGATTTCATTAAGAACATTTTTTAAACGTTCCTCAAATTCACCACGATATTTAGCTCCTGCAATTAAACTAGCCATATCTAATTCCCAGATTGTTTTATCTTTCAAGCTACTAGGTACATCTCCTTTTACTATGCGTAGAGCAAGGCCTTCTACAATGGCAGTTTTTCCAACACCAGGTTCTCCAATTAATACTGGATTATTTTTGGTTTTACGGGACAACACTCTCGTTATAGACCGTATTTCTTCATCACGGCCAATTACAGGATCAATCTTACCATCCTTAACCGCCTTATTAATATTTCGACCATATTTTTCTAAAACATTTTCTTCTTGTTCTTGATTTTGATACATAATATCGCCCTTCTTTCTTATACCACCTATATTATACACCTTTTTTAGCGCTTGTCAATATAGAGTGCTAAAATCGACAAAAATTTTTCATAAAAAAAGCGCTTATTTTTCATTAAGCACTTTTATTGCCATTTGTAACTGATTATCCATCGTATCAATTGGATTTGTATAATATCCCTCATCCAATTCAACTTCAATATCAGGATTAACGCCTTTTTTATCAATAGAATCACCATTAGGCGTCAACCATAATTGCGTAGTATATTTTATAGTAGCTCCACTACTTAACTCATAAGCATGTTGTACAGTACCCTTACCAAAAGTTTTCATTCCTACTAAAGTAGCGCCATATACCTCTTTCATAGCCACAGCTAAAATTTCGGATGCTGAAGCACTAGATTGATTAGTTAAAACCACAATAGGATAATCTCTTTTGGTTTTGGTAGTATCAAAAGTAGCTTCTTTAATACCTTTGGTTTCAATTTGGTATAATATTTTGCCTTTTTCTATAAACAAAGATAAAATTTCTTCAACCTGTGATAAATGTCCACCTGGATTATCTCTTACATCTATAATTAATGACTTAATGTTTTCTTTTTCTAATTTATTTAGTTCTTTTTCTAGTTGTTTTTCAGTATTGGCCGCAAAAATATTTAATTTTAAATAACCAATGTTATTATCATAAATTTTAGAAGTAACAGATGTTAATTCAACCTTAGCTCTTTTTATTTCAAAATCAAGTAATTGGTCATTACGTTTTACTTGAATCTTAACGGTGGTATTAGTACTACCTTTAATTAATGCTGAAATTTCTGTAATAGTCAAATTCTCAACGTTAGTATCATTGATTTTTTGAAGTACATCTCCCAATTGTAATCCCGCTTTTGACGCTGGTGAATCCTCAAATAAATATGTAATCGAAGCAATACCATCTTTTAAAGTAATCTCAGCTCCTATACCAGAATAATTTCCATCTACTTGCTCATTAAAACTAATGCTTTCATTTTGATCCATATAAGCTGAATAATTATCATCTAGATATTCCATCATTCCTTCTATTCCAGCATCTAATAATTTTTGCTCATCTAATTTTTGATAGTAATTATCTAAGATATCCTGATACGTTTTAACAAATTCCTCCAAATGTTTAGATTTATTTATTGATTGCACTTTAGAGGTCTTAGAGAAAGTTACTAATCCCCCAATAAAACCACCAAATAATATAGCAATCACCATAATGATTATTACTTCTAAATAATTAAACCCTACTTTTTTTTCTACTATTATTTCTTTAATTTGCACTTCTTGATCATCAGGATTAACAACCTTTGTTTCCTTAGAAGCAACCTTTTTTTTAGTTTTTTTAGACTTTTCTTCTTTATCTTTCATAAATTCACCTCAACTACACGTACTATTATAATCATATCATGATTTTCTTAAAAATAGAATTAAAATCCATTCTTAATATACAATAATTTAACATAAATCAAAAAAGTGTCATGAGACACTAAACTATTTGAAATATTGAGTGATAGCATCCTGTCCTTCATATGCTTCTGTTACGGTATGATTGACAATTTTTAACAATGCACTATCCTTAATTTTCAATTGCGAAGCACTAGTAACAAACAGATTGCTTTGATCATCAGTTTTATACATATTATTTAATCCATTTCCCATATCAACTCTATAATAACTAAGAGCATTCTCCTTAATCTTATATTGACTAAGTAACGTCTCATATAAAGCCCCTTCAGTAGTGGTTGAATCATAAAACAAAACTAAATATTCATCATCCTTTTGACTTATGCTTTCACCTGCTAGAATTTCTTCATATTGAATAGTTACTTCTTCTTCACTAGTTTTATTATCACCCAATTTTATTTTACCAGTTAATAGAGCTGTTAGAAGATAAACAACAACCAATACAATAACTACAATAAGAGCTATTTTAACTATATTGTTCATTTCTGGATTGACAGTTGCCGTTGCCATTTTTTTTGATTTTTTTGCCATTATATATCACCTAAACCAAATTATATCATACATCAAAAAAGAAGGCAAAATATTTTCACAAGAGTAACTAAAAAGAAAATAGTATCAACTATTTTCTTGGCTCTATAATAAATAGTGTTGGTATTAAAACTATAACGCACCAAAATTTTAAACTTTCTATTCTTATTTATATATAGTACCCTATTTTGCCTGTTCTTTATTTTGTTAAAATAAAGGCCACATTCCTTAGCAAGCTTTCTTGTTATTTACCCTCAATTTGTGGAAAGCGCAAATGATATATTCAATTTAATAAATAAAATATTAATTAAACTTAAAAGCAACAATATTATTTTAATAATTTATTAACGAAAACCTCCACTAGATCCACTACCAAACGAATCTTTGCCACCTCCCTTTGATGAATAACCTTTTCCACCAGAAAAATATCTATCTGCTCTATCACGAGATCTATTATTTGAAGAAGAGGAAGATTTAGAAGATGATGAAATATGGTTATTTATTGATCTACTGCCAATATAAGAAAAATTATAGGTAGATACTATATCATCATAAGTAATATCTGTTATGGTCTCAGGGTATAAATCTTTAAATTCTTTTGATACTTTTTCAGCAATTCCAAACATTTGAGCATACATTAAATACTCTTCCCAATGAATAATTTCTATTGCCTTTCTATCTTTTATATTGGAAAAATCATTTAAGAATTTCTTAAGACCCATTACTTTTAATCCATCTTTTTTCATTACTTCTTCAACATAATACACATCGATTTCTTTTGAACCATCACCAAAGAATTTTCCAAAAGGTATTTTCTCTTTAGTCTTTGTTAATTTACCATCTTGATATAATTGTTTGGTTTGTTCATCAAACACTTTATCAAACCATTTTATTACCCTTGAAGAATTATTATCACACCATTTAGAAAATTCATTTTCTTGTAATATATTATTCTTACTAGCTTTTTTTATCATATTATAAAGCTCTGCTTCATATTTTGATAGATTATTATCATTATTAAATCTTAATTGTATTTTCTCATCTTTGACTATTTCAATATTTTTATCTTTCAGCCATTTCAAAAACATAACTCCTAAAAAATCAGTTTTATTTTTCATTAAATTGAATTGACAAGAAATCCAATAACCTTCAAATATATCCTTACAAGGTATATCTCTAAAGTAAGGAGCATTTTTTACTCTTTTTACTCCTTTTCTAAATTTTATCCATTGAGTTCCACAAATAATTTTAGTAGATAAATTATGATAAATTTTCATTATAAAAATAGGACAATATATAATTACGCCAATAATTGTTCCAACTAAAAGGCCTAATATGATCATTAAAATATCTTCTAGCCAATCTATTATATTAGCAAAAGTGTCAGTATTTTTATTTTCTTCTTGTTTTTCATAATGTACTGTATTTTGCTCTGCCTTATTATAATAATAGTAAAAATTAAAATCATTTTTTATTTCATTATTAAAAGTTTCTTTAGGAAATTTAATTAAAACTGTTACATATTCATCATTATCTAGAGCATCACTATTTTCTATTTCCATATAGCCATCATAAACATAAGCAGTATCCCCATAACTTCCATATGCCCATATATCTGTATCGGCATATTTAAAATCACTATATATTTTTATATAAAATTTCTCAGGTTTATTTTCCAAATTTTTAGGAATTAAAGTCCAATATGCAACATCAGAGTCGGTTGTTTCAATAACAAAATTTGTTATTGTGTAATCCAATTCATAAGTATTTAAACCGTATTTAGATATTCCAAAACATAATTCATATTCTTTAGGAACTCCAGCTACTTTTATTATATTTAATCCTGCTTTATAACTTTTTTCACTAAAAGATGCATTTACATTCCAATCAGGTAAAGTAGTAAATTGTTGATTATTCAAATAAACTTTATAATCCGTAATTGTTGATGATCCAATATTATTATAAGTTCTATATATTTCTGTTTTACTCGTAGCATCAACTACCCATTGTTCTTTAATGTGAGCATTGCCATTATTATCTATATAAATGTCCATATTAATGTCCTTAATATCATTTGCATAAACAACATTAGCAGATAAAAAGCTGAATACAAATAACAATAAAAGTTTAATTTTCATATATGATATTCTCCTATTTAAAAAAATTGTTAATTATGAAAGTCCATTTGAACTTTTACTTTGATTATTAAAATTATTATTCAAATTGGCACTTGTTTCATAGTTCAAACTAGAATTTTAAACATTGTTTATAGTATTGGATTCATTTAGTTCGATATCCTTTACTTCAATTTTATTTTATCATTTATTATTAGAAAACAAAATAATATTAAATTTAGTATTAGCTTTATTTACGTAAATAAATGGAATTTTATGAATTCAGGAATTGATAAAAAGATATGGTTTTTCACATATCCTTATAGCTAATTCAAATCATCTATATTTTTATTCAATATCATTTTGCACAAAGCACTTCATCATTTTTAATTGTTATTGATTCAATTATTCAAAACATTCCTCCAATATCAACAACATCTGTATTATAATATTTGCCGTCTGAAGATTTTAATTTCAGTTGATGACCATTTGTCACCATCTCATTTCCTTCATTTTTAAGACGTTGTTTTAGTTTGTTCCAATATTTTCTTCCATCTTTACTTTCTGAAATAACTCTACCTATATCGACCACACTTATAAAGTATTTCTCTTGTTCCTTGTCCCAAACAGTCCTAATGGTTTCATTATTAAATATTTTCACAGGAATAACTAAAAAGAAAATAGTATCAACTATTTTCTTCATTATTTCATAGTAGGAAGTAAATTAATCGATTGCGCTATCTCCATCAACTCTATTTGACTCATCACATCACTAACTAAATAATATTCAATACCATTAGAAGTCCACGTTAATGAATTATCTGTCATGGCTCCTACTGTATCAACAAACATATATGGTTCTCCATATGTTGGTATAACTGTAAATTCATCTTCTTTATTAGCTGTTTCCTCTACTAATAGGAATGGTTTTTCGCCATCAAAAGACATAATTACTCTCTCACCATTGGTTTTTTCAACTTTGTCTTGATTGGTTAATTTAGTTCCACTTGGTATATATAATGGATAAATGATATCATCTAAAGCTGTTGTTTCTTCTGTACCATCTTCAATTACAGCACTCTTCATTATTTCATCTAATTCAAAATGATTATTATCAAATTTGGCTTTTAAGTCAATATTTTTAAAATTCATTTTCATTTGTGGGATATCATTTTCATCCATAACTTCTACAGTCTGTAGATTTAAATTTTTATCCATTGTAATCTTTTGTTTAACTAATTTACGATTATTAGGATAATTAACATTAGTCGTAAACACATAACCTTTATCTATTTCTTCAAAAGTTTTTTTACTATCATTTTTAATATCATTTAATAAAGATTGTAATAAATAGATTTGTGAATTATTATATGGCCAATCACTTTGAAATTTGAAACTCTTATTTAATGATGGTGTTAAAACTATAACTCACCAAAGTTTTAAACTTTCTATCCTTATTTATATATAGTACCTTATTTTTTAATTATTTATTTTCAATTTGTTTATTTTCATCTTTATATTGGTAGTTAAGTGCATTTTTATTTGATATTGCTGATTTTTTAGTTGCTTGTTCGTATGAGATTCTCGCATCATTAGCAACTTGTCCACCTCGTGCAGCAACTTTCATATTTTCACTAAATCCTCGTGGATGTTCACTTGTTGCTATATCACGAGTAGCAACTTCTCCTAAATCAGTGAGAATAACTTCTATATCAGTCATATTATCTCTCAAACTTTCTTTTCTTATGCCTTTATATGCTTTATATTCTGATGCTTTCATACCAGACCAACCTTTATATATTTCGTTAGTAAGCATAGCATATTCTACAGGTTTTTCAATGCCACCATCTTTCCATATATCAGTTAGTTTAAATCTATCAACAATTCCGTTTAGTCTTTTTTTAATCCATTCATCACTGTAACCTAATCTTCTATAATAATTAACAGCTCGATTAATGGCAATTTCAGGATCGAATACTTCATCAATTCTTTCACTACCTAAATTAGCAAGCCAGACCTTAAACGGCTCTGCTTTTGGCGAAGGAACTGATTCAATTAGTCTTAAAATTCCTTTGGTATCTAAAACATCTGTTAAATAACTTTTTCCATCTTTTTGAGATTTTAATTTCAGTTGTCCCAATTTTGAGGACAACTGACTTCCCTCATTATCTAATTTTGTTTTTAAAGCATTCCAATATTTTCTTGGCCTAGGACTTTCTGTTAATACACCAATAACATCAACGACACTAAAATAATAATCTTCTTTTTCACTATCCCATACACTTCTTATTTCTTTATCTTCAAATAAATTTGAAATTGTTTCTAATTTGTTTTGACTCATCCATTACCTCCTTTAAATTAACTTAAACTTATAATATATATCGATATTTTTTTCTTCATCTATCTCTATCCTATCAATTAGTGAACTAATTAAGGCACGAGATGGATTTTTCATCTCTAAAAATTCTTTAATTTTATCTAGATAGTAGTTATCGTTTACTAACTTATTATTTTCTAAATCATATAAGAGTTTTTCGTATTCTTTTTTCTTTTTTTTTGATTCATTTATTTCTAATGTTAAATTGTTATAAGTCCTTTTATACATTTCCAAAGTTATATTGCCATCTAACTTGTCGTTATAGCACATATCGATCTTTCTATTAAGAGTTTCTATATTGTTTTCTAATCTAAATATTTCCTGCTTTATACTTTCTTTTTTCTTTTTTAATTTATCAGAGTTTTTAATTATAGCCTCTATAGTTTTCTCATCTAAATATTTCTTTGCCATCTCTCTTAAATTTTCCAAGACTATATCTTCTATAACTTGATACTTAACAGAATGTGGAGTACAAACATTTTGCTTTTTTCTTTTTGCCCAATAATTACAATTACCATAAATTCTATGAACTAATCCATATTTTTGTGTTTGTTGTAAATGTTCTCTAAATCCCATTGTATGATGACATTCTTTACAATAAATGAGTCCTCTTAACAAAAGTTTATCTGTTATGCCATTTCCTTTAATACCTCGATTTTTATTGCTTTTAAACATTTTTTGTACTAAATCAAAAGTTTCTTTATCAATAATAGGCTCTACTGCGCCAAGAGCGACAATCCAATCATTAGGTTTTGTATGAACGATCTTTTTAGATTTATAATTTACCTTTCTGTTTCGACATTGAGTTAAATTACCAATATAAGTTGGATTTTTTAAAATACTATCAACTGTTCTTGTAGCCCACACTCCATAATGAACATTCTCTTGTCCTAGTTTCATATTCTTATACATACTTGGTGTTTTAATATGCTCACTTGTTAATATATCGCAAATCCCTGTTAAACTATTCCCACTTATAAACATATCAAATATTCTTCTTACAACACTAGCTGATTCAGGATCTATTTCAAGTTTGTGTTTATCATCTTTCGATTTTTTATAGCCAAAAGGTGCATAGCAGCCAACAAATAAACCATTTCTTTTTTTTGTATAAAGTGAACTTCTTAACTTATTTGATATATCTTTAACATACATATCATTAAAAGCACTTTTAAATACTAACATATCATTTGCCGAATTATTGCGATTAAAAGTATCTACGCCATCATTTACTGCTACATATCTAATATTGTGTTCTGGAAAATATCTTTCAACATAATAGCCAAATTCAATATGATCACGCCCAAGTCTTGATGTATCTTTTGTAATAATCATATTTATCTTTTTATCTTCACAATCCTTAATCATACGATTAAATCCTGCTCTATCGAAAGTAGTGCCTGATACTCCATCATCAACATACTCATCAACAAATAATAAGTCATTATCTCTAATATAATTTAATAATAAATCTCTCTGTGTAGAGATACTACCACTTTCACCTAACCTTTCATCTTCTCTAGATAATCTTAAATATATTCCTACCTTATAGGTTGTATCTGTTATCATAACTCTCCAATCTATAAGTTTGAGATTATATCGGTATTTATTATACCATTATTCTCACAAATATTAAACTCCTTATCTAGAAAAGAAAGTAAAAATGTGCTTATTAACTCATTAAATGTCATCCCTGCTTCATCAAATATATTATTTACTTTATATTCTTCTTTCATAGGACACCTCTATAAATGTATATGTCCTAACATTGTAATTATTTTGTAAAATATTGTTTTTAAAACATTAACAATTATTATAACAAAAAACACCTTATTTTATTTGGTGCCACATGTATTATATTCTTAAAAATAATGTTAGACTATCATCTTTATTTGATAGGGTTTTCTTTAGTAAGTCCATTAAATATATTAGTAATTTACGGATATGCACTCAAATCGCCACGAATTTCGTCTATGAATTGTGTATCAAAATTATTCTCGCTTTTAATTACGCCTTTCATTCGCATTACTATATTATCTAAAGAATACAATTTACTTACTCCTATAGTCAAAGGAACAAAGTCTCTTAATTATTTAAGATAGGCTTCATTATTTTTACTAATAATCCTATCATTTTTTTCACTTTTTTCCACAAGTTGTCGTTTTTGAATTACTTTTTTTCTCCCTATACATTGGGATAATTTAAATGAAATTATATCTATTGGTGAAGAGATTATTATTTTTTTATCTTTATAATGGATTAATGAAATATTATAATTACAATTCTGTTCTCGAGGATTACTAGCATGAATAACATTAGTTCCCAAATCCGACAATTAATCAACATCAGTTATTTCGGCATTTATCTTATCTGCTGATCCCATTTTGCTAGGTTCCGATTTGATCATTACATAATCGGCATCATGTATTTTTCTTTTTATTAATCAAGTATGTTATTTCATATTATCGTACTTTGTTTTTTTAACCCAGTTATATAATCCATAAATATTTATAAGCAAATAGCCTATTGACACTAATAACATCATAGTGGCACTAGAACTTTTATTGATAAAATTTATGATCCATATCAATAAGTCTACACTGTTATTAAATAGCCAAACCACCCAGCATTCTTGAAATCTTAAATTCATAAGTATGATCCCACACAAATTGATAATATTGCTACTAGAATCTAGAAAAGCCAATTGTTGTGTAAGTATTTTAGTTAATAACAGTCCTAATAAAACGCTCCCTACGATACAACTAGACACTATGATAATCGAATTTTTTAATGTAAATTTCCTAATCTTAACTTCATTATTGTTATCTTTTTTCTTTAACCAACTAATATATCCTTGAATTTGCAATGGAAAATATATAATTACAGATAATATGGCTATCCCATATAATCCGTTAATATAACATACATAAGCACTTAGTAAACAGTACAAAGACCCAAATATATAATTATAAGTTTTCCCTATACTAGCATAATAAGAATTTAATAGTCCACTTATAAGTATTAACGTTCCTAAAAAATAATCTTTAGATATAATTCCACATAAAATAGAAAACAATATTATTAATATGGTGCATACTTTATTTTTACTCATCATTATCACCCAGTCTATAAGCAACAACTTCGCAATTATTTTGTTCAAATTTTCTAATATATCTAGTATCAGGATGAAAATACAAGTATATAGCTTTACATACATCTCCATGCGTAACGATTAAAATATTTTTGTCTTGATAATCTCTTTTTATTTCTTCTAATATCGATGTAACTCTATTTATTATACTTTTAAAACCTTCAGAGTCTTCATATATCATATTTTTAGTTGGATCGTACCAAATATCTTTATTTAATAACTGAACAGAAGTTCCAACCATACTGTTTGAATTTCTTTCTTTTATTCGATCATCATAAATAGTAGGAACGTTTTTAATATTTAAATAATTATAAGTTTGTTTAGCTCTTAATAGTGGGGAACAAAAAATTACATCAAATTTAATATTTTTAAGTTGTTCACCAACGGATATTGCTTGTTTTATTCCTATATCATTTAAAATTTCTTCATTCCACCCATTTATTTGGTTCTTAATATTAGTATCAACTTGCCCATGTCTTATTACATATATCATTTACTTACTCCATCCCAATATTTCTATCATACTTTTAAAATTGATATATTGGTTCGATTCCTTTTCCTATTTATTTCTTTATATCTTCTAATCTTTTTCCATAACCCATATTATTCCTATATTTATCAATCTGCATATCTGCCTGATTTAAGCAATCATAATCTATGTTTAACTTTCCTTATATCAAATCTGTATATTGCTACTAACGCAGAAAGTAATTCTATTATAGTTGATACTAATCCAACAATTGCCAAAACTTTTATATTATAAATAATAAATAGTAAACAAGAAATTACCTCTACTATTCTAATAACTCTCAAATCACCATACCAAATTGCAATACTGTAAATTATTACAGCTATCGCTGGTAATAAACTAATTATTCCATTAAATGATAATATAGATAAGATTATCATGATTAAAATAATAATAATTAAATATATCATCGGCACTTGATTTTTGAATCTACTAAACAGATAATCTCTTATTGCCGTCATAACATTCATTAAACAGCCATTTAAAGCATTTAAGCATAAATATTGTAAAGCAAAAAATATACTTGAAAACACTTGATATCTAAGTAACGCATTCTTTTTATTTTTTTGAAAACTAATTACTAATATTATTAGAGCTATTCCACCTAAAATTTGTGCTAATATAAACATTAAATACCTCCATAATAAGTATTTTCATCTATCAACTTGATTATTTCAGTAACATCACATTTTTTTGTAAAGATGTATTTTACCAGTTTTACATATTCTTCTAACTATCATTTTTTCTTTAATTCGACAAGTGAGATCACAGCAATTAATAACCAAATCACTTGTAACGAAAATGAAAACCAAGCATTTTTGGGAAATAATCCAATTGCCATAAATATAGAACCAAATAGATTAAGTAATTGATAAGTTTTTCCGTTGTTTATTTTATCGAATGATAAAAGTAAATAAGCAGTTACTATTAACACCATTCCAATCCAACCAATAATATCATATAACATATCATCACTTACCTTCTATAACTTTCTTTTGCTCTATTAATTTTTTAATATTAGCCTAATGTTTTCATTTATAGCCAATAAAAATGTTAATTTAAAATTTATCTTTACTGATTAATTATATCACATTTTCTATTTAATTAGCGAAAAAATGGAAAATTAATTCCATTTTTCACTAAATATTATTTATTTTTTTAATTTCTTTTGATAAGTATCATCTTTTTTATAAGTTGAATCGAATGCTCCTTGTTCTAAAGTATTATAATCATTTTCTAAAGCATTATAAGTTACTATATAACTACCAGCTAAACATACTGCAGGTGCGCCCCATGTTGTCATTATAATTACATTTTCATCAACTTGTGTAAGTAATCTTGAATCATAAACCGGAGTCCAGTCTTCATCATTTTCTGAACTATAAGTTTCTATAAATTTAGAATTTTTAACAACATATTGTTCATTAGATGTACTAGATACATTTGTAACCACAATATCTGGATATCCATCTCTTTCTTTTACTGTATTTTCTTCTTCGCTTAATATATACTCTTTGCCATCTACTATTGTTTTTAAGGTAGTCTTAATTTTCTCTCCGACTTTTCCTACTCTTGCTTTTACACTACCCTTTTTATAAGCATAGAATTTTTTATCATCTGGTATTGTATCTAAATATTCTCCAATTTGATCATTTGGGATTACTCTACACTCAACAGTTAGGTCTGGATATTCTTCTGGATGTGTACTTTTTAAAATTACTTTTTCTTTCATATTCTCACTCTCTTTCTATTAAATTGATGCCTTTTTTCTACTCCTTTCTTTTTAAATTTTTCAATATGTGAGAATCTTGAAAGACAAAAAAACAAGACTCACACATATTGTGTGAAAGTCTTGTTCGATAAACTTTATCATTTAGCCCGAATGTTTATACATTGAATTGACGAACTAAATCCATATTTATATGAGAACTACTCCCTTTCAACGACGCTAATTATACCACATTTTTCTCCTGTTGTCAAATTTATTACCCAAAATGATGTAGTAAACTAGATGTGGGAAAATAAAATTAATGTATAAAAAAGAGAAAACACTCTAAATCTAAAAACTGTTATATAATTAATTTAACACAAAATATACAGACCTTTAATAAAAGCTCGAAGCTTAAAAGGTTTTAAGGAGTTGTTTTCTCAATGAATATAATATCACGTATAATACTGATTAGTAAATGGATGAAGTTGCAAATCATTTATTTACTAGTATAATATTA
>CANROU010000014.1 GCA_947632325.1 uncultured Bacilli bacterium
TACCTAAACTGATTTTGATTATTAAAAACCCTTGTAATTTCAACAAAAATGGAGCCTTTCGGCTCCTTCAGGGGGTTCGGTTGAATATACTCTCACACTTTAGTTCGTGAGAGATATCAGCGTGAGTTACTCACGCATCTTAATCATAATATGATTTAATTAAAAAGTCAATTATTTATAAATGATTATTTTTTACTTTACAATTTATTTTTCATCATTAATATTATTAATTAATCTCTGTTTTAATATGTCACCATCATACTTAGAATCTAGTAAATATTCTCGGGAATCATTGCGAGCTTGAAGCAATATTTTGTAATCCTGTTTGATGTCAGCAATTTTAAATGTTGTATCACCACTTTGCTTAGTTCCAAATAAATCACCATGCCCTCTTAACTTGAAGTCCTCTTCACTAATAGCAAAACCATCGTCTGTAGTTTCCATTATAGAAAGACGCTTAGTATCCTGCTCACTAACTAAAATACATTTTGATTGATCTTGTCCTCGTCCTACACGCCCACGTAATTGGTGCAAGGTGGAAAGTCCAAATCTATTAGCATCGAAAATTACCATCATAGTAGCATTTGCTACATCAACACCAACTTCTATAACCGTTGTACTAATTAAAATATTAATTTTGTTATCAACAAACTCTTGCATAATTAATTCTTTAGCGTCGCCTTTCATTTTACCATGTATTAAATCAATTTTATAACGATTACCGAACGCTAAATTCATATTATCCCGTAAGGTATATACGGTTGTTAAATCAGTATTTTCACTTTCTTCAATTAAAGGAGCAATAACATATATTTGATGATCTTTTTTTAATTCTTCTTCCATCATTTTTAGTACTTCAGTAATCTCACTTTGCTTTTTTACATAAGTAATAATCTCTTTTCTACCTTTAGGTCTAGTCTTAATGCTAGATACATCCATGTCCCCATAAATAGTTAGAGCATAGGTCCTAGGGATGGGAGTTGCACTTAAATATAAAATATCTGGTTGTTCTCCCTTATTACGTAAATTAGCTCTTTGATTAACTCCAAAACGATGTTGCTCATCCGTAATAACTAATCCTAAATTTTGATATTCTACTTCTTCCTGTATCAAAGCATGTGTCCCTATAATCATATTAATTTGCCCATTTTTTAATTGTTCATATATGTTTTGTTTTTCCTTTTTACTGATTGAGCCAGTTAAGAGTGCTACTTTGATAGGATATCCCGTTAAAAACTTTTTTAAATTATTATAATGTTGAGTTGCTAGAATCTCCGTTGGTGCCATTAAGGCACTTTGATATCCACTTAAATAAGTCATAAACATGGTTATAAAAGCCACAATTGTTTTACCACTACCTACGTCTCCTTGTAAGAGACGATTCATTCTATGTGATGATTTTAAATCCTCCGTGATTTCCTTAATAGCCTTTAATTGATCATCAGTTAATTTAAAAGGTAATTTATTAATAAACTGCTGTAATTGATCATCATTAAATTCTTTACGCCATTTATCTTTTGTTTCGCGGTTTTTCTCTTTTAAATAATTTATCTTAAACATAAAGGAAAATAATTCCTCATACTTTAAACGGATCATTGCTTCTTTTAACTTTTCTTTAGATGGGGGATTATGCAAAATATTAAGTGCTGTCTTCTTATTAGAAAAATTGTACTTATCAGCTAAATAATCTGGTATATCATCTTCTATTTCTTTACCATGCATCAATAAAGCCATGTTAATATAGGTACTCATATTTTTATTAGTCAATCCACTAGATAAATGATAAACAGGCTCTATTTGCCCTTGGTCTGATAATTTACCCATTCTAATATCAGCCGCTGTAATAACATTTTTAGATTTATCCAATTTTCCAATAACAATTACACTTGTTCCAACCAATAAATTCTTTTTTAAAAAAGCTCGATTAAAAATAGATACACCAACAATACCACTATCAGTAGCTAAACGAAAATTCATTCTATTCATGTTCCCTTTAAAGTGCAAAAGAATGGGAACGCTATCTATGCGACCATCAATGATAATATGATCACCATCGCTAACATCTAATAAGGAGCATCTAGTTAGGTAATCATATCGAAAGGGATAATGTGTTACTAAATCATTAATAGTATAGATATTTAACTTATGTAATAATATTTCAGATTTTGGTCCTATTCCTTTAACCATAGATAAATTACCCATACTACCACTTCCTCGCCTGCTATTATAACATATTTTTAATAATATTACTATGATTATTTTTGGTTTTAATCTTTTATTTTTTGATTATATTTTTTATTTTAAAAGACTTAAAAAAATGTAAATTTTTCATTGACAAAACAATTACTTTAGATTATTATAGAAAGCACCAATTCGAATTTAAACGAATTGGTAGCTAGTATCACACTAGCCAACCCCTTTTTATTCTTTTTAAGGAGCTACCCTCAGGGGGTGTAGCTCCTATTTTGTTAAAAAAAGAAACAAATCACTTTTTTGTTTCTTTATTATTTTGTGATAAATCATCTAATTGTTTATAATATTCATAACGTTCAATAGCGTTATCTTTATTTTGTTTTAATAATTGTTGATAATAATTTGGTGATACCTCTTTTAAAATACGGTAACGTTCCTCATTGGCTAAAAATTTATAATACTCATCAAAGTCAGCCTTACTATCAAGAGAAAATTCTTTATTAAGAGGATTATAATGAAAAATAGGATGATAACCACATAATGTTGCCTTACGTTCTTCTTCCATAGTATATTCCATACCTCTTAACATTCCCTGAGAAATACAAGGGGAATAAGCTAAAATAATAGATGGTCCATTGTACGCTTCAGCTTCTGTTAAACATTTAATTGCCTGTTGATAATTGGCTCCTAATGAAATACTGGCAACATAAACATGAGGATAGGTTAAAGCAATTTTAGCTAAGTCTTTTTTGGCAGTAGTTTTACCTGTAGAAGCAAATTTAGAAACTGATCCTATTTTACTAGATTTAGAAGCTTGCCCACCTGTATTCGAATATACTTCAGTGTCCAAGATTAAAATATTCACATTTTCTTTATTAGCTAAAACATGATCAATGCCATTAAACCCAATATCATAAGCCCATCCATCTCCTCCTACTAACCATATTGATCTAGGAATTATAAATGATTTTAATTTTTTTAATTCTGTTATGTTACTATGATCTACTATATCATATAAAGCCTTGGCATTATCTAAATTGATTTCTTTAAGATAATTTTGATAAACCTCATGTTCTTCTTTAGATACTTTATCAATATTATTGGCAATCAATATTTTAATTTTATCCTGCATAGTTTCTTCAGCTATTTTCATTCCATAACCATATTCAGCATTGTCTTCAAAAAGCGAATTAGCCCATGTAACGGAATATGGTGTACTAGGTGCGCTAGCGCCATAAATGGAAGAACAGCCTGTAGCGTTTGCTATTATTAATCTATCAGAAAATAATTGTGTTAATAGTTTAAGATAAGGCGTTTCCCCACAACCAGCACAGGCACCACTAAATTCAAATTTAGGTGTAGCAAATTGACTTCCTTTAACAGTATTTACAGGTAAAACTTTTTTTTCACTAACTTTGTTAAAAAGATATTCGTACTCTTTATCCTTGCCTAATTTTTGAAGTTCACCGATAGATTTCATCATCAAAGCTTTTTCATTTTTTTTGCCAGGGCAAATATTTACGCATAACTTACATCCTGTACAATCTGGTAAAGATACAGAAACAGTATATTTTAAATTTTGATCTTTAATATTAGCCTCTAATAAATTTTCTTTAACTACCTTAGGGGCATCTTCTACTTCCTTATCATTCAATAAAAAGGGTCTTATAACTGCATGGGGACAAACTAATGAACATAGATTACATTGAATACAATTTTCTTTAATATGATATGGTGCAAAACTACTACTGTTTCTTTTTTCTAATTTAGATAATCCTGGAGGAAAGGTACCATCAGCATTATTTAAAAAAGCACTAACTGGTAAATTATTGCCGTCTCTTTCATCTATTATTTGAAACATAGTTTTTTCAACATTAGATGATAAGTTATTGCGTACATAAGAAAAGTTATCCATATTTATTTGATGATATTCTGTCAAAGCTTTATTAATGGCTTCAATATTTTTTTGAGCAATACCATTGCTTTTTTTACCAAAACGTTTATTGATTGTTTTTTCCATCTCTTTAACAGCAAATTTTACAGAAATAATATGACCTATTACGAACATTAAGGCTTCCATAATACTACTTATTTTATGATCTAAACCAACATCTTTGGCTATAGATAAGGCATCTATTACATAAAATTTTATATTTTTCTCCTTTAAAATTTGTTTATCATGATTTGATAGAAAAGCGTCTAGTTCTTCTTCCTTCTTAGATGTATTCAATAGAAAAATACCATCTTTTTGAATATTATCTAAAATTTTATATTTTTGTAAATATTGATCCTTAGTACAAATAATCATACTAGGGTTTTCCACATAATATGTGGATAAAATAGGATTGTTGCTTAAACGTAGATGGCTTTTAGTTACTCCTCCACTTTTTTTCGAATCATATTGGAAATAACCTTGTACATAAGCATTAGTAGCATTTCCAATAATTTTCATTAAATCCTTGCAAGCACTTACCATACCATCGCTACCATAACCATATACTAAAAATTCGGTATGTTGTCTTGGAAGAGCGAAAGGTACAACAGGAATACTAAGTTTAGTTACATCGTCCTCTATTCCAACTGTAAAACCTGTAAAATTATTTCTTTTACCTAAGAAATCATATACAGCCTTTATCATAGCTGGAGTAGTATTTTTACTTGATAAACCATACCGACCACCTATTACTTTTATGTGGCGTTTGGCATTATTAATAACACTAGAAACATCCAAATATAATGGCTCGCCATTACTTCCAGCTTCTTTAGTGCGATCTAATACTGCTATACTCTTAACACTATCGGGTAAAACTTTTAATAAATATTTTGGACTGAAAGGTCTATATAAATGAACTTCTATTAATCCTAATTTTTCATTGTTATTATTTAAATAATCGATCGTTTCCCTAATGGTTTCACATACTGATCCCATTGCTACAATCACTTTGGTAGCATCCTTACTACCGTAATATGTAAAAGGCGCATAGCATCTGTTTGTTAATTCACTTATTTTTTCCATATACTCATTAACTATATCTGCAAGATGATCATAATAGCTATTTCTGGCCTCAGTCTCTTGAAAATAAATATCATCATTTTGAGAAGTGCCTCTGGTTACAGGATTAAGGGGTGATAAGGCTTTATCTCGAAATTGTTGTAAAGCCTTTTTATCTATTAATTTTTTTACCTTGTTCATATCTAAAACTTCTATTTTTTGTAATTCATGACTTGTCCTAAAACCATCAAAAAAATTTAAAAAAGGTACACTACCTTTTATAGCTGATAAATGAGCGACTGATGCTAAATCCATAACTTGTTGTACGGATGATTCACTTAATATAGCAAAACCCGTCATTCTAGTAGCATATATGTCTTGATGATCCCCAAAAATAGATAAAGCATGAGTTGATAAACTACGTGAAGCCACATGAATAACAGCTGGTAGAAGTTCTCCTGCCATTTTATACATGTTAGGTATCATAAGCAATAATCCTTGACTAGCTGTATAGGTAGTAGTTAAACATCCACTTTGTAAAGAACCATGAATCATTCCAGCTACTCCGGCTTCTGATTCCATTTCAACAACCTTAACTGGTGAACCAAAAAAATTATTTTGACCCTTTTTACTCCATTGGTCAACCAGCTCAGCCATAGGTGTAGCAGGAGTAATAGGATATATACCCGCTACTTCTGTAAAGCCATAAGAAATATATGCACAAGCTTCATTACCATCCATAATTCTTTTTTCCATAGACTCATCTCCAATTATTTATATTATATAATAAAATAATTATAAATACTATATTTTAGATAAACAAAATAAAAGAAAAAGCCACATAATGTGACTTAATTATTGATTATTAATTCTTACTATTGGGATCAACTACAATCCAAGCATTAGATACAGCTCGACCACCATATTCTCCTCCCGCACTTGGACGATTATATAGCTTACCATTAACAGCCATAGTACTGGATGCACCACCATCTAAATTAGCGGCATTATAGGCTTTATATCTAGATAATATTTTAATAACATCTTGCATACTAGCGCCTATACTATACCCTGGTAATCTACCTTCTATTATTAAAAACAAAACAATACCATCTTTTCTTTGAGCAATAACAGTTCTTGGCGCAACTCCCCAGCCACCATCACCATGTATTTGGGCTTTTTTTCCATTAATAATCAAGAAAGGACCAAATTCAACTGCATCTTGCATACCGTTCGCAATAGCTTGTTCTGGTGTTTCCGTAGTAAGATACATCTTATGCTCATTAGTAAACCCTATAAGTCCACCATCTCCTCCTGCATGTTTCCAAATTACCTTACCATCTTTAATAATGGTGCCATATGGAGTACTACCATTACCCCAACCATCAAGGTCTTCAAATCCGCCACCATTAATACCTACTAAACCATTATTATCTCTACATAATTTTGCAACACTAGTTCCCACAACGCCAAGTTGTTTTGGAATAGCTAAATCAATGTTACTAGGATCATAAATAACAGTCAAATAACCTTTAAAGCGATTTTCATTAAGACGAATGATTTTATAAACATCATTACCTTCATCTCTTGTAAATATTTGTTCCTCATAAATAGATGAATAACTATCTTTTTCTTCTGTATTACCAATAATAATATCATCAAGATTCATATTTTCGCTAACTTCAATGATATAATTTTTACTCATTATTTTATCAACCGTTTTAGGACTATAAAAAGTATAAGCTAAATATTGATGATTCATGGTAGTCATAGCCGTTGTCACCCATAGTTCTCGAAAATAAGAAACTGGTCCATAAATGAAAAACAACACTATTAGAGCTAATATATCAACTGCAAACATCATTAAAGTAAATTTTTTAATTTTAAATTTTAGCTTTACTTTTTTTCTTTTGGTTTCTTTTTTTTCCTTTTTTTTCTTTGCCATATCAACACCTACTCTATCACATATGGTGAATCAATACTACCATTTCCATTTTTTATTTTATTTTTATCCAAACAAACCATTGGTACAATCTTTTTAGTATCTTTAACAATAGTCTCTAACAATTGTCCTTTATTATCATGAACCCAGGCCATTTCGCCTAATGATGATGAGGTATTCATCAAATAATAATCTGTTAATTCTGGATTATATTTTATATCCACCATATTAATCATACCTACTTTAGCCGTCACAGAATTTTGATAAATATTACGATAATTATAACCAACTTCATCAGAAATTTCCCCTGTATAAAATGTACAATCACTAAGTACATCCCGATATGAAAGTGAATTTAAATATTTATTATTTAGAAAATAACCTATATTATTTCTATCCGTTAAAACAAATTCAGCCGTATCTTTACTATAAGATGATAAGTAATCTTGATTATTCATTTGTAAATAATGATTTAACGATAATTTTACTAAATTATCATCCTCTTCTTGTATTCTGTATAAATCTGTTCCTAATTGCACATATTTATTTATCATATTGGTTTCTTTCTCTATGATATAAGGATTATCTTTACTACCATTACCACTTAAAACATCTACATTGTTTTTAAGAGTAATAACTGGTTTGATGCCATAACCTTCTCCAATACCACTAGATAAAATAGAACCTGTTTTGCTTAAATAAAGATTATTATGCGACTCATCTACACCTACACCTAGCAACCAAGTATAATTACCATCATTTAAATAACCTTGAGTTCCTAGGGAATCAACATATTCTTCAATAGTAAGCAAAGAAACATAATCTTTATTATCATCAACACAGTCTATTTTATTATCTTTAACTACACCCTCGCACCAATTAGTTAATTTTAAATATTTTTGTGGATCATTTAAGGTTTTATAAAAATTACCTGAATACTCTACATTTTCTTTCTCATTAAGCCAGAAATAGATATTGGATTCATTATAATTAGCAACATCACCCCAAGGCATAATAGTTTGATTGCTATCGGCAACCAATACTACACTATTATCTTCATTAATTTTAACAATTCTAAATAAACGATTAGAATACATAACATAATTTGATAACTCTTGACCTTTAAATACATATTCTTTATTTATTTTATATAGCCCATTTCCTGTTTTTACAATTTGATGATCACGTATGGTAATAACCGCTAAAGTATTGGCTTCCTTCTTAGCCTTAGCATGTTGTAAACTATAATAATAAAGACTTCTAGCTCCAATTACAATGGCTAATACAAGGAGAAGGCTCAAACTTACTACATTAAACCAAAATTGTCCTTTAGGAAATTCTTTTTTCAATTTTTTCTTTTTTGCTTTTAACTTTTTTACCATGTTACTATCTCCTATTTTACAAACCATATTATAGCAAATAAGACAGATTTTGACAATATCATAAATTAAAACTAAGATAATAATCCTACTAATTGTTTCTATTATAAAAAAAAGATAGTTGCCGAAGAACTATCTTATTTGTTTGCTTATAAATTCAATCATTCTTTTAGGATCATCTAATAATTTTTCATATAGTGTTGTATGTTTACGTAATTCCATAATAATGTCAATTTCTTCTTTAGCCATATGAGCTCCATAGGAACTGTCACTATCAGCAATCACAAAACTATCTTGTCCTAAAAAATAATTAACATCAACAGAAAACACCTTGGCTAATTCCATTAATGTGTCTAAAGTTGGTGTTCGTGTTCCTTTCTCGTAACAACAAATACTCACCTTGGTTACGTTGATAAGATCACCTAATTCTTGTTGTGTCATACCATTTATTTTTCTTAATTCCTTTAGTCTTTTTCCTAAGATCAAAATACCACCTCAATATCCTAGTTGATTTCATTATAAACAATTACAATTAGCTTTTGTTTGAAATTAACTAATAGCAAATATTCATTATGCTTTCGCTTTAGATGTTAGGAAGGTAACTTTTTCAGCGACTATTTCTAACATGGTAATTTTCTTCTCTACCAGTTCAATAGTTTTGGATTGGATTCTTCCTTTTACGCCAACTAAATCACCTTTTTTACAATACTCAGTAGTATTTTCTGCAACATGTTCCCATAATATACATTTTAAATAATCAGTATCATAAGTCCCATTCATATTTTTAAAACAACGTGGTACTGCCAAAGATATTTCTGTTACCTTCTTTCCATTTTCTAATTCTTTTAAGGTAGGATCTTTAGTTAATCGTCCTACTAATACTATTTGATTTAACATATACTATCTCCTTTCACAGTCACTATACTAAAAAAAAGAAAGGGGCGCAAAAAAGACATTTTATAAAACCTATAATAAAAATGGATAAAAAAAAAGAAAATTGATCACTCAATTTTACAATTTGGGCATTTTCTTGGGTTATAATATTCTTTTTAATAATTGATTTAATTCTACAGCATATTCCACTGGTAATTCTTCTCTAAATTCCTCTAAAAATCCTAAAATTATTAATTCAGTTGCTCTTTTCTTGTTTATTCCTCTACTCATTAAATAGAAAAGCTTATCATCACTAATTTTAGATACTGTTGCTTCATGTTCAATGTTACTACTATTATTTTGACAAATATTAGTAGGATAAGTATCGCTTTTAGATAGTTCATCTAAAAGTAAGGTATCACATTTAACATATGATTCGCTGTATTTACTATCTTTTTTTATATCAACTTTACCACGATATGTGGCATTACCTCCTTGTTTAGCAATACTTTTAGATAGTATTTGGCTTTTTGTATGGTTACCTAAATGAATCATTCTAGCACCGGTATCTTGTTGTTGTTTTTGACTGGCTACACTAATAGTAATACAGGTCCCCTTAGAATAATCGCCTTTTAGAATACAGCATGGATATTTCATAGTGGTATAACTACCAATATTGCCATCTATCCACTCCATTGTTCCATTTTCTTCTACTAAAGCTCTCTTGGTTACCAGATTATAAACATTTGGTGCCCAGTTTTGAATAGTAGAATAACGACATTTACTATTTTTGCCAACATAAATCTCTACAACGGCCGCATGTAAACTGGCATCACTATAAGTAGGAGCTGTACAACCTTCTATATAATGCAACTCACTATTGTCATCGACAATTATTAAAGTCCTTTCAAATTGTCCCATTTTCCGGCTATTAATTCGAAAATAACTTTGTAATGGTCGTTTTAATTTAGTATTTGGTGGAATATAAATAAAACTACCTCCACTAAAAACAGCACCATTTAAAGCCGCAAAAAGATTTTCACTATTAGACACTATGGTAGCAAAATATTTTTTAACTAAATCAGGGTATTTTTTCATAGCATCTTCAATGGAAGTAAAAATTACATTTTGTTCTTCTAATTCTTTTAACATGTTGTGATATATTACTTCGCTTTCATATTGCACGCCCATGCCATCTAAATTTTTTTCACTGGAAATAACTCCTAGTGAGTCTAATTCATTTTTTATGTTGCAATTGATATCTTGCCAATTGTTCTTAATGGTATGGTTATCTGTTTTGTAATAAATAATATCCTCAAAAGATAGTTCTATAGGTGGTCCATATTTTGGTAATTTTAATTTATTTTTAAAATTATCATAGCTTTGTAAACGATAATCTAAGACCCATTTAGCTTCTTTTTTATCTTGGGAAATTTCTTTTATTTTGTTTTCACCTATTCCAACAATTTCCACGGTATCACCACCAATATTATTTCTTATAATATACTTTTTCGCGATCTTTCTCATTATCCGCCATCAAGGTTTTAAAATAGCGATAAAACTCTTGCCGTTTATTGTTATCATGATATTCAATAGAACGATATCTCATCAATTTTTGTAAATAAGGCATATTTCGTACTATAGTATCATCATGTCTAAGCATTTCTTCTTCATCAGCCTTTTTTTCCATTTTATTTATTTTGTATCTAGCTAATTCAGGACGGTATAAAAAGAAAATAGGCTGTAATAAAATACTATCGATTAATTCATCCATAGTACAGCTATGGCTATAAAAAGGAAAATAATCACGATAATTATCTAATACATAGCAAGCCCCCGTTTTAAGATTTTCTGTAGAACTGACAGGAATCATTTTTCCTGTAGAAAAATTACTTCGTTTAAAAATAGGAGTCTTGTCCTTTACATTAAAAAGATTAATATAATGATTATCATCTTCTTGATATAAAACTACCTTGGGCATGTTTTCTAACATATTATCATCCCATTTTCCCATTATAATTTCTTTGGTATCATTATTAAAAAAATAAACAGTAGCACTACATAATTTCTTAGTAGCAATTTCTTCTTTAAAATTCATTTTATTTCTCCTTTTCTATTTGTTTTAATATTTGTTTTAAAGCATCAAAAGGTAAAAGAGCACATTTTTTACGATTTGGTTGCAAATAAGTTTCATTATATACATTTAATTGACCTAATATTTCTTCATCATAGTTTTCTTCATTAATCATATTTTCATAATTTTGTACTATTTCTTTTACTTTATCAATGCTCTTACCTAGTAGGGTTTCTATCATTATAGAAGTAGCTGAAGTTGAGATAGCACAGGCTTCACCATCAAACCGAATATCTTTAATTATTCCATCTTCTATTTTTACAGCTATTTCTAAATTATCAATACATGATTCATTATGAGTATTAACTTTAATATATTCTTTATCATTAAGCAAACCCTTGTGTACAGGATTTTGGTAATGTTCAAGCATTAATTCTCTTCTAGTGATAGGATCCATTTTCCACCTCTTTTATAATACTATTTTAAATATATTTTCACTTTGTTCTAACACTTTAACTAAAGTATCAATTTCTGCTTTGGTATTGTATAAGTAAAAGCTTATACGACAAGTATTGTTGATTTTGAATTCATCTTTTAAAATTTTAGCACAATGATTACCGGCTCTTACACAAATATGATAATGATTTAAATAAACGGCTGTATCTTGGCTAAATACTCCATCAATATTAAATGCAATAATGCCACTTTGACTATGTTTATTATAAATTTTAATATTAGGTATTTGTTCCAATTTGTTAATAGCATATTCTTTTAGTTGGACTTCATATTTATGAATATTATCAATACCAATATCTAGCAAATAATCAATAGCTTTACCCAGGCCAATAACTTCCGCGATAGGTGGAGTTCCAGCTTCTAATCTAGTAGGTATATTTTTGTATTCAACTGTTCCATCAATTTCAAATAAATTATTCATGCCGCCGCCATACTGCAGAGGATGCATTATATTTAATAAATCATAACGGCCATATAACACACCTACGCCTGTTGGACCTAACATTTTATGAGCAGAAAAAGCTAAAAATGCCACATTATATTTTTGAACATCAATTGGAATATGTGCCACACTTTGAGCTCCATCAACTACAAATAAAATTTTTTTTGCCTTACATATTTTTCCAATCTCTTCTAATGGTCTAACATCTCCCACGACATTAGTAATATGCGCTAAAGATATAACCTTAGTTTTATCAGTAATGGATTTTTGTAAGGATGATAATGTTAATTCATGTTGTTCGTCCAAAGGAATATATTTTATCTTAATTCCTATTTCTTTGGCTAATTGTAACCATGGTAGTACATTAGAAGCATGTTCTGCTTTGGTAATTAATACTTCATCATTCTCTTTTAATATATATTTCATGTAGCCAAAAACAATCATATTTAAAGATTCCGTAGCTCCTTTAGTAAATACCACTTCTTCTCTTTTCGCACAATTAATTAATTTCTGTACTTTATCACGGACATTCTCATACATCTTATCTACTTTTAAGGATACATCATAATCTCCTCTATGTGCATTAGCACTATAATTACTATAATAATCGACCATTTCATCAATGACTGTTTGCGGTTTTAAAGTTGTAGCGCCATTATCAAAATAAATAAGATCATTTTGTAACATGGGAAAATCACTTCTATTCATTTTTACACCTTCTTTATATTTAGATAATGAAAAAACCAATCTTGTAGCTGTTTATCTATCTTGACTTCACCTAACAAAAATCCCTTTAATAATAATTCATAACATTTGTTTTTAGATATTCCTCTGCTTTCAAGATAGAAAAGAATATTTTTATTAAACGACCCTAAATAAGCCGAATGATTAGCTTCTACCTCTTGATTATTAATTAATAAATTAGGAAGAATTGAGGAAGTATTACTTTTCAACATAATTATTTTATTATCTTGATTACAAATACAATTTTTACTATTATCAGCAACATATACATTAACCTCAAAAATAAGTTTATCATTAGTCAATGTTACTCCATGGTTTACTAAATAACTTTCAGTATCATCTTCTAAGTGATTGACATTAAATGTTACTTGATTTTTTTTAAAATTTAAATGACTATAATGATAGTTAACATTTGCTTCTTTACCTTTTAAATCAACGTTTATTATATCAGTATTATCTACAGCTAAATGAACAATGTTTAACTTCGAATAAGCCTTGATTTTATAATTGAAATAATTATTTGTTAAATGACTTAAAATAATAATAGAAGATACCGTATTTTCTTTAGTTTCAATTTCCAAAGTAATGTCTTTTTTAGTTTCGCTTAAATCAATCATTACATTAGTATTTTTAATAATTTTTAACTTGTATTCATCATAAAACAACGATTGGTCTAAATCTGTTATTATTTTATTATTTTCTACTTTTATTTTATTCATTTATATCATTCTCACTTACATCATTTAACCTATATCCATTTTGTTCTATATCTTTTGCTAATGTAATGTTGCCTGTTTTAACAATTTTACCATGAACCATCATATGTACAAAATCAGGTTTAATATAATCTAGGATTCTAGGATAGTGAGTTATAATCAAAATGGATACCTTTGGATTTTCTTTTTGATAGCGCTTTAAATTATCACCAACAATTTTTAAACTATCCACATCTAAACCTGAATCTATTTCATCTAAAATGATAAATGATGGTTTTAATAATTTGATTTGTAATATTTCGTTCTTCTTTTTTTCACCACCTGAAAACCCTTTATTAATAGATCGGTGCAACATTTTTTCATCCATTTTTAAATCGTCCATAGCTTGATCCATCTGTTTTACAAAATCAAATAATCCTACTTTACTACCTGTTTTTTCAGCAAGTGCCGTTCTTAAAAATTCACTATTACTTACACCTTCAATACTAAGAGGATTTTGAAAAGATAGAAAAAGTCCTTTATTTGCTCTTTGATCAGGAGATAAGGATAAAATTGATTCATTATTAAATAATATATCACCACTATCTAATTTATAAATAGGATCCCCCATTATAATATGTGATAAAGTGCTTTTACCGGTTCCATTAGGTCCCATTATAACATGTGTTTGTCCTTCTTCTATAGTTAATGAGAAATCATTTAATATTTTTTTTTCAGCTATCGTACAATTTAATTTTTTTAATTCCAAAGCCATATTTTCACCTCTTATTTTATAAGAATAATTTATTTTGCAAAAGAAATTTGTCTAGTCCTAGGAAATGATTATATTTTATCACAAATTCTAGGAAAAATATAGTCTTAAATAAAATAATATTTAAAAACCGCTGTATAATTTATATGTTTTACATACCATAATAAAAAATGAATACCCGCTGTATTCACCGAAGACAATCTTTTAGATTGTTTTTTTTAGAAAAGTTGGTTACAATTAAATAGAGGTGAATGATGAAAAAGAATGGTTTGATAGTTGAAATGGTAATCTTTTTTCTGCTTATTACTTTTCTTTTTACGGCAATTATAATATACGAAAAAGGAAACCCTCTTAGATTTTACTTGGCCAAAAAAGAAATTGCGGCTTATTTAGATAAAAATTATAAAGAGCGGCAAGATGGATTTATTATTTCACAATTGATCTATGATAAGCAAAGCAGAGCTTACATTATGGATATTACTGATCCTAAGGATGATAATGAATTTGAAATTAGATATACTAAAGATAATAAAATCGTAGATACCTATAACGGGTTAAAGGAGGACAAATAATGGATTGTATATTTTGTAAAATTATTAAAAATGAGATACCTTCTTATACTATTTATGAAGATGATCTTTTAAAAGTATTTTTGGATATTGAACCAAGTACCAATGGTGATTTATTGATTGTTCCAAAAAAACACTTAGTTAATATTATGGATTTAAATGAACAGATAGTAAACCATATTTATGAAACAATAGTTAAATTATATCCTATTTTAAAGGAAAAATTAGATTGTCAGGGTCTTACTATTGTGCAAAATAATGACTATGGTCAAGAAATCAAACATTACCACGTTCATTTAACACCACGATATGAAAGTGATGGTCTAGAGCATAAATTTAATAAAGAACAATTAAAGCCATTAGAAGATGTATATAATTTATTAACTAAGGACTAGTGAAAAATGATTGATATAGATAATATTTTAGCTAAACATAAGGATAAATTAATAGACAATTTAAAAACTTTAGTATCTTTTAATAGCGTAGTTAGTAAACAAGAACCTGATGCTCCTTTTGGCAGTATTAATAAAGCCTGTTTATTAAAAGCCTTAGAAATAGCTAAGGAAGATTATGGTTTAGAAGTTAAAAATCTAGACTCTTACTGTGGTTTTGCTCAAATTGGTCATGGTAAAGATATCATCGGCATTGTAACTCATTTAGATGTAGTTCCCGCTGGTAATGGTTGGACCACTCCGCCATTTGAAGCTACTATTAAAAACAATAAAATATACGGACGAGGAACTAGTGATGATAAAGGAGCCACGGTAGCGTGTATGCTTGCTCTTCATATAATTAAAAAAGCTAATATCCCACTACATAAAAGAATCCGTTTGATTATGGGATGTGCTGAAGAAGTAGGCGCTTTAGACATGAAATATTATTTACAAAAAGAAAAAGATTTTACCATTGGTTTTACTCCTGATGGTAATTTTCCTTGTGTTCACGGAGAAAAAGGTCATATTACTGCTGTTTTTAATGTTTATCAAACTCATATTTTAGATATTAGTGGAGGAACAGCTACTAACGCTTGTGCTGATAAATGTACTATAAAAGTAGTCAATAATAGTTTTGATAAACATAAATTAAAAGAATTTTTAAAAGAGAGGCAACTGACTGTAGAAATAAAAGAGCAAGAAGATGGAACCATTATTCATACAACAGGTCTTGGAAGTCATGCTAGTACGCCAGAATTAGGTAAAAACGCTATTACTTTTTTGATGCACGGATTAAAATATGCCCAATTTAATGATTATTTTGTTGACTATTACTGTAGTCATTTCAATTTAAATAGTGATGGCAAATTATTAGGCATGGCTTGTAAAGATAAATATGGAACATTAACTTGTGTTAATGGTACTATTGAAATGAAACAAAATAATATTAGTTTTTCTGTTGATATAAGAGTTCCTGTTACTTTTAATACTGAAGAGAAAATAACAAAATTATTATCTAATCAAACAGATAAAGTTAAAATTGAAATTATTAATTTTGAAAAATCCCTTTATTTTGATCCAGAGCAACCAATTGTAAATAAATTATTAACTGCATATCAAACAGTTAGCAAAGACTATGACAGTAAACCTCTCGTCTTAGGTGGTGGCACGTATGCTAAAAGTTTTCATAATTGCATTGCATATGGATGTAGTTTCCCTAAGGAAAACAATCATATACATGAAGCTGATGAGTTTGTTAGTATTGATGAACTTCTACTACAAGTTAAATTTTATATTGCAGGCATCTTAGCTTTACTTGATATAAACTGAATTAATGAAATTTAAACATAAAAGTTAAAATAACATCGATAATAAAAAGGGTAATAAAGATACACGTAATAGAATACGGTATTTTTTTTATGATTTTCTTTAATTGAGGGTGAATGATATAAACAAAAAACACACTAGCTATCCCCCACATAATACTCATATCTAAAGCAACGTATTTACCTATATGATAAGCATGATTGCTATAATCCCAAAAGATGGTATGGAAAATATACTCAATTAAAAATCCTCCTAACCATTCTATTAAGGATAATATTATTGTTGTAACTATAAATAAAATAAGACTGTTTAACCATTTGTTAACTTTTATGTTTTTAAATAAATATTTAGAAATAGTGATAATTATAATACTTCCTATACCATAAACCGGAGTCCAAGGTCCATAAAAAATACCACTATTTAAGGTTCCACCAAAACCTATTAGCGAGCAAATTGTTTCTAGAAGAAAACCTAATATTGAATATATAAAAAAACAATTAAGATAATAAAACATATAATCACCAATAATAGTATTAACCTTTTTTTTAATATAATTAAAAAGAGTGATATCACTCTTTTTAGCAAGAAACGACTGAACCTAAAATAATTGCTAATAAAATATATAAAACAATAATTATAATATAGCCAGTTCCTCCTGTTTGACAATTTGTTACTTCTGTATTATTTTGACAAGACATAAATACACCTCCTTATTTTAAATTAGATATATGCACCTAGAATGATAACTAGTAAAATAAATAATACTAAAACGATTGCTGATGATGATACATAACTACCCATAACCTCTCCTCCTTTTTTAAAGTCTTCACATTATTTTATGGTGAGAAGTAATTTTGTGTGCTATATCTTTCGAATTTTAATTTAAATTGTTGATAAAAAAGTAAAACTTTGTTATGATATAAGTACGTATTTTAAAGGAGGAAACAATGAAAAAACTATTAATTATACTGTGCGCTATTTTATTAGTAACTGGATGTGGTAAAGTTCCTAAATTAAAAAATGGCCAAGATGCTGTAGTGACATTTAAAAATGGTAGTATTGCTGTCGATGATTTATATCAAGAATTAAAGAAAAAATATGCTGTAAGCGCTTTAATTGATATGATCGATACTAAAATATTAGATAAAAAAATACCAACTACTGATGAAGAAAAAGAAGATGTTGACGCTAAAATAACACAGATGAAGGCTCAATATGAAAATAATGAAAGTCAATTTCTATCTGCAATTCAACAATATTTTGGTGTTCAAGATGAAGATGAATTAAGATCTTTGTTGGCCCTAGATTATAAAAGGGGAATCGTTGTAGACGAGTATATTGAAAAAAATATTACTGATGATGAAATAAATGATTATTATAAAAACAAAACTATTGGCGACATGAAAATTAGTCATATATTGATTAAACCTGTTACTAATGATAGTATGACTGCTGATGAAAAAGAAGAGGCCGAACAGGCAGCTTTGAAGAAAGCTAAGGAAGTAATTTCTAAAATGAAAAACGGAGAAAAATTGGCTGATTTGGCTAAAGAATATTCTGATGATACAGGTAGTGCTGAAAATAAAGGTAGTCTAGGATATATAAACCGCAATAGTAATATGATAGAAGAATTCATGGATGCTGCAATTAATTTAAAAGTAGGAGAATTTACTGAAGAACCAGTTAAAAGCACATATGGATATCACATTATTTTAAAAGAAGATCAAAAAGACAAACCAAAATTAGATGCTGTTAAGGATGATATTATAGATACTTTAAAAGATGAAAAAAAGAATAGCGATACTACATTACAATACAAAGCATTAATTCAATTGCGTGAAGATAACAAAGTAGTAATAGAAGATGATGATTTAAAAAGTCAATATAATACTATGATGAATAATCTTTTAAATTCTAATAAAAGCTAGAAGAAATTCTAGCTTTTTAATTCATATAATACAGTATTATCTTTATCTAATAATAATTGATATTGATCACTTTGATCTTTTAAATAATTAGCAATAGGTCTATTCTTTTCATAAAGGAACATATCACATTCATATTTTTCTAATAATGTTTTATATTCACCAGTTAAACGAGTAAAAGTTAAATAATCTTTATAATTATATTTTGAATATAAATCGCATCTTCCATCAATAAAAACAGGAATATTATTATATATTAAATATCCTCCATAATTATAATCATTACACAAATGCAATGGTTTTTTATCTTTGATAATGTTTATAAATTCGTCATCTATCAATTTATAATTTTTATCAATATTTTCATCAGGTAAACATGAACATCCTAATGCTATTATAAAAATAAATAAGATTTGAACTGTTATTTTGTATTGTATTTTATATTCTTTTATATAATCAAAAATAATAAAGGTCGTAACTAAATATGATAATGGCCAAAATCTAACATGTTTTATAGCTAAAAAGCCAAACATAGCTATTAATATGCCATCTTTTAATTGTAATTTTTTATCGCTTAAAAATATTTGTAGTAATGTATAGCCAAGGAAAAAATAAATAGCTATACTGCTGATATCACTAGGATCACTTACCGACCATTCCATAATACTACTAGTCATAGTAGTATCTCTCATATTTTGGTAGGGATACAAAAACAATTTATAGCCATTTGGATTAATCATTACGGCTAGCATACAAAGAATCATAACTAATAAAAATTTACGTTGTTGTTTTGGTGTATTAGGTTTAGCCTCCATTTTTTTCTTGGAAAAATTAAAATTTCCTATAAAAAAGAAAATAAAACAAAGGATATATGGTAAATTAGAAGAACCTCCATGTAAATTAGCCCAAGCTATACTTATAATAGGCAAAAAATAGATTTTCTTGGAGTTTTCGTTTTTTTGTAAATCAAATAATAAGTATAATGTTATTACAAATAATAAATAACTAAACATTTGCGGTCTAGGCAAGATAAATGGAGCCATTAATAGAATGGACGCTAATAACCAAAATAAACTAAAAATAATATTCTTATGAAATTCTTTATTTTTGACAATTATTGTAGTTAACATCGTTATAAAAAACATAATCATCGGGAATATTGTAGCTGTATAATTATTAAAAATACTATATATTTTGTAAAGTATTATTTCTGTTAACCATTCATGAGCCACCCATGGCAAATTAAGTTTCGTTGCATACCAAGAGAAAACATCATGTTTTAATATAACTTTGTGATTAACCATATATTCTCCGGCTTTTATATGCCAATAATAATCATTACCAATTCCTACATGGGTAATTATCACTAGACAAACAACTATTAGAAACATAACTAAAAGTATATTGAACCATTTCTTTTTATTCTTTAGATTAATCGTTTTCATTGTTAAATCCTTTCGCATACATTTTTTGTCTTACTTTATATTCTAATTCTTTCCCGCTATATTTTTTTCCTAGTTTCTTTAATAATTTTGTATATTCTTGTTCTTTTATAGCAATATCGTTTGGAAATTCAATTTGCATAATTTCATTGTTAATATCTTCTTTATCAAATCCTAAATTTAACAAAACATTTAAAATTTTTTCTTTTAGAAATTTATTGCTTTTATTGTGATTTGTCGTTATTTGTTTATTAATTATTTTATTAATTTTCTGCCTTTTTGCATTAACATCATATTCTACCATAACTTGATCCACAATATCAGGAAGAACACCTTTTTTTAATAATTCCATTTTGATCTTATTGGGGCCTTCATTGGTAAGTATCATTTTATCATGTAAATAACTGCTAGCATAACTTCTATCATCAATATAATGTTGTTGGACCAATTTTTTTATAGCTTCATCGACATCATGAAGATCAAAATCACGTTTGATTAAATATTCTTGCACTTCTTTTTGACTTCGTCTTTTCTTTTTTAAATATTGAACTCCCGCATAATAAACCGCTTGTTTTTGATTATCTAATAATATAGCATCTAACTTTTTTTTATCTAATGTTTTATGTATTAATAATTCATATTTTAGAATTAAATCTTCATAAAGTAAAATTTCTTCATTATTATCTAATATTATTTTATATAATCCACTTTTTTGTTTTTTAAAACTTTTTATCTGCATATATTTCACCTAATAACATTATACTAAAAAAAAGAAAAAATCACAGCTGATTTTTTCTTATTGTTATATATCCTTCTGTCATTTCTTCTAAAGCTCGACCAATGTTTTTTTTACAATGGTATTCATTTTCTGTCATTTGATAATGTCCAGTTCGTGACATTTCTTTACTGCGACGCGCTGCGATATGAACCAATTCATATTTTGAATCAACAATATTTAATAGTTTATCAATTGATGGATAAATCATTGTATCACACTCCCTATTTTAAGAATACTGATAAATATCTTATGATGCAAGTAATCTACAATAATTAGACAAAAATTGACAGACTTTTTTACTCAAATATGTAAAAAAGCTTCTTTTGAAGCTTTTAACGAAATTGACAGCAAGAACCACATTGAACATTAGTACAAGTATTTTCTTCTGAACAAGTATACATTGGTCTATATGTATGTCTATATACATGATGATTAATAACCTTTGTATGAATTGGACAAACATGTCTTTGCCCTTTTTTGATAGACTATAATTCTATTATTCCATTAATAATATCTATAATTTCTTCTAACTCTTCTTCTTTTATTTTTTCAACAAATGATAATTTTCTTGCTTTAAAATCAATACTTCTAATATGTTCACATAATACTGAACCTTTTACTTTTTTTGTGTTTATTAATTCATAATGGGTAAAAAATTTCTTTGTATTTGTAGTAATAGGGCACAAAACTACTAATCCAGTATATTTATTATAAGTGTCTCTACTAATAACAATTGCTGGTCTTAATCCTGTTTGTTCATGTCCTTTAGTAGGTGCAAAATCCATATAACAAATATCACCTTGTTTTGGTATATACATTAATCAAATTTTTCCTTTCCTAAATCTTCTCCCCAATCATATAATTCAACACTACCTTTTTCATTATTAGGCAATTTTTCAAACATTTCAAATCTTTCTTCTAAAGTTAAATGCCTTTTTTTAGGTTTTGATATTATAATTCTATCTTTTTCTTGAATTAAATCAACCTTATCATTTGTCTTTAAATTTAGTGATTTTAAAAAACTACTAGGAATTCTTATTCCATCAGAATTTCCCCACTTTTGAAGTCTTGCTTCCATGGTATCATCTCCATTCATTTATAGTATATACAAAGTTTATACATTTGTCAATTATATTTTACTATTATTATATCCAAATTAATAATTATTACTAAATGTTACTTTAATATTTATAGTTTTATCCTCAAATATTTCTATTTTATCAATTAAATTAATTATTAATTCTCTACTAGGTTTTTCCATAGATAAAAATTTATTAATATATTTTATAATCATTTTATTTTTAGATTCCTTACTAATTGAATTATTAATATTACTATTTAATTCATTATATTTTTTTTGTTTTATAGAAAGTTCATTTTCTAATTTAATTTTAACTCTTTCAAATTGTTCTTCAGTTATTTTTTTATTTAATTTATCAATGTAAATAATATCTAAGTTATTATTTATTTGTTTTATATCTAATATAAGTATTTCTAACTCCTTTTTATTATTGATTTTGTTAGAATCTTTTAAATTATTTAAAACACTATATTTAATTTTATCTTTATTAATATAATTTAAACACATCTTAGTTAATGAATTAATAATTATTTTCTCTAACTCATCATAATTATTTGAATGAGTTGTGCAAAGTCTTTGCTTCATATAAGTTCGATAGTAATTACAAATAGTATAACATCTATTATCTTTTTTTCTTCTAGATGTAATTGATATTCG
>CANROU010000015.1 GCA_947632325.1 uncultured Bacilli bacterium
ACGGGATTAGGTGATAAAAATGATTGTGTTTTACAATTATTTCTATTGTCTACTTCACAAGCCGTTATTACGACGCTATCTATTCCCATAGAAGCATATTGACTTGCATAAGTGGTTGGATCTGTGGCTCTAAAGGTTACTTCAACAGTATTGCCATTATACCCTGATGTAGTGCTTTGAACATTAATCTTGTTAACAGTTGGTGGTGTTGCATCTTTTAATAATGTATCTATAGTACATTCTCCCTTATTTCCAACGTTATCATAAACATAACCAACTACATCATATGCACCATCACTAGTAATACTTAAGCTTTTGTTTGTCATTTTGTTGCCGTCATATTTTAATTCATATATAGAAGCATAACCACTACCGTAATCTTTGACATCTTGATCTTTGATATCGATAGTAATATTTCCTGTGTACCATCCATCTATTTTGGCTGTAGATGTAGATAACGGAATACTTGTCTTACCTTTTTTACCACTAACTGTTATGGTACATGTTGGAGCTTCTTTATCTATTTTTATAGAATAAGTAGTTACTGGACTAGCATTACCAAGACTATCAATAGCTCTTATAGCTTTTGAAACATTATAAATATTATTGTTTGAAATCTCATTCTTTTTTATACATTTATTATTGTTTATTTCATCCTTACTACAATATGTCCTCCATTCGTCATTATCTTTTATTTGTATCTCTGCTACATCAAATTGATAATTATTAGGTACCGTTATTGTTTCTTGAACATTCTCTTTAGTCCAAGAAGACGATGTATAATTAGTCATTTGGCTATTCATTTGATTCAATTTTACTGTTAATGCTTGATTTTCATATATAATTAAAGTAGTTTTCTTGGTTATTGTTTGATTGTTAATTTTATATTCATAGGTAATAGCTCCAGTATATGTACCAACTTTTTGAATATAATTAGCATTAGCGTTATTAATAGAAGCTGTGGTTGCTTTCACTTTGGTTATTGTTTTATCACCAAGTTTTAATTCGGCTTTTTCTATTTTATTAACATCTAGTTCCTGTCCTTTATATGAATATATTTGTTGTGGCACCTCTAATTTATAATTAGCATTATTACTTGGATTATAATCATCATCACATATAGCATTATTAGTTTTGTATTCTTCACCACATACTAAACATGCTTGGTAATCATATTTCCCTTTAGTATTCTTAGTTATTACTACTTTACTTTCCTCTATATCACAAGCATTACCTTTATGATCGACAACATCTTTAATATAACTACCATTACTTAAATCTTTTAAGGATACAGTGGCACTCTCTAATCTATTCTTTGGTCTATTCTTACTATTTTTACTATAATAATCTATACCCGCTAATTTAAGGTTATCTTCTACTGTCTTATAATATTGTTTTCTACTCTTTTCAATTATTCCTGTTACCGTTGGTATAGCTATGGCTGCCATTATACCGATAATTACTATTACTGTTAATAATTCTACTACGGTAAAACCCTTCTTCTTCATCCCGTCACCTCCATTCTGCTACTATCATTAAGTTAATTTTACAATATTTTTATTATTTACTCAATTTATATTTGACATTAATTAAAAAAAATATAAGGTAAAAAAGGCAAGATACCTTGAGTTCTGGTGAAGAATATCATATACTAAATTTGGGTGATGGCTATGTTAGAAATATATAAAAGTAATACTGATGGATCAAAATTAAAACAGCTTACTAATATCACTAGTGGATGTTGGATTAATTTAATTCAACCTACTGATATGGAGTTAGAAAATATCTCTCAAAAATTACAAATACCTAAAGTTGTTTTTCAAAATGCTTTAGATGACGAGGAACATCCTCATATTGATTCAGGAGATAAATATCAACTTTTTATTGTAGATGTACCTTATATTCACGAAAAAAATCAATATACGTCAGTTAGAACTAAACCACTTTGTATTATGATTATAGAAAATGATTACTTTGTTACGTTATCTTTACAACAAACCGAAGTATTAAATGATTTCAAAAATAATAAAATTAAAGATTTCCACACTGCTAAAAAAAGTAGATTTATGATTCAATTATTATATCGTGTAGCAACCCTATATATAAAATATTTAAATATTATTCATGAACATATGGAAAAAGCCGAAAATAAAATGATGCAAGCAACTAAAAATAATGAATTAGTTCGTTTAATGGGGCTTGAAAAAAGTTTAGTTTATATAACCACATCATTGAAAGCTAATGGTATTGTATTAGATAAAATATTAAAGGGTAATACTATTGATTTATATGATGAAGATTTAGAATTGTTAGAAGACGCTATTATTGAAAATGATCAAGGTATTGAAACATCTAATTTATATCGTGAAATTTTAAGTAGTATGACAGATACTTTTGCCACTATTATTTCCAATAATCTAAATGTAATAATGAAATTTTTAGCGGGTATTACTATTGTATTATCTATACCAACCATGGTTGCCTCTTTCATGGGCATGAATGTTCCCTTAGGAGTATTTAAGACTAATCCATATTCCTTTTTGTTATTAATATTAATATCGGTATTGCTATCGCTTTTAGTTGCTTATTGGTTAAAGAAAAAAGATATGCTATAAAAAAGCCACTTTCTTGAAAGTGACTTTTTAATTGGTTTTATTTTCTGTATCTTGTGTATCAGTATTATCATCAACATTATTATCGTCTTTTCCTTCGGTTTGTTTATCTGTATCTTTAGGAGCACTAGCCGGTGGTTGATCTTCTACAATAGTAATCTTACCAGTGAAATACATACCATTATATAATATAGTATATTGATAAGTGCCAGCTTTATTAGCTACTACTTGAGATAAATCTAATTTAAGTTGAGCTTTATCTTCATCGCTTAAGGCCTCTACAATATAGTAGCTAGGATCTTGAGGTATAGCTTCTCCTAATTTTAAAGAAATTGTTTTAAGAGTTATACTCGTAACTTCTGGTGTTTTATTTTGTTCTTCTTCAATAATAATATTTCCTTTAAATACTTGCTTTTTATAAGTAATAGTATAGGTATAAGTACCAACTTTAGTTACATCTACTTTACTTAAATCCAATACTAACTTTTCAAGGACAGTTGGTTCTATTGGTTCTACAATGTAATTTTCTATCATTTGATCCAAATTACCATTAAGTGGTAAACGAATTTCTTTTAAGGTAATAGAAAGCTTTTCTTCAACAGGAATATCAGCTTTTTCTAACTTTTTAACAGGCGTATCTTTAACATTGAGTTGTAAATATGTGCCTGTTCCAATCATGCCTATTCCTAGTAGTGTTAAAACAGAACATAGAACAATGCGTTTTTTTGGTGTCACACTATCATCACCTCTTATTCTATTCTAATTATAATATTTTTTTTTAAACAAGGCAACAAAAAACGACTTTACCTACGTTTATTTATTGAAATTGAACTATTTTTGACATATAATAACCGTAAAGGTGATGTTCATGTTTACATTTTGGATTTGTTTATTTGTCATTTTTATTGCTATTGAGGTAGCCACTATTAATTTGGTATCTGTTTGGTTTTCCATTGGTTCTTTAGTATCTGCTTGGTTCAGCATATTAACAAATGATATTAAAATTCAATTATTAGCTTTTATAATTACTAGTATTATTTCTTTTATTATTATCAATCCATTGCTTAAAAGAAAACACTATAAACTTCAAAAATTAACTACTATTAATAAAACTGTTGGTAAAATAGGAACGGTAGTTAAAGACATTAAACAAAAGGAAGCAGGAGTAGTATTAATTGAACGAAAACGCTTTAAGGCAATAAGTGAACACGAAATAAAAAAAGGTCATAAAATTAAAGTTTTATTTATTACTAAAGGTCAATTAATGGTGGAAGAAATTTCTTTAAAAAAAGGAAAAAAATAGTATAAAATGATAAAATTGGGATAGTATAATAATGTCATATCAATATATGACAAACAGTCCTAGGATTAATTCCTAGGCTTTTTTAAATATTTTTTAAAAATTAATGTATAAAGATAATAATTTTGGTTAAGATAATACTGTCACAACAAAAGTTGTGATATAATAAAATCCCAAGTTTACTTGGGATTTTTCTTTTGATAATAAGTTTTTTGGTAGTCAAAAAATTAATATGATGATACAATACCAATGAAAGTAAGTGAAAAAATGAAAAAAAGAAAAAGAATAAAAAAAGTTATTTGGAAAAATATTGTGATTTTTGTTTTTTTAATTATGGTTATAATAGGAGCTGTATTTACTATTTTACATAAGAAAGATACAAAAAAGGTGACAGTAGATTATGTATCAATAATAATGAAACAGCAAGATAATCTTGGTTTAGATGCTGACTTTTTAAATTGGGTAGATAAAAAATATCCTCAGGCATTAAAAAAAATTGCTAAAGCATTATTAGAAAATAATTATAGTAATAATATTTGGCATGATGTAACTGAAAATTCTTATTTTGTATTGCAAGATCTTTATCAAAATAATTACCAAAATCGAGAAGATGTTAAAGTGGTAAAGGGCAGTAAAGATGAAATAAACATAGGATATCTAGGAGATGTATCGTTGGCTGATAATTGGGATATCATGCCTTATTATAAAAGTCGGGGCGGAATAACGGGTATTTTATCTTCAGATATTATTTCTTACATGAAACAACAAGATTTTTTAATTGCAAATAATGAATTTCCTTTCAGTGATAGAGGAAGTGCCATGGAAGGTAAACAATATACTTTTAGAGCATCTTCCAAAAATGTACATATTTATGATGAAATGGGAGTGGATATGGTAACATTAGCTAATAATCATGTATATGATTTTGGCCGTGAAGCTTTTTATGATACCTTGGCAACTTTAAAAAAGGCCTCTATTCCATATATTGGCGCAGGAGAAAATATAAATGAAGCTATGAGACCTTATTATTTAATAATAAACGGGTATAAGATTGCTTTTGTGAATGCTACTAGAGCTGAGAAGTATATTTTGACACCTGAAGCAACTGAAAGTGAGGGTGGTGTTTTTCGATGTTATGATCCTACAGCTTTTGCTAATAAAATTAAAGAAGTTAAACAGCAAAGTGACTATGTTGTTGCCTTAGTTCACTGGGGTACAGAAAATACTCATAATTTAGAGAATGTTCAAAAGGAAACTGGTAAACTTTATATTGATAGTGGAGCTGATATGGTTATTGGTACTCACGCTCATGTATTACAAGGTGTAGAATTTTATAATGGTAAATTAATTGCTTATAATTTAGGTAACTTTATCTTTAATGATTATACAATTGATACAGGAATTATAACCTGGAAGCTTAAAAAAGATGGCAGTAGTGAATTTTATTTTTTGCCAGCGTTACAAAAAGATTGTTATACTTTTATTGTTGATGGACAACAAAAGGCATCTCTTCTTTCTAATATGACTTCTTGGAGCATTAATGCTACCTTCTTAGATGATGGTAAAATTGTGGAACAATAGAAATAGGGAAGAGTGAAGTTTTATAAGGGTTATTAATCTAACAAAATATGATTGATTAAAAATAAGGAGTGGTGATTTTATGACAAGAGATGAGTGCAAACAAAAAGTTATCGATATTATGATTCACAAAAATCCGTATGGTAGTTATCATCAAAAGAATTTTAATACATACAGTTCATATGGCGAAATAGCACCTATTAATTCATCTATCATAAACAATATGCCTAATGCTAAGATTGTATTAAGCGAAGATATTTATGATCATTTAATAGCTGTTCAAGATATTACTGTTACGGTGAATAAAGAATTTCCCTTTTTTCTTTATGGTAAGGAAACAAGTCCTAATACCATTGAGTTTAACGAGTTTATATCAGCAAGTAATGATAGACGAAATACCTCTTGTAGTTTTAATGACGCGATGAAAAATAGCTTACAACATAAAATTGATGAAAATTTAAACAATGGTTTAGTTGTTTGTTATGGACATTCACATCCACCACTTGGACCTTTTCATCAAAATTTTTCCTTAGGAGATTTTGTTTCCCTTATGTCGATGAATGAAGATAATCCTGTATTTAAAAATAGACAAGTAGAATTAACTGGTTGTTTAGTTACTAGTACTGGTGATATAAACTTTATTTTTTATGATAATCAAAATCAAAATTTTTATCGATTTACTAATGTGTTTGTAAAAGATAAAAATAATAATTGTAAACCAATAGATTGTTATGGACTACATCAATCTCAACATCCATCTACAAGAATATAAAAAGCATACAAAATGATATATGCTTTTAAAATACTTTAGTTATTTTTTCATTGATAATTGATAACTGTTATCAATTAGTTGGTATATTTTTGTTATGTTGATACTATTATCAAGTTTAACGGTAATCCAACTGTTTTTGTTCATGTGATAACCTGGGAATATACTATGATTATCAATTATTTCTTCTGTTTTTCCTTTTTCATATCTTAAATCGATAATTTCTGTTAAAGTATTAGAATGAGATTTTAATTTATTTTCAGGAATAATCATAAATACTCCATACCATTTACCATTCTTTTTATTACGTACAACAGCATCCTGAGGAAATTTTTCCCATAGATATTCTAATTCATCGTGATAATGTTCTTTAATGTATTGAATAATTAAATGTGTTTGTCTTTGGTGAAAAGGGTTTTGGATTGTACATTTTTGAAATACATCTTTTAATATATTTTCATATTCTTCTTTTATCGTTTGAACAAAACTGCCAGAAACATTTTTTACATCAGCTAGAAGGTATTCTTCACCATTTTCCAGCTCAATTACTTTGGCAGTTTGTTGATTATAAGAAAATTCTATGATTACTTGGAAGCAACCGTTACCAATGGTCTTTTGTAATATATAATGATCTTTTTTCTTAACAAAACCATAATCTAATAATTTTTCATAAGCAATTTCTCTATTGATAAAGTCATTTTTTAAATTTCGCATCTTTACACCTTCTTTTGTTAATAGGTAGATATCTCATTTTTTCCTTGATAGCTATCTCTTCTTACAAGTTCTTTATCGATTTCGTTTAAAACTCCAAATTTTTTGATAAGCCATTTAGGTTCAATTAGATCAGTTACTTTAGGATCACCTGTAATACGGTGAATAACAATCTCAGGACGCAATAATTCCAGTTGATCACAGACAATATCAACATATTCTTCTCGTGATAAAACTGGGAAGTGTTTCTTTTGATAGAGATTATTCAAAGCAGTGTCCTTTAAAATATGAAGCATATGAATTTTTATTCCCTGAATATCTAATTGATTTAAATATTTAACAGTCTCTAACATATCTTCTTTACTCTCATAAGGAAGACCATTTATAATGTGTACAACTACATTTATGTTTTTGGCCCTTAGTTTATTTACCATCTTATAAAAACAATCTAAACTATGACAACGATTAATTAATTTGCTTGTTTTTTCATGAATGCTTTGTAAACCTAATTCAATAGTCAAATAGGTCTTTTTAGACAATTCTTCGAGATAATCTAAACATTTATCATCAATGGCGTCAGCTCTTGTCGCAATAGATAAACCAACAACGTCATCCATTTTTAAAATTTGTTCGTACTTTTCCTTTAAAACATTAACATCAGCGTAAGTATTAGTACCAGCTTGAAAATAACCAATATATTTACTATTAGGCCATTTTTTTAAAATATTATTGCGAACTTCTATAAACTGGGTAACGAGGTCTTTATCTTTATCTCCAGCATAATCACCACTTTTTAATTTAGAACAGTAGATACAACCTCCATATCCTTTAGAACCATCAATATTTGGACAAGTAAAACCAGCATTTAAACTAACTTTAAATACTTTTGAGTTAAACTTATGTTTATAAAAATAATCAAGAGTATGATATCGCTTGTTTGAATCACTATAAATAAACATAGTTGTTACCTCCTGATAGTATATAAATAAAGAGCTTTTAAGAATTCTTTAGGCATTAAATTAGCTAAATCCAATAATATTCGTTTTTGCTTATCTGTCTTACAAGAATTAATTTTATCAAACAAGAATAAAACTAGCCATTTTGTATTTAATAAATCAGCAAATTGCTTGTTTTTAATTTTGGTCTCTATTTCCTTAACTCTTACGTCATTAATCATCTTTAATTGTTTGGCTAATTGTTTATTAAATGTATTGATAGTATAAACCCTAGTATCATTAATATGAAAATTTTTACCTAAGTCTTCTATTATATCTAACATTTTATTTAAATAATCTTCTTTGGTAAAAATGTTTTTATAAAGTGTTGTTTTTAATAATTTGTCTAAAGCATGTTGTGTATTAAAAGTTAATATTTCTTTTAAATTATGAGTTAGTATAGGATAATATTTTAATAGTTTATTAATTTGACCCTTATAAAAGGTATAACTATTGCCATCAAATTTACCATATTGTTTCAATGTATCAAAATAGCCGTATTTTATAGCGAGTTTAGCTGAATGTTTTTCAAAATAAAGAAAAGATGCAAGAGTATTATGAGGATGAATATAGGTAATAGGGATATTCTTATTTTTTACCTCTTGGGTTAGTCCAATGGCTTCTAAATCGACCGCAATAATCTCATCTGCACCAAGTGATATGGCTAAATTAATAGGTAGATTATCAAAGTATCCACCATCTATATATTTGTCACCATCAATTTGTTTCATTTTAAAAGCTGGAAAACAGGTACTTGAGGCAATTAGAAAATCATATAAATTATCAGGAGTTAAGTCTTTTTTATTTTTTAAAATGGGTTTTTTGCTAGATAAATTATAAGTCACTAGTCCATAATCAATTTTTGATTTGAAAAAACGCTTAGAACTAATACATTTTTTTAATAGATTTTCTAAATTAGTAACATCCATACCACCTTTAACGATAATATTTTTGCCATATTCCTCTAGTATCTGTTTTGTGGTAGGATTTTTTGCTAAATCACTTTCAAAAATAGTATTAAAACTTAGATTAGACCATAATTTCTTAGCTCTATGATAAGACTTTTGTACCATCATCGCCCCATTTAGAGAACCGACAGATGTTCCTGTAACAATATCATATGAAATATGTAATTTTCTTAATGCTTTCCAAACACCTAGTTCATAGGCCCCCTTAGAACCACCACCAGATAAAACAATTGCTCTTTTCACAACTTATCACCACTTTTAGTATATCATAAATTAAAAATATGTTATACTATAGTTATAAAATAAAGGAGAGTGGTATGGTGGAAAAAAGAAGTCGTTTAAAAAAACCGGTAAAGCGCTTATTAATTATTATTTGTTTACTAGTTATTATACTATTAATACCGTTATCTATTAGATTGTATAATAGTTCAAAGTTATCAAAACTACATTATGATAAACAAGCCATCAATGTAATCCTTAAGAAACACAAGCAAAAATATGTTTATGAAGTTGGGGAAAACAAAATGCTTAATGCAGCTTTCCAAAGTGATGATTATCAAGAGAAATATTTAAAGGATTATACTAAAATAACTTATCAAAATCATAAAAATTTAATCAAAAATGTAAATACTTTATTATCCAAAAAATATAATTGCAAAGAAATATCAGCTATTATTGCTAGGGGAAATGATGAAGATGTTAGTTCTTTTGCTAAACGTGATAAAGTAGATAATGTGTTAGAATATCTACAATTTGAGTATGCTAAATTATCAAATTATGATCGTTATGTTGATTATGAAATGAAGGAAAGAACAGATGCTGAAGACACTGTTACTTATGTTAATTTAAATCTAGATAAAGAATATTATACAGATAGTATCTTGATTTCTAAATATAGTGAAACGGTATTAGCCAATAAATACCGACAATTAGGGGAAGAATATGTTCCTGATGATTTAATGAAAATAAAAGAAGAATATGCTGTAGATGATGAACAGTACTTAACGAAAGTTGCTGTTGAAGCTTTTGAAAAAATGGCTAAGGATGCCGCCAAAGAAGGATTTTCCATTTTAGCTAATTCAGCTTATCGCAGTTATCAGGATCAACAAGAAGTTTATGATGTGTATAAAGATTTATATGGTCAAAAATATGTAGATAATTATGTGGCTTTAGCCGGATATTCAGAACATCAAACAGGTTTAGCGCTTGATGTATCATCAGCTAATAACAAAGTATTTGCCGATTCCAAAGAGTATAATTGGATGTTGGAAAATAGTTACAAATATGGCTTTATTATGCGCTATCCTAAAGATAAAGAAAAAATAACGGGATATAAATATGAAGCTTGGCATTATCGCTATGTAGGAAAAGAGATTGCTAAATATATTTATGAAAACGATTTGACATATGATGAATATTACATAAGATTTTTAGATAAATAAGGGGTAAAATATGAAAAATAAAAAGAGAATAATTGGGATTATTTGTGCTTCTTTAGCTATTATTTGTATTATATCTGGAGTAATACTTTATATTTGGACTCAACCTAAGAATATTTTTATAGATTCTTTGCAAAAAATGTCGAATAGGGTATTTGACATTAATGAAAATAAAGCTTCTAATACCTTAGAACAATTTTTGACTAATCAAGAAATCTATCAAATGAATTTAAATAGTTCTATTAATATCAACTCTAGTACAATTAATATTAATAACTTGATGGTTAATATGAATTATCAAGTAGATCAAACTAACAATAAAGCTATTATTAATTGTAATTTGAGTAATGATGAAACACAAAACAGTTCCCTTTGGGGAATAGATGCATATTTAACGGAAAACAAACTTTATTATCGTATTAAAGATGTTATGGAAAAATATTATTATAAGGATATTAACTTATCTTTTAATAATAATCAAACACAATTATCAAATATTAAATATTTGTATGATAAAATTATTAATAGTTTAGAAAGAAAATTAAAACATGATGCTTTTAAAACTGGTTCAACAACTATTAATATTGCGAATAAAAACCTAAAAGTAAAGACTATTACTATAGCATTTACTAATAAGTTATTAACAGATATATTAAAAGATGTAATATCTTCTTTTGAAAACGATCAAAAAGCTTTGGATATTTTAATGACTTTAACAGCTACCACCAATGAAAAAGATCTTAAAGATATTCTTGATAATATTCTTGATGAAAGCACTGCTGATTATTCTAGTGAAGAAGTCTTGTTTACCTATGAGATGGATCTTAAAGATACGCAAGTCCTTTTACATAAGATCAGTATAGAAAATGAAGAATTAATTTATAGTAACTATAAAAATCAATATAGTTTTATTTATCGCAGTAACGATAGTAATGTAGTTAATTTATCCGTTACTAAAAAGAATTCTAATACTTATATAATAGAAGGTTCGTTACTAGGATTGTATAACATAGAAGGTTCATATAACAAAGATAATAATAAACAACAGCTTTCTTTAAACTTAATGGCAAATAAGGAACAACAAGGTAAAGTCGATCTTGAGATTATTAATCAAAAAGAAATTTCCAATAAGCAATACACAAAGGAAATACAACTAGACTTACATATAGCCGATATTAATATATCAGCGAGTACCACTGTAAATGGTGAAACATTAGATAAATTGCCGGAGATAGATGTTACTGATAGTATAGCTATAGATGACTTGTTTTCTGGTGATGTTGATAATTTAAATAGCGAGTTATTACTTTTACCCTTTTCAACTATGTTTATGATGGCAAAAAGTAATAATGCATAATTTGAAAGGAATGTTCATTCCTTTTTTAGTTATTTTACTTTTAAAAATTTTACTTTTGTGATATTCTATTATTAGAATAGGAAGGTGGAAGGATGTATCCAATCGGTGAGCAATTTCAATTTGATTATGCCAAGGCAAAGCCTAATACTCAAGCGGTGCTTCGTGGGAGAACCTATCGTATTACAGTATTAACCGAACGATTAGTACGATTGGAATATCATCCCAATGGTACATTTTTTAATGCGCCAACTCAACTTGTAACATTCCGTAATTTTCCATTACCTCAATTTAGTGTTGCTGAAGATGATCGCTTTTTAGAAATAAATACCAAATATTTTAAATTAGAATATGAAAAAGAAAAACCTTTTAAAGGGTCAATAGTAGATCCTAAAAAAACTTTACGGATTACTTTAAATTATGAAAATAAAGAAATAGAAAAAGTGTGGTATTATGGCCATCCAGAAATTAGAAATTTTAAAGGTGCCGGTAGGGCATTTGATTTATTAAATCAAAAAGATGCTCCTGTTAATAGAGGACTGTATTCACAGGATGGTTTTGTAAGTTTCGATGATAGTGATGATAAAATTATTTTAGAGGATGGAACTCTAGCCGATCGCGAAAAAGGATCTATTGATATTTATGTTTTTTGCTATAAAGATGACTTTCTAGCAGGACTTGAAGACTATTATAAATTAACAGGTTATCCGCCACTTGTTCCAAGGTATGTTCTTGGTAATTGGTGGAGTAGGAATGCTACTTATAATCAAGCTGGTATTATGAACACGGTTGATCGTTTTGAAAAAAATGACATTCCCTTGAGTGTTATTCTTTTAGATAAAGATTGGCATATTCGTAATGGTAGTAATCAACAGAACTTAATTACAGGTTTTACTTTCAATTCAGCGCTATTTCCTAATCCAGAAGATATGATTATAAAATTACACGAAAAAAATATTCATGTAGGATTACATATTAATCCTAAACAAGGATTATTTCCTCACGAACAATTTTATCAACAAGCTTGTCAATATTTGGGTATTACTGATAATAAAATCATTATGTTTGATCCTTTGAATCCACGCTTTTTAGATGTGTATATGAAATTGTTTTTACATCCACTAGAAGCGTTAGGAGTAGATTTTTTTTGGAATGATTATGATCAAACAGATACTCTTCCTCTATGGCTTTTAAATCACTATCAATTCTTAGATAGTGGTCGTGATAAAAAGAAACGAAACATGTTATTAGCTCGAAATGCGCACTTAGCTGAACACCGTTATCCTATTTTGTACTCAGGTAAAACTAAAATAGGATGGGATACTTTGAAAAAATTACCGCAATATAATATTATGGCTGCCAATAGTGGCGTTAGTTGGATTAGTCATGATATTGGAGGAAATTATGGCGGTATTGAAGAAAGTGAACTTTATATTCGTTATGTGCAATTAGGTGTTTTTAGTCCTATATTGCGTTTTCATGCAGCAAGAGGCAATTATTATAAAAAGGAACCATGGCTTTGGGATATTAAGACACAGCATATTGTAACTGATTATTTACAACTTCGGCATCGCCTAATTCCTTATTTATATACTGAAGCAAATCTTTATCATTGCAATGGTACTCCTATAGTAAGACCCTTTTATTATGATTATCCTTGGGCTTATGATGATGATAATTTCAAAAATCAATATTATTTAGGAAGTCAGTTGTTGTGTGCTCCTATTTTATCTAAAAAAGATCCGGTTATGGATCGAACTATTCATACTTTTTATATTCCTAAAGGTATTTGGTATGATTTAAAAAGCGGGAAAAAATTTCCAGGTCCTAATCGTTATGTATCATTCTTTAAAGAAGAAGATTATCCTGTCTTTGTAGAAGCTGGTTCTATTATACCTTTAGATAATGGAAACTTAAATGCTAAAGGGAATCCTAAAAAGTTAGAAATCTTATTTTTCCCAGGTAAGAATAGTCAATATATTTTATATGAAGATGATGGGGAAAGTATGGCATATCAAGATGGTTTTTATTTGAAAACTGTTATTAATTCACAGTATACTAAACATAGTTATAAAGTTATTATTCAATCTATTGATGGGAACGCTGGCATAGTTCCTGAACAAAGGGATTATAAAATCCGTTTTCGTGATACCAAAATGTTTCAGGAAGTAAAAGTAACTTTTAATGGTGAAGTGTTAACGGATATTAATTTTTATACTGAAGAGGCTGATTCTATAGTAGAAATTCAAGATGTTCCTACCCTTGGTAAATTAGTAATAGAATGTAATGGTCGAGATGTAGAAATAGATGCGGTTAGAATAATTAATGAAGATATTAACAGCATCTTGATGGATTTACAGATTGAAACCTTTATGAAAGAAAAGATTGCTAGTGTAATTTTTAGTGATTTACCGATGAACAAAAAAAGAATCCAGATAAGAAAGCTAAGACGACTTGGTTTGGCTAGAGCACATATGAAATTATTTTTGAAATTACTTGAATATATTGAACAAATCTAATATACTAATAATATATTTAAATGTTGGTAGTAGTATTAGTAATCATTTTATTTAATAGAGAGTTTGTGGTTGGTGAAAACAAATAATAAAAATTATGAACTTGACTATCTTAAAGCATTTCGGTATGCCCGTTAAAACAAAGAGCTGCATAATTTATTATGAAGTAAGGTGGTACCGCGCTTATCAATATGTAGAATATAGGCGTCCTTATGTTTTGGCATAAGGACTTTTTTTGTAGGAGGCATTGTGAGAAAAATATTGGTTTTTATATTAACATTTATTTTTATTTATATGATTTATTATGTCTTTACAATTCGTAAAGAATTCAATAAAATAAATAGAAAGAAAAAAGGAAAAATTAAAAGAGGTCGCAAAAAGAAGATCGATGAAGCTAAATTACCTATGGAGATTCAGTATGTAGTTATGAAATATAAACTAGATTTAACTAAAATTACTTACTGGAAATTATTACAATTAATGGGAGTGGTTACATCGCTTGATTTGGCTATTGTGGTGACTGTTATTGATATGATAACTGGCATAGGATTGCAGTTATTAGTAGGATTTGTTCTGTTATTACCTATATTATTTATTTCATATCATATTATAGGCTTATATTATAAGAAGAAGGGAATGACTATAGATGTATGATTTTAAGCAAATAGAGAAAAAATGGCAACAGTATTGGAAAGAGAATAATACTTTTAAAACAGATGTCTGGGATTTTTCTAAACCAAAATATTATGTTTTGGATATGTTTCCTTATCCCTCTGGTGTTGGACTTCATGCTGGGCATGTTGAAGGATATACCGCAACCGATATTGTATCTAGAATGAAAAGAATGCAAGGATACAATGTGCTTCATCCTATGGGATATGATTCTTTTGGACTTCCAGCTGAGCAATATGCGGTTCAAACAGGTAATCATCCTAATGGCTTTACTAACAAGAATATTGCTTATTTTAGTGAACAACTTAATTCGCTTGGTTTTGATTATGATTGGGACAAGATGGTTTGTACCAGCGACCCTAAGTTTTATAAATGGACTCAGTGGATTTTCAAACAACTTTATCAGGATGGTTATGCTAAATACGTCGATATGCCAGTTAATTGGTGTCCGGAACTTGGAACGGTGCTTTCCAATGATGAAGTAGTAGATGGTAAATCTGAACGCGGGGGATACCCGGTTATTCGTAAAAACATGAAACAACTTTGTATCGATCAGGCTGCTTTTGCTGAAAAACTTTTGGAAGGCCTTGATGAAATCGATTGGCCAGAGTCTACGAAAGAGATGCAAAGAAATTGGATTGGCAAGTCTATAGGGGCACATGTTAATTTTAAAATTGCAGGACATGATAAAGAATTCACCGTCTTTACGACACGCTGTGATACTTTGTTTGGCGCAACTTATTGTGTGCTTGCTCCTGAACATGCTTATGTTGATGAAATTGTTACTGATGAACATAAAAAAGAAGTTGAAGAATACAAAAAAGCCTGTGCATCGAAAAGTGACTTGGAGCGAACGGAACTTAATAAGGATAAAACAGGTGTCTTCACAGGCGCTTATGCCATCAATCCGGTTAATGATGAAAAAATTCCTATATATATTAGTGACTATGTTCTAGCCAGTTATGGTACAGGAGCAATCATGGCCGTTCCTGCTCATGATGAACGTGATTATGAGTTCGCTAAAAAATTTAATATTCCCATCATTCAAGTGTTGGAAGGTGGCGACATTACTAAAGAAGCTTATACCGGTGATGGTGTGCATATTAATTCAGGATTTTTAAATGGTCTTGGAAAGGAAGAAGCCATTAATGAAATGATTTCTTGGTTAGAGAAACATCACTGTGGTAGTCGTAAGATAAATTATCGCTTTCGGGAATGGATTTTTGCCCGTCAAAGATATTGGGGTGAACCAGTACCAATTGTTCATTTAGATGATGGAAGAGATATTGTACTTAGTGATGAGGAATTACCTCTTGTTTTACCTGAGTTAGAAGATTATAAAGGGCATCATGGTAAGGCACCACTAGAAAATGCAACCAAATGGAAAGAATATACGACTAAAGACGGATGTCATGGAATAAGGGAAACTTCTACGATGCCCGGTAGTGCTGGCTCAAGTTGGTATTATTTCCGTTATATTGATCCAGAAAATGATAAAGCATTTTGTGATCCAAAACTGGCTGAACATTGGTTACCTGTTGATTTATACATGGGAGGACCTGAACATGCCGTAGGACATTTAATCTATTCTCGTATTTGGAATCGTTATCTTTTTGATAAAGGATTATCACCTGTTAAAGAACCGTTTAAACGACTTGTTCATCAAGGTATGATTTTAGGCGAGAATGGAATTAAAATGGGTAAAAGGTATCCAGAATATGCCATTGATCCAAAGGATATTGCCAATGAATATGGTGCTGATACGCTACGCTTGTATGAAATGTTTATGGGACCAATTGAGGCTTCTAAACCATGGAGTAAACAAGGGGTAGAGGGAGCTAAGAAGTTTATCGATCGTGTATGGCGCTTCTTTACGAATTTAGACAACTTGACAGAAGAAAGCGATGGTACACTTGATAAAATCTACAATCAAACGGTGAAAAAGATTACAGAAGATTTTGAAAACCTTGGTTTCAATACCGCTATTAGTCAAATGATGATCTTTGTTAACGAATGCTACAAAGTAGGTAAATGTCCTAAAAAATATGCTGAAGACTTTGTTAAAATGATGAGCTGTATTACGCCTCATGTTGGAGAGGAAATGTGGCAAATCTTAGGGCATGATCATACTCTTGCTTATGAACCATGGCCAACTTATGATGGGGCTAAATTAGTGGAAGATGAAAAGGAAATAGCTGTTCAAGTTAATGGTAAAGTACGAGCTACAATCAAAGTTCATAATAGTGATAGTGAAGATGCGATTAAGGAAAAAGCTATGAAAAGTGACAATGTCATACGTCATACAGAAGGTAAAGAGATTGTGAAAATTATTGTTATCAAAGGTAAGATTGTCAATATCGTTGTGAAGTAGGAGGCTTTGGCTTCCTTTTTTCATTTTTTGACATATTATGTATTAAGAATATATTATATTTGTCATGGTGATAATATGAAAGTAAAAGTTATTGATGAAGCCCATGAAAAAGATTTAGAAAATAGTGTTAATGATTTCTTGGATGAATTAGATGGAGAGGTTATCGATATTAAATTTCAAGTAAGTACTTCGGTCTTTTCTGAAGAGCAAATCTACTGCTTTTCAGCCATGATAATATATCAAAAGTAAGAATAGTTTAAAAAACTTTTAAAATATGATATGATTAATATGGAAAAAGAGGTTAGGATGTGACGATGTGCAAAAGAAGATGAAAAAGAATAATTTTATGCAAGGAGCTTTTATTGCTACTTTTGCTATTGTTTTAACAAAAATTATAGGAATCTTATATGTAATACCTTTTTATCAAATAATTGGTGAACAAGGGGGAGCTTTATATGGGTATGCTTATAATATATATGCCATTTTTTTAAGTATCTCATCCGCTGGTATTCCTATGGCTATTAGTAAACTGATTAGTGAATATCATACTCTTGGATATGAGAATGCCAAAAGACGAGCATTCTTACTAGGAAAAAGAATTTCACTTATTTTAGGGGTAATATGTTTTATTATTTTGATTGTTTTTGCGCCTAGTATAGCTAGATTGATTATTGGAGATATTCAAGGTGGGAATACTTTAGGACAGATTACTTTTGTTATTAGAGTTATTTCTACAGCTATTTTAATTGTTCCTATTTTAAGTATTTATCGTGGTTATTTTGAAGGACATAAGTTTATTGCTCCTACTTCTTTTAGTCAAGTTCTGGAACAATTAGTACGAGTAACCATCATTATTTTTGGTAGTTTCTTAACTTTAAAAGTGTTCCATTTATCGTTAACAACCGCCGTAGGTGTTGCTGTTTTTGGCGCTACTATCGGTGCTTTAGTATCATATTTATTCTTAGTGGAAAAGCGTTTTAAAAATAAACAACAATTTGAAAAAACGGTTGACAATATTAAGGAACCAAAGATTTCAAATAAAGTTATCTTACAAAAATTATTTTGGTATGCTTTACCACTTATTATGATTGATATATTTAAGACTTTATATAATTCTGTTGATATGGTTACATTAGTGAAAACTTTAGTTAATGGTCTAGGTTACGATATTAAAGATGCTGAAAGTATAATGAGTGTTATTTCTACCTGGGGCTTAAAATTAAATATGATCATTGCATCTATTGGTACAGGGGTTATTGTAAGCTTAGTACCAAATTTAACAGCTAGTTTTGTATCCAATGATAGAAAAGATGTAGAACATAAAATAAATCAAACGTTTCAAATTCTACTTTATCTTACAGTACCCATGACGGTAGGATTAAGTTTGCTTGCTAAACCTGTGTGGATGATTTTCTATGGTGCTAGTACATATGGTGCCTCAACTTTCTGTTATTTTGTTTTTGTGGCTTTAGTACTTTGTCTGTTTACAGCGGCTATTACGATTATTCAGGTGCTAAAATATTATAAACAGGTATTTATAAGTTTATTTTCGGGCTTCTTATTAAAAATTGTTTTGAATGTTCCTTTGATTTATGGATTTCATAAAATGGGACTTCCAGCTTATTATGGAGCAATTACAGCATCTATTTTAGGCTATTTGTTATCTTTGTTTATTTGTCTTGTGTGTCTTAAACAAAAATATGGAATTCATTATGAAAATACTATCAAGCAATTTATTAATATTGTATGTTCAACAGTAGCTATGGCCATTATTATTTTAGTGCTTCAATATTTTCTGCCAACTGTCTCAAATAATAGATTTTTAAATATTCCTATTGTCATTATGTATACGGTGATTGGCGCAATTATTTATTTAGCCTTAACTATTCGTTCTAAAACTTTAAATAAGGTGTTTGGGGAAAAGGCCATTAACGCAATTACTGCGAAATTTAAAAAAAAGAAAAGGACTAATTGATTTAGTTCTTTTTTAAATGTTGTATAAAATTTTTGGTAGTATGATAAATTGCAAAACTCATCCTATATATATAGTAATATAATTTATTAGTAATTAAATCAAATTCTCCAATTAACTCTACTACTTTACCACCGAAGCCCTTTTTAGCAAAATAGATACCATAAAGGGGGTTGCTTTCATCAAATATGCCAGTGATACCATAGAAATTATAAGCTTCATAACCATTTTTGATTGCATATTCAATCATGTATTCATGTATAGAATAGGAAGACTGAAAAGGCAAAAATTCTTCGAAAGATCCACCCATTAGGAAAACGATTTCTTTGCCATAGAGAAGAAAAAGCATACCGCCTAAAATAATTATATCGCCATATTTTTCTTTTAATTCTTCCATCTCAGCAATTTGGTGTTGAGCTTTACTTAATTTTTCTTCGCTTTGTTGTTTTTTAGCTAAATATTTTTTTTCATTCACATCTTCTGTTTTTCTTCTCTCTTCTCTTATTCTTTGCTCTTCTTTTAACTGTTTTATTTCTTGTTTTAAAGTCGCAATATATTTTTTGACGTGTAATTCTGCCACCATAATTTTGAGGTGTCCATCATCATGGAAGGCATCCCACATGTTTTCATAATAGGAAAGGGGTCTATCTACAAATTCTCGACGGTTGCTGGTTGATTGTATTATTTGTTTGTAGATAGGTATTTCTTCTTTGCTTAGCTCACGAACTTTAATGTTCATCTTAGCATTTTTCTTCAAAATACGTTTGGTTTTACTATCAAAGTTTTGCTTAATTTCTTCATAAGAATGATCTTTGATAGGAAGAACAAATAGCCATCGTGGTTGTAAAGTTTCTTGATACATAGTAAAGCCTTTGTGGCGATATCCTAAATTTTTTAAGGTTTTAACTACTGTTTTATGATTAATACCGTTTTCAACAATATTACCTAATTGATCTCTTTCCTGGTACATAATATAAGGATCAATTTTTACAAATATGCCATTATGGTCTTTGATATACTGTTTAATTTCTGTGGTAAAGTATGTTATAAGCTCTTTATCATCGTAATCGATCAAAAAACCACGGGGTGCATAGAAAATACTTTTATGTAGGGGTGTTTTCTTTTCTAATATAAGTGAGGCGGCCAATATTTTTTTTTGATTTTTAATACCTACATAATGCGGTGTCCAGTTGTTTATTTTTTTGAGATTAGCCCATGATGTAGTTTGATGAAAAGTAATTTGCTCATGTTGATCAGCAAAAGTGGTGAATTCTTTTAAAGTTAAGGATGTAAATTTCATGCGTATTCCTTCTTTCATACTGTTAATATTAATTTTAGTATATAAGTTTTATTGTTTAAAGTCAATCGACGCTTTAGCTTACTATCTATTATAACCAAAAGATAATAATTTATTGATTAAATGGCATTCTTGTTAATATTATGGTATACTAAATGAGGAGAGTGATATGTGATGAATCAATTATGGAATACTATCACAACTTGGTTTGGGGCACTTAAGCATTGGTTTATTAATCATTATGAAAACCCTTTGATTTGGATTTTTTTGCTTTTAGGTATATTATTTATAGTAATGATGGGGTATAATTACCTACATAAAAGATAAAAGATATTCTGTGTTTGAAAAAAATGCAAAAACAATTTATAATGGTATTAGAGACGGGGTAATAACATGGAAAATTTAAAAATAGGAAAACAATATAAAATACATAGTTATAAACATAATGGCAAGATTCATAGAGAATGGGATGAAGCTGTTCTACTTGAAATACACGATGATTATTTAATATTTGGTAATAATAGGACTAGGGTGGTTGAATCAGATGGAAGGGTATGGAAAACTAAAGAACCAGCGGTTATTTATTTTTATCGTAAGCAATGGTTTAATGTTATAGGACAATATAAAACAGGGGGTATATATTATTATTGTAATATGGCTTCGCCGTTTATTGTGGAAGATGATACTATTAAGTATATTGATTATGATTTGGATTTACGAGTTTTTCCAGATGGGTCTTTTAAACTTTTGGATCGAGGAGAATATAAGTATCATAAGAATTTGATGCATTATTCCCAAGAGATAGATACTATATTAAAGGAAGAATTAAGTGTTTTAATCAATAAAGTTCGTAGTAAAGAGGAACCATTTCAAGCTGGAGTGGTGGAAAAATATTATAAGGATTATCAAAATTATAAAAAAAAGGTGACAAATTAGCGACAAATTGTCGTTTTATTTTTTACAAAAAGGGAAATATTTAGAAAAATAAACATATAATAGAGATGTAATATATCAATAATAATGGGTTTACAAAAAAAATGACAAAAATCGAAAAAAAACATTGACAAGGCTTAATATAGTTGATATATTAGAAACACATCGAGCAAAATCGGTGTTAAATTATGCCTTAAAACATCAAAAAAATGAACAAAATAAAAAAAGTTGTTGACATTGTCGTTGTTTTTTGGTATATTATTAACGCAACTTGTGATTACAGAGATGATCTTTGAAAACTGAGCAAAACGTCAATTTGAGTAGCTAGGAAAATTTTAATTCAAACCTAAAATATTTTTTTGAGAGTTTGATCCTGGCTCAGGATGAACGCTGGCGGCATGCCTAAGACATGCAAGTCGAACGAAGTGACCCATTGAAGATGGAGTGCTTGCACAAAGTTGGATTTGGATTCTCACTTAGTGGCGCAAGGGTGAGTAACACGTAGGTTACCTACCTTCGAGTCTGGAATAACAGTTAGAAATGATTGCTAATGCCGGATGATATATAAGATGATACGTTATCTTATATTAAAAGGAGCTTTACAGCTTCGCTTGAAGATGGGCCTGCGGCGTATTAGCTTGTTGGTGGGGTAACGGCCTACCAAGGCGACGATGCGTAGCCGACCTGAGAGGGTGATCGGCCACATTGGGACTGAGACACGGCCCAAACTCCTACGGGAGACAGCAGTTAGGAATATTCGTCAATGGGGGAAACCCTGAACGAGCAATGCCGCGTGAGTGATGACGGTCCTTTGGATTGTAAAACTCTGTTGTTAGGGAAGAACGACCTAAGTAGGAAATGACTTAGGAGTGACGGTACCTTTCAAGAAAGCTCCGGCTAACTACGTGCCAGCAGCCGCGGTAATACGTAGGGAGCGAGCGTTATCCGGATTTATTGGGTGTAAA
>CANROU010000016.1 GCA_947632325.1 uncultured Bacilli bacterium
TTATGAAACATTCTATAGAGATTTTCCAGAAGATTTAAAAAGAGGGATTTTAACTACTAGAGTAATATCTGGTGCGACAAGCGATGTTGACGACGAAGATTACTTTGTTACTTATGATCAATTATATTTATTATCTATAAGGGAGGTAACTGGTTTTATAGGTGGAACCCCAAAGGATCCGTACAATAGCGATAGTGCGGGATTTTATACAAGACAATTAGATTATTATAAAAACAATGAAGTAAGTAATTACAATAATAATACTGTAATTGTAAAAAATTATCAAGGAACACCTACTGCTTGGTGGTTGCGTTCAACCTTTTTTGCTAATTATGGAGCACCATATCGTTTCACGGCTTTTGACAATACAGGGTACTATAATAACTTTGGCGCAGGTTCAATTCAAGGCATATCACCAGCTTTTAGGATAGGATAAAATTGTAAAGAAGCGAAGGCTTCTTTTTTTGTAAAAATGTGTCTAATTGTGTTATAATAAATGATATAGGTAAGTGTGGTGATAAAAATGAAACAAGCAAACGACATAGAACAATCTAGTAGTAAGCTTAAAGCAAAATTACTCCATAACCAGAAAAAAATTAGATATTTAACTATATGTTTGGTTGCGCTTATTATCAGTTTACTTATCGTATGGTTAAGTCCTAGAATTATTTTAAAAGGCAGTGATAAAGTAGAATTAAATTATCAAGAAAAATATAAGGAAAAAGGGGCTTATGCTAAGTACTTATTTACTAAAGATAAAAAGGTAAAAATTAATGGTAAAGTTAATAGTAATAAATTAGGAACTTATAAAATAATATATAATTATAAATTGGGAATATTAAATTTAAAAAAAGAAAGAGTTGTCGAAGTTGTAGATAAAGAAAAACCTAAAATAACTTTAACTGGTGGTAAGGAAGTATCTGTTTGTCCTGGACAAGAGTACAAAGAATTAGGTTATGAAGTTAGTGATAATTATGATAAAGATTTAAAGGATAAGGTTAAGATTAAAGAAGATAAAAAACAAATGAAAATAACCTATACTGTAGAAGATAAAGCTCATAATAAAACGGTAGCGGTGAGAAAGTATCAATTTAAAGATGATGTTATACCAGATATTAAACTAAAAGGTAGTAGTGAAGAAAATATTTATCTTGGACAAACATATGTTGATGATGGCTATGAAGCTATCGATGTTTGTGATGGCGATATTACTAATAAAGTTCAAATAAAAGGTAGTGTTGATACTTCCAAATTAGGAGAATATGAATTAATATATTCAGTGACAGATGTCGCTGGTAATACAGCTGAAGTAAGTCGTAAAGTTCGAGTACAACAACGTCCTACAACTAGTGGTAATGGAATAATATATTTAACCTTTGATGATGGACCAAGTAATTCAATTACTCCTCAACTACTTGATATTTTAAAAGAAGAAAATGTTAAAGCTACTTTCTTTGTGATTAATCACGCTGATAATCTTAATTATTTGATTAAACGGGCATATGATGAAGGACATACCATTGGCTTACATAGTTATACTCATGATTATTCTCGTGTTTATCAATCCGGTGATGCTTATTTTAATGATTTACAACAAATAAGTAATAAAGTAAAAAATATTATTGGCGTTGAAAGTAAAATAATTCGTTTTCCAGGTGGTGGTAGTAATACCATTAGTCGTAAATATTCTCCTGGAATAATGTCATATCTTACTAAAGAGGTAGTTAACCGAGGTTATCATTATTTTGATTGGAACGTTGGTAGTGGTGATGCCGGTGAAGTCAATTCAGCTAGTGAAGTTTATCAAAGTGTTATACAGGGTTTAAGCCATACTAAAAATAATGTGGTGTTGATGCATGATTTTGAAAATAATTATAAGACCTTAACAGCTTTACGTGATATAATAAAATATGCTCGAAATAACGGCTATCAATTTGCTAAGATTGATATGTTAACTCCTATGGTAAGACATCGTGTTAATAATTAAATAAAAAAATAGAGGTGATGTTTTATGCATTCCTATATTCCAACAATGTATAAAAAAAGTGTTTTTGATATACCTTATGATAAATTAAAACAAAAAAAAGTTAAATGTCTTATTTTTGATCTAGATAATACTTTAGCGCTGATAAATGAACGTTTTTGCCCTGAAGAAATCAAGAAACTATGTCATAAATTACAAAAAGATTTTAAGATTATTATTATTTCTAATAATAATAAAAAAAGAATCAAACCTTTTGTAGATACTTTAGATATTGAAGGAATCAGTTGGGCTATGAAACCATTTACCAAAGGTTTAAAAACTATTCAAAAAAAATATCAGTTTGCTAAGGAAGAAATGGTTATGATTGGTGATCAATTAATGACGGATATAGTATCAGGTAATCGCTTTAAGATCATGACTATACTAGTTGATCCTTTAGGTAAAAAAGATATGAAAATAACTAGTATAAATCGTTTTTTTGAAAATTTACTTTTTAAATACTTTAGTAAAAAAGGAACATTGAAAAGAGGAAGTTATTATGAAATCTAATAAATATTGTCTTGGTTGTGGAGTATTGTTACAAGATGAAAATATGTTACAAGATGGATATACCACTAACATGGACAATGACATTTGTCAAAGGTGCTTTCGTATGAAAAATTATGGTGAATATGAAATCAGCACTAAGTCTAATGATGAATATTTGAAAATATTAAAAGCTGTAGGAAAAACTAAAGATTTAGTTCTTTACCTAACTGATTTATTAAATTTAGATCGTGATTTAGCGCATATTAAAACATATCTTAATAATCCTATGATATTAGTTTTAAATAAACGGGATGTGTTACCTAAATCAGTTCGTGATGATAAGATAATAGAGTATATTAAAGATTTAGGTATTAATTTTATTGATATTGTGATAATAAGTGCGAATAAAAATTATAATATAGATTTACTACTTAAAAAAATAAAATTAAATCAGCCCAGTAAAAAATGTTATGTAGTAGGACATACTAACGCTGGTAAAAGTACATTAATCAATAAATTAATTAAAAATTATTCTAATCAAGAAGCTACTTTAACTATTTCACCTCTACCATCTACTACTTTAAATAAAATAGAAATAGTATTATCCGATTATCTAACCTTAGTTGATACTCCTGGATTAGTAGATCATGGTAACATAAGCAATTATGTATCAACCGAACTTCTTAAAAAAATACATCCTAAAAAAGAAATCAAACCAAAAACTTATCAATTAAAAAAAGGGCAAAGTTTATTAATTGGAGATTTCATGCGTATTGATTATATAGAAGGAGCAAGAAATAGTTTTACTTTTTATTTATCTAATGATATTAAAATAAAACGAGTTAATTTAGACAAAAATATGACCCTTAAAAATATTGCTAAACGCACTTATGATATTAAATATCATGAAGACTTGGTAGTTAATGGTTTAGGGTGGGTGAAAATTGTTGATAAAGCTACTATTGATGTCTTTTTAGATAAAGATATTGAAGTGTTTACTAGGAAATCGCTTATTTAAGTATAAATAAGTATGATTTTCTTTTTTTTTCAAATAATATAAAAGGTGATACAAATGAAAATTCACTTAGGTTATGTGTCTTTACCACTATCTATTTCTATTACTTCATCCGCAACTATTACTTATACTAATTATCAAAAATTATCTAAAAAAGAACAAAAAGCTAAATTGGATCAATTAATTAGATCTAATTTAGGGCAACTAGAGGACATCTTATTTTATAATATACGTAATAACATCCACTTTTATCGTCTTAGTTCTAAATTGTTGCCTTTAGTAACTCATCCATTGGTATCTTTTTCATATTATGTTCCTTATAAAGATCTTTATAATAAAATAGGTAAATTAATTAATGATCATAATATGCGTGTTGACCTGCATCCTGATCAATTTGCTGTTTTAAATAGTGATAGAAAAGAAGTTGTAGACAATACCATTAATATTTTAAAATACCATGATAAACTATTATCGCTTTGTAAAATTAAAAATGGTAAGTTAATATTACACGTTGGTAGTAATCAAGGCGGAAAAGAGGAAGCTATTAAGCGTTTTAAAGAAAATTTTTATAAATTACCCGCTAATATAAAAAATCGTGTGGTATTAGAAAATGATGATAAGGTATTTCAAGTTTTAGATGTCTTAGCTCTTTGTCAAGAATTAAAAATACCTATGGTACTTGATTATCATCATTTTTTGTGCAATAATAATAAAGAAAAAATTGAAGATTATTTAGAAGAAATATTTGCAACATGGAAAGACACTAATCTACCACCGAAGATTCATTTTTCATCACCTAAAAATAAAACAAAAAAAGACTTTCGTAGTCATAGTGAATATATAAATGGGCCTGATTTTATGAACTTTTTAAAAATTTTAAAAAAAGTTGATTGTGATGTTGATATAATGTTAGAAGCTAAAGGTAAAGATCGGGCCTTATTTGATTTAGTTAGTCAAATAAAATATCTAGGAAATTATCATTTTATTGATGAAACCACCTTACTTATTTGAAAGGAGGAAATTATGATAGACCAACAAAATATTGTAAATGAAGTACGTAGTAAAGTAGATATTGTTGATATAATTAGCGAAAGAATTCCTCTTATTCAAAAAGGTAAAAATTTTTTTGGCGTTTGTCCTTTCCATGATGATACTAATCCTTCTATGTGCGTCTCTCGGGAGAAACAAATCTTTACTTGTTTTTCTTGTCATGCCACTGGTAATGTCTACCGCTTTATCATGGATTATGAACATATAAACTTTAGGGAGGCCCTTCAATTATTAGCCTTAAAAGCAGGCATTAGTGTTGCTAATATTAAAACTCAAACTAAACCTAATCGTTATGATAAATATTATGATATTTATAAATTAGCTTTAAAATATTATCAAAATAATCTAAATACTAACTATGGTAAAAAAGCTCGAGATTATTTAGTAAATAGACAACTAGATAATAAAGTTATCAAAGAATTTGAAATTGGTTTGTCTTTAACCAACAAACAGGATTTAACAAAATTGCTTATTAAAAAAGGTTATGATTATCAAACGCTTAATCAAATTGGTTTAAGTAATAATGATAATGATATTTATATTGATCGAATTATATTTCCTTTATACGATATTAATGGTAGAGTAGTAGGTTTTTCAGGTCGTATATATGATGATAGTCATTTAAATAAATACTTAAATACTAAAGAAACGCCTATTTTTAAAAAAGGTTTAACTTTATATCATTATCATGTTGCTAAAGAAGAAGCTAGAATTAAAAAAAGTGTTATTGTGACCGAAGGCTTTATGGATGTTATCAGGCTATCAACTATAGGTATACGTAATACCGTGGCTTTAATGGGAACTGCTCTTACTAATGAACAAGCTAATTTACTAAAAAGACTATCACCTAATATTATTTTATGTTTAGATGGTGATGGCCCTGGTAAAAAAGCTACTCTAGCTATTGGACAACATCTATTACAATTAGGAATTGAACCTAAAGTTATTGCGTTAGATGGTGATTATGATCCAGATACATATATTTTAACTTTTGGAAAAGAACGTTTTGAAAGTTTAATAGAAAAAGCTATGCATTTTCGTGATTATAAAATGAAAACATTAAAAGAAAAAGTTAATTTATCAAGTGATGAGGAAAAAACAGCTTATATTCATCAAGCTTTAGAGGAGATTAGCCAAATAAATGATGAAATTCATCGAGAAATGATGTTAAAAAACCTTGCAAAAGAATTCAATATAGGTTATAATACCCTAGAAAAACATTTAAAGGATTTACTAAGCAAACAACCATCTAATAATAATACTTTAATACCTAGTAAGAGAAATATTCCTAAATATAGTAAATATCAAAAAGCTATGTTTGCTATTATTTATTATATGTTAGTTGATAATGATGTGATTAGACAATTTGAAAAAGAAAAACTATATTTACCAGATGAAACATGTCGTTTTCTAGCTAGTGAAATTTCTTATTATTATAAAAAATATGGTACTATTGTGTTAGCTGATTTTTATACTTACATCGAAGATAAAAAAGAATTGTTATCTCTATTAAATCAAATTGTAGCTATATCTTTTGTCGAAAAGGTACCAATGAGTGTTATTTTAGATTATTTTGCTGTAATTAAAGATTATAATAAGAAGTTGGAAGTTAAAAGATTACAATCTATGATTGAAAAGGAAACAGATCCTTTACAACAAGCTAAGATTGCAGAAAGAATAAGAAAGTTAAGAGTGGGGAGCTGAAAAAATGGTCGAAGAATTAAAGACATTAGAAGAAAGAAAAGCTAAATTATTAGAGTTAGGGAAAAAACAGGGCTTTATTTCTTATGAACAACTAGCTGAAGAATTAAAGGGATTAGACATTGATAATGATACTCTAGATGATTTATATCATACTTTTGTTGATAATAACATTGAAATTATATCCGAAGATGATACGGATAATGAAGAAGATGATGATAGTACTGATGTAGAAGATTTAACTCTATCAAAAGATGTTAAAATAAATGATCCTGTTAGAATGTATTTAAAAGAAATAGGACGTATTAATCTATTGACAGCTGATGAAGAATTTGAATATGCGAAACTAGCAGAGCAAGGTGATGAATTTGCTAAAAGAATGTTAGCGGAATCTAATTTACGTCTTGTGGTATCGATTGCTAAACGTTATGTTGGTCGTGGTATGCAATTTTTGGATTTAATCCAGGAAGGTAACATTGGCCTAATGAAAGCCGTAGATAAATTTGATCCAACTAAAGGTTATAAATTTTCCACATATGCTACATGGTGGATTAGACAAGCTATTACTAGAGCTATTGCTGATCAAGCTAGAACAATACGTGTACCAGTGCATATGGTAGAAACAATTAATAAATTGGCTAGGGTTCAACGACAATTGACCCAAGAATTGAATAGGGAACCAACGGATGAAGAAATTGCCTCTCGCCTTGGTATTTCAGTTGAAAAAGTAAGAGAAGTGTATAAAATAAGTCAAGATCCTGTTTCTTTAGAGACCCCTATTGGAGAAGAAGATGACAGCCATTTAGGTGATTTTATTAAAGATGAGAGAACCATGAGCCCTGAAGAATATGCTACAGTGGAAATGCTAAAAGAAGAGTTATCTGGTGTCCTATTGACTTTAACTGATCGTGAGGAAAAAGTTTTACGTTTACGCTTTGGTTTAGATGATGGACAATGTCGCACTTTGGAAGAAGTAGGTCAAATATTTGGTGTTACTAGGGAACGTATTCGTCAAATAGAAGCTAAAGCTCTAAGGAAACTACGTCATCCATCACGTTCTCGTAAACTAAAAGATTTTTTAACGGATTAATATGAAAATAAGCAAACGTTTACAAACAGTAGCTGATATGGTTGATCCTGGTAGTAATATAATAGATGTTGGTTGTGATCATGCCTACCTTGATATTTATGTAGCTTTAAAAAATTTAGGTAATAGTATAATTGCCTCTGATAATAAAGAAGGTCCTTTAGAAAGCGCTAAAAAAAACATTGCCCAATATCACCTTCAAGATGTTATTAAAGTACGTCAAGGCCATGGTTTACAAACAATGGATGAAGATACTGATACAGTGGTTATCTCTGGTATGGGAGGTAGAACAATTATTGGCCTTTTTCAAAATGGTCGTCAATATTTTTCTCAAATCAAACATATCATTGTAAGTATTAACACGGATACACCATTAGTACGACAATATTTAACTAATCAGGGTTTTAAAATCATAGAAGAACGATTAGTAGAAGATAGGAATCAGATTTATCCCGTTTTGAAATGGGCAAAAGGTTCAATACATTATAGTAAAAAAGAACTCTATTTTGGACCCTTATTGTTAAAACATAAAGATAATTTATTCAACAATTATTTTGAACGCGCTAAAACACAAAAAATGATAACTTTAAAATTATTACCTAAAAAATATTGGTTACGTCGCTATCGTTTAAAAAGAGAAATAAAACAAATAACTAAAGAATTAAAACCATCATCATGATGGTTTTTTATTTATGCCTATCATACTACCTAAAGTAGTAGAAATTAATAAAATAAAGTAATAAATGATATTTTTAATAGCCAAATTGGTATTAAAAATAAATAAAGAACTGAGGATGAACAATAATAAACTAATAAGACCAATTTTAAGACCCTCTAACCAGCCTCTTTTATTACTCCTTTTGCCAATATACCATCCACCACTTAAGAAAGCTATAATAGGAATAATTATTTTACAATAATTGTTAATAGTATTATTTGCAATATTAAAATAAGATAAAATAGTTAATAAAAGAGTTAGTCCTATTAACCATAACCCAACAATAATTATACTATTTAAATATTTTTTTATGATAATCACTTCCTAGGATAATTTATGTAAATGTATATTTTTTTATGACTTTTATCACAATAAAGATGGTGATAATATGGAATACACGACAGTAATCGTAAGAACTATTTTGTTTTATATTTTGATTACTATTGTTTATCGCTTCATGGGTAAACGCGAAATAGGGGAATTAAGTATTGTTGATTTAATTGTGTCTATTTTAATTGCGGAATTGGCAGCTATTTCGATAGATAACTTAGAAGATAGTGTCTTTTTATCTATTATTCCTATTTTGTTGTTGGTTATCATTCAAATAGGAGTTGCGAAAATCTCATTAAAATATAGTAAAGTTAGAAATGTTTTTGATGGAGAACCATCAGTAATAATCAATAGAGGGAAAATTAATTTTAAGGAAATGATAAAGCAACGTTATAACTTAGATGATTTATTAACTCAATTAAGAGAAAAGGGTATTAAAAGTATTGAAGAAGTTGATTATGCTATCTTAGAGGTTAGTGGTAAATTATCGGTTTTTGCTAAAAATAAAAGTTTAAATCATGATTATCCGCTTGCCCTTATCTTAGATGGTAAAATTCAAGATGCTACTTTAATACAAATAGGTAAAACAAGAAAATGGTTAAAGGAATTATTAACAAAAGAACAGGTTGAATTAGAAAACATTTTTTATGGTTTTTATCGTCATAAGCAACTTTATGTCATTAAAAATGATGAATTGATTAATAAATAAATCGACAAAAGTAGTGGGCTTTTTTTGTATAATCGTTCATATAATAGTAACGGTGATATGATGAGAAAAATTTTAATAATAATTATATTAATATTTATAATAATAACCATAGTCAAAATTGACATTACCAAAAAAGATTCTAAACAAGAAATAGCATTAGCTAAGCAGATGACAATAAATCAACAAGAAAAAAGGGCTATCTTTGTATCCTATATTGAAAATAGTAAATATTTAAAAAATAAAAACGGTGCTGATGCTAAAGATAATATATTAAAAATGTTGAATAATATAGCCAATGATGGTTTTAATATGTTAATTTTTCATGTCCGTAGTAGCTCTGATTCTATATATAATTCAGCCATTTTTCCATCTAGTAATTATGTTGTAGATATGGAAGGCGATCCTTTACCTTTTGATATTTTGCAGTACGTTATTGAAGAAGCCCATGCTAGAGGGATTGAAGTTCATGCTTGGATTAATCCTTATCGTATTAGAACAACTACCGATATTTCTACTATTAGTAATAGTAATCCCGCTTATAAATGGTTAAATACTTCTAATGTCAAAGTAGTAGAAGGTAAAGGCATATTTTATAATCCTGCTAGCGAGGAAGTTCAAAATCTTATTACAGAAGGGGTTAAAGAAATAGTTAAAAATTATCAAGTTGATGGTATTTTCTTTGATGATTATTTTTATCCTGATAAAGAAATAGATCTAACTAATTACTTAGATTATCAAAATGAAGGTGGTAAATTAACATTGGATGCATATCGCTTAGATAATGTTAATAAATTAGTTAAAAAAGTTTATAGTACTATTAAAAAAGAGAACAAAAGTGTTTTATTTGGTATAGGACCTGAAGGAAATATTGATAATAATTACGAAGAAAATTATGCAGATACAAAAAAATGGGTTAGTGAAGAAGGATATATTGATTATATAATGCCCCAGGTTTATTTTGGCTTTGAAAATCAAAATAAACCTTATATTGAAACAGTTACAATGTGGAATGATTTAATCACTAATCCTCATGTTAAACTCTATGTTGCTTTAGCCTTTTATAAAGTAGGATTACCTGATGAATTTGCCTTAAGTGGCGCTGATGAATGGTTAGAACATGACGATATAATCAAGAAAGAGATATTAGTAGGTCGTAATTTAAGTAATTATCAGGGTTTTGCTTTATTTCGCTATGATTACTTTTTTGATCCTACTTTGTATACTGATACCACTATTAAAGAAATTGAAAATGTTAAACAGATAATATTTGACAAAGATGCTTAATTGTTATATAATATGTCCCTAAACAAAGGGGAGATACCATGGAAAATGAAAGAGTAAGAGATTTTATTATTTTAATTTTTGAAGGATATAAAAATAGAATTTTACGTCAAGGTGGTAATACATATGATAAGAAAAGTAATATTTTAGAACAGCTTATTACTCTTTATTATAAATCTATTGAACATCCTGAATTTAATGCTATTTATTCTAATTACAAACGTAATTACTTATATAATGAAAGTCGTATCGACGAACCACTTACACCGGGAGAATTATCTGGTTTGTCTAAATGTTATGATTATATTAAAAATTATGACTTTAGTAAAAATAATTTTAATATTTATGTTGAAGCTATGAAGATTCATCAGTTATTGTATTGTGACTGTTTAGGTAAAGAATTTGGTGGCTCATTGCGGGATGGTTCCGCGCTACTTTTAAATACTAATGTGGAGGTACCACCTGCTGATGAAGCTAAGAAATATTTTCAAAGTTTTTTAACTAAGGAACTACCAACTGTTGATGTTCATGATGACTTTTCTGTTTTAGATTATATTAATTCTTGTATCTATATAACTACTGAATTAATTAAAGCCCAACCATTTGCAGATGGTAATAAAAGAACCTTTAGATCATTGTTAAATTTAATGTTTAAAAAACAAAATCTACCACCTGTATATATTAAGACTAAAGAAAGGGCCGAATATAAAAAAGCCTTGTTAATGGCTATGAAAGATAAAAATTATTTGTTATTAAATCAATTTTATTATTATAAGATATGTGATTCTATATATGATCTAGATATTAAACCGCAATTATTAGGAAATTTTGATGATAAACCTAAGCAAAAGAAGAAAAAATAATTTCTTCTTTTATTATTCATTTAAACTTGTTATAATAATAGTGAATTAGGGTGATGAAAATGTTAAATAAAAAGGGTTTTACTTTAGTAGAGTTATTAGCGGCTTTTACTATATTGGGAATTATAATGTTAGTAGCTATTCCTAATGTCATGGGTATCTTAGATAGACATAAACAAGATGTGTATGTTAATAGTGCTCAACGAATGATAGCTTTAGCCAAGTATCAAATTAGTGCCAATAGTATGAATTTAGAACGTGATACACTTTATACTTTTCCATTACAATCATCAACAGATATTGGGGAAGTACCCGATGAAGGTTATAAATGGGATACCGCAGGATCTGCAGTAGCTGTCTGCGTAGATTATGAGGGAATTTTTCATTATTTTGTTCAGCTAATGGAATTCAAAGAGAACGCAGGAGGTACTTATGAAAATGTTAATGGTGTTACATGGACAGAAGAGTCATCATTAGAAGATATACCTAAGAACAATTATATTAAAAACAGCAAAGATGGAACCGAGAGTTATGTAAGCTCTAGAAATGCTAATACAGTTCCTGACATAAAAAGTAAATGTGGATCACCAACAAAAATAAAAGAGGTGGGATAATATGTTTATAGATGAAGTGACATTACAAGTAGAAGCTGGTCGTGGTGGCGATGGATGCACTTCTTTTCGACGGGAAAAATATGTTCCTTTAGGTGGACCTGATGGTGGTGACGGTGGTCGTGGCGCAGATATTATTTTTGAAGTTGATGAAGGTTTACATACTTTACTAGATTTAAGATATCAAAAAAAAATAATTGGTAAAAAAGGTGAAAATGGTAAAGGTAAAAATAAACATGGTAAATCGATGGATAGTGTAATTATTAAGGTTCCTCAGGGAACAGTAATTACGGATATGTCTACTGATCTTATTTTAGGAGATTTAAAAGATAAAAATGATAGGATTATCGTAGCTAAAGGTGGTCGCGGTGGACGAGGTAATGCTTCTTTTAAAACAGCTGCCAATACGGCACCTTCTTTTTCAGAAAAAGGTGAACCAGGGGAAGTTAGAATGCTTAAAATAGAACTTAAGTTGTTGGCTGATGTTGGTTTAGTAGGATTACCTAGCGTTGGTAAGAGTACTATCATTTCTAAAATTAGTAAAGCTAAACCTAAGATTGCTGAATACCATTTTACAACTCTTACTCCCAATTTAGGATTAGTCAAAGCTAGTAATAATCAAAGCTTTGTTATGGCCGATTTACCTGGGTTAATTAAAGGTGCTAGTGAAGGTGTTGGTTTAGGAGATCGTTTCCTTCGCCATATCGAGCGAACTAAATTAATTGTTCATGTAGTTGATATGAGCGGTAATGATGGCGTTGATCCTTATACAGCCTATCAAACCATTAATGCTGAATTACAAGCTTTTAGTGAAAAATTAATAAATAAACCACAAGTAATTGTAGCTAACAAGATGGATATGCCATCTTCTAGTGATAATTTAAAAGAATTTAAAACAAAGGTTAAAGATAAAATTTTTGAAGTAAGCGCTATAACAGGATTAGGATTACAGGAATTAGTTGATTATTTAGCGCAAACTTTAACGCAAATAGACAATGAACCGCTTTATGAGGATGATAAATTCGAAAGTCATGTTATTTATACTTTTCAAAAAGAACAGCCTTATACTATTAGTAAAGATGATGACGTGTGGGTTATTAGTGGTGATATGGTTGAAAAATTATTTAAGATGACTAATTTTAATCAAGAAGAAGGAGCTTATCGCTTCGCTAGAAAATTACAAAAATTAGGCATTGATGATAAATTACGTGAATTAGGGTGTAAAGACGGCGATACAGTACGTATTTTAGACTTTTATTTTGATTTTCGTGAGTAGTTGACAGTTGTGGTAAAAAACTATGTAGAAAGTAGAATTTTATGATATACTAAAGTTATAATAAGGAGCTGATATGGTGAAAGATGTAAGTTTTTTAAAAGAACATGGCGTAGATGTTGATAAGAGTTTGGAATTATTCGGTGATATGGCCACTTATAATGCAACGTTACCAGAGTTTTTAAATGGTATTAAGACCAAAATGCCACAATTAGAAGAATATAAAGCTAAAGCCGATATGGCTAATTACGCTATTATTGTGCATTCTTTAAAAAGTGATGCTAAATATTTTGGCTTTATGCCACTAGCTGATTGTGCTTATCAACATGAATTAGAAAGTAAAGCTAATCATGCAGATTATATTTATCAACATTATGATGAATTGCTGGATAAAGTACGAAATGCGGTATCTATTGTTCAAGAGTATTTAGAAGATACTAGTGATGATAATATATTGGAACTTACGCCTAATCAAGATAATAATCTTAAACAAAAGATTTTAATTGTAGATGATTCTGCGGTTATTACCAGCTTTGTTAAGAAAATCTTTAGTAATCAATATGATGTTATTACAGCAGACGATGGTAAAGAAGCCTTAAAGATTATCGAGGAAACTACCGATGGTTCTATTGCGGCTATGTTACTTGATATTATGATGCCAAATGTAAATGGATTTGGTGTACTTGAATATTTTAAAAATCATAATTTATTTACTATTATACCTGTATCAATCATTACAGGAGCTTATACCAAAGAAGTTATTGATATGGTTTTCCAATATGATATTGTTGATTTATTAGCTAAACCATTTAATGAACAAAATGTCAAAAATGTTATTGAAAAAACTATTCAAAGGAAAGAATTATTAGGTAGCCAACAATAGTTTTTATGTTTATAATATAGTGATGGAGGAGATAGTATGAGTGGACATTCAAAATGGGCAACTATTCATCGAAAAAAAGGCGAATTAGATGCTGCTAGAGGAAAAGTTTTTCAAAAATTAGCTCGTGAATTGTATGTGGCGGCTAAACAGGGAACGCCTGATCCGGATAGTAATCCTAATTTAAGAATGGTTGTCGAAAAAGCTCGCAGTGCTAATATGCCAAAAGATAATATTCAAAAAGCCATTGATAAAGCAAAGGGAGCTAGTGATAATGAAAATTACGAATCTATTCGTTATGAAGGATATGGCCCTAGTGGTGTAGCTTTTATGGTTGATTGCTTAACGGACAATCGTAATCGTACTGCTAGTCAGGTAAGAGCTTGCTTTACTAAACGGGGAGGTAACTTGGGAACAGATGGTTCGGTTAGTTATCTTTTTGAGCGTCGTGGTGTAATTGTTATTCCTTCCTCATATGATGAAGAACAAATTATGTTAACAGCTTTAGAAAATGGGGCTATTGATATTGTTAATGAAGATGATAGTTATGTTATTTACACTAATGATAGTGATCTATTATCTGTTAAAAAGGCCCTAGAAGAAATAGGTGTTAAAGAATTTTTAACTAGTGAAATTACTTATGTAGCTAATAACGAAATTAGTTTAGATGATGAAGGGAAGCAGAAAGTATTGAGTTTGGTTGATCAATTAGAAGAACTTGATGATGTTCAAAATGTATATTATAATTTAAAAGAAGATTAGTTGTTCTTCTTTTTATATTTAGAAGATATCTTGACAAGCGAATATATGTTTGATATAGTAAAAACGGAGTGTGATCATATGTATCATTATATGATAGGACAAGTTAGTGATATATTGTTTAATGCTATTGTATTAGAGGTTAATGGAATTGGTTATTATATTTATACGCCTAATCCTTATGCTTTTGAAATTAATAAACAATACCAAATATATTTATATCAACAAATTAAGGAAGATGAACACTTATTATTTGGTTTTAAAACGGTTGAAGAAAAAGAATTGTTTTTACGATTAATTGGTGTTAAAGGATTAGGACCTAAAATGGCATTGCCTATTTTAGCAACTGGATCTATCAGTGGTATTGTGGATGCGATTGAAAGGGAAAATATTCTATATTTAAAAAAATTTCCTAAAATTGGCGAGAAATTAGCTAGACAGATTATTTTAGATTTGAAAGGTAAATTACAAATATCTAATGATGAAACAACACCAGATAATAATTATGACGAATTATGTGAAGTTTTAAAAGGACTTGGTTATAAAGAAAAGGATTATAAAAACATATTGAATAAAATTAATATGGATCAAAGTATTGAACAACAGGTAAAACAGGCCTTGAAATTATTGCTTAAATAGGAGGTAGTTATGGAGGAAGAGAGAGTAGTTACCAGTTATGAATTAGTAGAAGATGAGATTGATAATAGTATACGACCTGAAACTTTAGAGGAATATATTGGTCAAACGGATGTAAAAGAGAATATCAAGGTTTTTATTGAAGCAGCCAAAATTAGAAAAGAGCCTTTAGATCATGTGCTTCTTTATGGCCCTCCAGGTTTAGGTAAAACTACTTTAGCTTTTATTATGGCTCATGAATTAGGTAGTAATATTAAGACAGCTAGTGGTCCTAGTATTGAAAAGGCCGGAGATTTAGCGGCTGTTTTATCGACTTTAGAAGATGGTGATGTCTTATTCATTGATGAAATTCACCGCATGCCTCGGTTTATTGAAGAAATTTTATATCCCGCTATGGAGGATTTTTCTTTGGATATCATAGTAGGTGGCGATGGTAGTAATCGCAGTATAAAAATTGATTTACCACCTTTTACTTTAGTGGGCGCTACAACTAGGGCGGGAGATTTATCGGCCCCTTTACGTGATCGCTTTGGTATTATTGCTAAATTGAATTATTATACTAATGAAGAGTTAAAGATGATTATCGAGAGAACTTCTCGGGTATTAGCTATGCCAATTAATGAGGAAGCTGCCCTAGAATTAGCAAGGAGAAGTAGGGGAACTCCTCGAATTGCCAATCGACTTTTTAAAAGAGTTAGAGACTTTGCTTTGGTTGATGGTTTAAATGAAATTGATCTAGACACAACCAAGAAGGCATTAAACAGGTTAAAGGTTGATGAAATGGGACTAGATGAAACGGACTACCAATTATTAAAAGCCATTATTGAAAAATTTAATGGTGGTCCCGTTGGTATAGAAGCTATAGCGTCCGCTATTGGTGAAGAAGTATCCACTATTGAAGACGTATATGAACCATATTTGTTACAAAATGGTCTTTTAAAAAGGACAGCTCGTGGTCGAGTTGTGACTGAAAAGGGTTATGAACATTTACATATTGAATATCAAGAAAATATATTTAAAAATTAACACTATAGATAAATACGGAAGTGAAAACATATGAAAGTAGAAGAATTTGATTTTGATTTGCCTGAGGAATTAATTGCTCAAGTGCCACTACCAAAGCGTGATCAATCAAAATTATTAGTTTTTAATCGCCATACTAAAGAAATTGAGCATCGGCATTTTAATAATATTTTAGATTATTTACAAGCTGGTGATACCTTAGTATTAAATGATACCAAGGTTTTGCCCGCTCGCCTTATTGGACAAAAAGAAGAAACAGGCGCTGTAATTGAAGTTCTATTGTTAAAAAATATAGAAGGAAATATTTGGGAAACGTTGGTAAAACCAGCGAGAAGAATAAAAAAAGGTACTATTGTTTCTTTTGGAGAAGGATTGCTACAAGCTAGATGTATCATGGAAAAAGAAGATGGTATTCGTCATTTTGAAATGATATATGATGGTGTTTTTTACGAGATATTAGACCGATTAGGTACTATGCCTCTACCACCTTATATTACCAAAAAATTGGAGGATAATAATAGATATCAAACAGTATATGCTAAAAACCCTGGTAGTGTTGCTGCGCCTACCGCTGGTTTGCATTTTACAAAAGAATTATTAAATCAAATTAAAGCCAAAGGCGTAAATATTGTTTACATAACTTTACATGTGGGTTTAGGAACATTTAGGCCTGTTAAAGTTAATACGGTAGAGGAACATAAAATGCATAGTGAATATTATGAAATGAGTGAAGATGTGGCTTTATTGCTTAATAAAACTAAACAAGAGGGTAAACGTATAATAAGTGTTGGAACCACTTCTACTAGAACTTTAGAAACTATTATGCAAAAGTATAACCACTTTTGTGCTTGTAGTGGTTTTACAGATATTTTTATCTACCCTGGTTATAAATTTAAGGCCATAGATGGCCTGATTACTAATTTTCATTTACCTAAGTCAACGCTTATTATGCTAGTATCAGCATTCATGGGGAAAGATAATGCCCTTAACTGTTATAAAATAGCTATAGCTAATCATTATCGCTTTTTTTCATTTGGCGATAGTATGTTTATTATATAATGATTTGATATTGTCATTTTAAATGTAAAGCGTTTAATTTTTGTATTGTATTTTTAAAACTTGTAGTATACTATAATTAGATAAAATGTAAGGAGGAAATAATTATGCCAATTTGGGGATGGATTATTATAGGGGTTGTTGTATTAGTAGTTATTTGGTTTTTAGCTACTTATAACTCATTGGTTGGATTGAGAAATAGAAAGGATGATCAGTGGTCACAGATTGATGTTCAATTGAAAAGGCGAGCTGATTTAATTCCTAATTTAGTTGAAACTGTAAAAGGATATGCCAAACATGAAAAAGGGACTTTAGAAGATGTAGTTAAAGCTCGCAATAACTTTGTTAATGCTAAGACACCAGAAGATGAGATGAATACTTCAGGAGAACTTACTAAAGCTATTGGGAAGTTGTTTGCTCTCAGTGAGAGTTATCCAGATTTAAAGGCCAATGAAAACTTTTTATCATTACAAAATGATCTTAAAGAAACAGAAGATAAAATTAGTATGATGCGTCAATTTTATAATGATACGGTACTTACTTATAATAATAAAGTACAAATGGTACCTTCTAATATTGTAGCTAATATTGGAGGGTTTACAAAAGCCCCTTATTTTGAGGTTAGTGAAGGGGATAAAGAACTACCAAAAGTGTCATTTGAGTAATAAATACTTGCGTAGATGCGCAAGTTTTTTTGGAGGATAAGATGAAAAAAAAGATTTATAGCTTACTATTTTTGATTTTGTTAGTCTTTTTACCAGTAGTAGTAAAAGCAGAATCTACAACAGGCAAAATGTATGTTGATATTCAAATTGAAACAGATGGATCCTTGTTCGTGAGAGAAATAACTGTCTTAAATGGCGAATATAATGGTAATTATCGTACTATTGATTTTAAAAATATTAATGCACCACATTTCACGGGAAGTCCTACTGATTTTGGAGGTAGTGACATCTATAATGGCAGCAATATAAGCGATATAAAAGTATATGATATCGACGATAAAAACAATATTGACTTCTCTTCTTTTGCTAAAAAAAGCCATGAATTTACGCGAGTAAATAGTGCGGCTAATGGTGAATATGGTGTTTATACTTTAACTACTACTAGTAGTGGGGTAGAATTAAAAATATTTAATCCTGATAGGTATCGCAGTGCTTTTTATATCGAATATAGAATAGCTGATGCTGTTGTGGTTCATAAAGATGTAGCTGAATTAGCGTGGAATATTTTAGGAGATGAGTATCAGGAAAATATTGATGATTTTAAAGTACAAGTTCACTTACCAACTGCTGATAGTTCTATGCGTGTTTGGGGACATGGCCCTTTAAATGGAAATATTGAAAGAACTAGTGATGATACAGTAACTATGACTTATGATTTCTTAGGGGCTTATAATGCAGTAGATGTTAGATTAATGTTTGATAAAACGATAACACCTAATGCAATCAAACAGACCAATGTAGCAGCGCGTAATTATATTTTAGAATATGAAAAACAACAAGCCGAAGAAGCTAATAGACAGCGTGAAGCTATTCAATTGGAAAATAATATAGTAAAAATTGCAACTGGGTTATGGTATGTAGTATTGCTAACTATCATAGTTATTGTATATTTAAAATATGATAAAGAACGGAAAGTTAATTTCGATATGCAATATTATCGAGAAATACCAGGGGCTTATGGACCAGAGTTAGTTGAATATTTATTGAAAAAGAATATCACGGAGCTTGGCTTTTCCGCATCATTGTTACAAATTATTGTCAAAAAAGGATTAAAAGTAGAAGAAATTCCTTCATCTAATCCAAAGAAAAAAGTATATAAATTTGTTAAAACAGATAATGGTCAAAATTTAACCGCTGCTGAAAACATTTTATTGAAATTATTAATTGATGATATAGGAAATGGGCGAGAAGTTGAATTAGATGAAATTAAAAAATATGGTAAAAATATAACTAATGCCACAAATTTTATGGAAAAGTATCAGGATTGGTGTTTAGAAGCTAAAATTAGTGGTGAAAAAATGAATTTCTTCCAGCAGAATAATCTACCTAAATTAATTGGGATATTATTTTCATTATTAGGCTTTGGTCTTTTCATCTTAAATATGTCATTTGAAACCAATTTTATTTTAGCATACATAATACCAATAGTTTCTATTTTAGGGATTATCTATTTTGCTACCTTCAAAAAAAGAACCGAAGAAGGAGCTTTAGAATATCAAAAATGGATGGCATTTAAACGGTTTTTGTTAGATTTTGGTCGAATGGATGAAAAAACATTACCTGAGGTTTATATGTGGGAAAAATATTTAGTATATGCGACTGTGTTGGGATGTGCTGATCAATTAGAAAAACAGATGAAAATAAAAATTAAAAACATGAATACTGTCAATGATGCTTATATGATGAATGATTATTATTTAATTCATTTTATGATGTATAATGATATTAGTTCAACATTAAGTAAAACAATGCATACAGCTGTAGCATCAAGTCGATCTTCTATTGCGGCATCTAGATCTTCATCATCATCTGGCTTTGGTGGTGGTATGTCAACTGGCGGTGGAAGCTTTGGCGGTGGCTCTGGTGGAGGCCGTTTCTAAACGAAAATTATGCTTTGGATTAGTGTAAAGAGTTTTGGGGGAAAAGGGAAAGAAAGTTGAATTTATAATAAATTTGATTTTCTTTTTTTTATATA
>CANROU010000017.1 GCA_947632325.1 uncultured Bacilli bacterium
TTATGAAACATTCTATAGAGATTTTCCAGAAGATTTAAAAAGAGGGATTTTAACTACTAGAGTAATATCTGGTGCGATACAGAGTGTTGACGACAAAGATTACTTTGTTACCTATGATCAATTATATTTATTATCTATAAGGGAGGTAACTGATTCTGTGGGTTACTCTACATCTGATAATCTTAGTAATGATAATGCGGCATTTTATACAAGACAATTAGATTATTATAAAAACAATGAAGTAACACACTGGCAAAACCATTCTGTAGCTATAAAAAATTATCAAGGAGAACCTACTGCTTGGTGGCTACGTTCAGCTCCAGCCTTAAGTGGTGTGCCACCGTATCATTTCCAAGCTATATCTAGCGTTGGTGAACGTACTAACTTTGGCGCAGGATCAGCACAAGGTATATCCCCAGCATTTAGAATAGGATAGAATTGTAAAGAAGCGAAGGCTTCTTTTTTCTATGCTAATTAAAAGATATATATTTTTTTTGTCAAACTTTTTGTGGCATAAATGATTGCCTAAATATCCAAAATAAACATAGAATAATCTTGAGAGGAGATTAAAATATGTTTTCAAAATTTAATGAAGAAGCCCAAAAAATATTAGTACTAGCCAAAAAAGAAATGACGGAATTAAAACATCCCTATGTTGGTAGTGAACATTTATTATTAGCTATTTTATCTAAACCAAATTGTGAAGTTACTAAAAAACTAGCTTCTTATAAATTAACATATCAAGCTTTTAAAGAAGAAATAATAAAAGTGATTGGTTTAGGGAATGAAGCTAATCAATGGTTTTTATATACGCCATTATTAAAAAGAGTTATGGAAACAGCTATTTTAGATAGTAAAGAAAATAATGATGGTGAAGTTAGTGTCGAACATCTTTTTTTAGCAATGCTAGAAGAGGGTGAAGGGGTAGCTATTAGGATACTCTTGGGTATGAATATAGATGTTGATGCTATATACAATGATTTTTCAACAAAATTAGTACCAAAGAAAGGTAAAGGTAAAAAGAAATTATTTATTGAAGAGTTTGCGGTCGATTTTAATAAAAGGGTTATATCAAAAGAAATTGATCCAGTAATTGGCAGGGAAGATGAAATTAATAGATTAATTGAAATTTTGTCTAGAAGAACTAAAAATAATCCTTTATTAATTGGAGAAGCGGGAGTAGGGAAGACGGCTATTGTCGAAGAGTTGAGTCGAAGAATTGTTGAAGGGAATGTTCCAAGTTTTTTACAGGGGAAACGTATTTTATCTTTATCGATGGCTTCAATGGTCGCAGGAACAAAATATCGAGGTGAATTTGAGGAAAGAGTTGGGAAAATTTTAAAAGAGGTAGAAAATGATGGAGATATTATCTTATTCATTGATGAAATTCATACTTTAGTTGGAGCAGGAGGAGCTGAAGGAGCAATAGATGCTTCTAATATTTTAAAACCGGCTTTAGCTAGAGGAAAATTACGATTAATTGGGGCAACGACAACTATGGAATATAAAGAATGTATTGAAAAAGATCGGGCTTTAGAGAGAAGATTTCAACTTATTGATGTAGTAGAACCTACTAAAGAAAAAACTTATGCTATTTTGTTAAATTTGAAGTCTATATATGAAAGCTTTCATGGTGTTCAAATAGAAGATGATATTTTGAAATTAATAGTGGAATTATCAGATAAATATATGTATGACAGGAAACAACCAGATAAGGCAATTGATATTTTAGATGAAGTATGTGTTAGGGAAGCTCTTAAAAAGAATAAAGATACTATCGCTATAGAAAATATTAATTTGGAAATAAAAAAGTTATTAGAGGATAAAAATAAGGCTATAATAAATCAGGATTTTGAAATGGCTTCAATGTTAAAAAGACAAGAACAAATATTAGAAGATAGGAAAAATCGTTTGGAATTAGCTTCTTTAAGAAAAAAAGATGTAAGGAAAGTTACTAAAGATATGGTAGCGGAGGTTATTCATTTAAAAACAAAAATACCTGTTTATGAATTATTGGGAGAAGATGTTAAAAATCTTCAAGAATTAGAAAAAAAACTTAATGACAGAGTAATTGGTAGAGAAAAAATTATAAATAGATTGTGTAATATTACTAAAAAAATTCAATTGGGATATCATGATAAAAAAAGGCCTTATTCCTTTTTGTTTGTTGGGCCAACAGGAGTAGGAAAAACATTGTTAGTTAAAGAATATGCCAAAATGTTGTTTGGAGAAGATAACTTTATTCGTTTAGATATGAGCGAATTTAAAGAAAGTCATACTGTAAGTAAAATAATAGGCTCACCGCCAGGATATGTTGGTTATAATGATCATAAAAATATTTTGGAGGAAGTAAGAGCTAAACCATATTCTATTATTTTATTGGATGAAATTGAAAAAGCGGATTCGGCTGTTTTACATTTGTTTTTACAAATTTTAGATGAAGGTAAAATTAAGGATGCTCAAGGGAATATAGTTCGGTTTGATCATACTATTATTTTTATGACTTCTAACATGGGATACCAAAATAATCATTTGGTTGGTTTCTCTAAATCAGATGAGCAGGTAACTATTACAAAATTAAAAGAATATTTTAGTATGGAATTTATTAATCGTATTGATGAGGTGTTTACCTTTGCCTTTATGAGTAGGAAAGAAGCTGAAGAAATAGTTAAATTAAAATTAAAAGAAGTTAAAACTAAATTTCAAAATAAGGGTATTCAAATAGCTATTTCACAATCTCTTATTAAGCAAATATTAGATATGTCGCAATATGAAGAATTTGGTGCTAGACGAATAGATAGGGTTATTAGTGATAAAATTGATACGATTGTTATTGATAAGATTTTAGAGGGTAAAAAGAAAATTAGAATATCACAAATAGTATAAAATAATGGCTTAATTGGTGTATAATAGAGTATAGATGTAAAGGAGTAGTTATGTTAGAAGGTATAAAGTGGTTAGGACATAGTAGTATTAAGATAACTAAAGATAATAAAGTAATTTATGTTGATCCTTTTAATTTATTAGACGGATTGGATAAAGCAGATATTATTTTTATTACACATAGTCATTATGATCATTTTTCTTATCAAGATATTATTAAAATCAAAAAGGATACAACAGTTATAATAGGACCAAATGATTTGTTTGATGATTTAGTTGAATGGGGTTTTTCAAAGGATAAAATACTTCTGGTAAAACCTGGTTGTAAATATAGAATTGATAATATTAATTTTGAAAGTATTCCTAGTTACAATGTTGATAAAAATTTTCATCCTAAGGATAAACAGTGGCTCGGTTATCTTATTACTTTAGGTGATTTTACGTATTATATTGCTGGTGATACGGATATTACAGATGAGAATAAAAAAGTTCGTGCTGATGTGGCTTTTTTGCCTATTGGAGGAACTTTTACGATGGATTGTTATCAAGCTGCGACGTTAGCTAATATTATTAAACCTTTGGTAGTTATACCTATTCATTATGGTTCTATTGTAGGTAATGAAAAAGATTTATTAAGATTTAAGGAAAGATTGGATAAAGGAATTGAATGTATAATTTTAGATAAAGAAAGCAAGAATTAGATTATTCTTGTTTTTTGGTTAAGAACCTATTTTAGTGATGGTCATATATTATAAAAAGGAGGAAACAATGAATTATAATTATCGTTATGGAAATCAATTTTATAATTATTATGATCCACTTGGAATTAAGAGTACAGAGTATGAAATAATGGCACCAGAGCAATCGCAACCGGTTCAACCAGGGATGGAATATTTAATGAATCCTCTTCCTGTTTTTGATAATCCTAATTATCTAGGAAGCGGCAAATTAAAAGGGAAAGTAGCTATTATAACTGGTGGTGATAGTGGTTTAGGCAGGGCAGCTGCGGTGGCTTTTGCTAAAGAAGGAGCTAAATTGGTAATACCTTATTATAATGAACATCGTGATGCCAAATATACTAAAGAATACATTGAACGTTTAGGGGGACAATGTGTTTTACTAAGTGGTGATATAACAGATAAAAAATTTTGTAAAGAAATTGTTAAAGTAGCATTATCAACGTATGGGAAGATAGATATTTTAGTAAATAATGCTGGAGTACAGTTTCAACAAGATGAACTAAACAGTATAAGTGATGAACAATTTGATAGAACAATGAAAGTAAATGTTTATGGTATGTTTTACTTAACAAAAGAGGTACTACCGTATTTATCATCAGGTTCTTCTATCATTAATTTGACATCAGTGACCACTTTTTATGGTGATCCACAATTAATTGATTATGTCACGACTAAAGGGGCAATTGTAGGATTTACAAGGGCTTTGGCAAGAAATCTAGCTTTAAAAAATATAAGGGTGAATGCTATTGCACCAGGGTTTTTCTGGACACCTTTGCAGCCAGCTTGCTGGGTAAAAGAAAAAATCCCATCATTGGGAAGTGATGCTGCTATGGCAAGGGGAGCAATGCCTTATGAATTGGCACCTACTTTTGTATTTCTAGCTAGCGATGATTCAAGTTATATGACGGGGCAAGTTATTCACAATAATGGTGGACAAATAATGGGTTGATTTTCTAATCAATTTTCTTAGCTAATATTAGAAGAAGTTTCTCAGGGCGAAAAAGACAAGTTTGAATTACTAAAATATCATCGTCTTGGGTAATTTCTTCTTTTGTGTAAAACAAAGCATTAGATAACATCGTATTAACGTGAGTTAAGAATTCTTCATTTTCATAGGAAATAATCATGTGTTCATCGTTATCTTTATCTACTTTACTAACGGCAAATATTTGGTAATTATAAGGGGCTGTATCGGTTTTAAGAATTATCTCTAAGTGCTCCTTGAAAAAGGTTTCATCTTGATAATTTTCTAATATAGTAAATGGTAAAGATTTATTTAGGGCATTGTGGCCATAAATGTTAATTTGTTTAGCATTAGCTAAATTTGGTGTTCTATAATCAATAAAAGCTGCGCCTTGTTCTTTTTCATTTTTTTGAATATCATGCGTTAAGTAATAGCTATTATCTTCACCTTTGACAATAATTTCATTAAAATCTAAAGAAGGTATATTAAGTTCAGCAATGATATCATCATTTTGGTAAAGTTTCCTTAAAGAAGGAATGCGACTTTCATAAATCTCAGTTGGGGCAAGACTCTCTTCTTGGGATTCTTTTTTTAATTTGGAGTGATGTGGTTTTAGTAAGATTAATCCTAATAGGATAAGAAGGATACAAATAATAATTAAGAAAGGTATGAGAACTTTCTTTTTCAATTTTCTATGTTTTTTCAATATAATCACCTTTACATAGTGTAGCAAATTTTACAGTATAAGTCTATCCGCTTTGTATATATTTTATACAGTTATTGGCAGATTTTGCTGTTGTTAATAGAGCCTTTTTTATTGACAAAAACATGTATAGATGGTACCCTTGAAATGTAAGAATAGGACTTTATAGTTTTTTTGTTTATAAGGTTTTAAAGGAGGAAATTATGAAAAGAATGAAGAAAAAAGGGATAATTTTTTCAGCAGTTTTAGTGGTTGCATTAGCCTTTTTAATTAAGGGTTTAATGTTTAATGTTAAAGCTGATCCTGTAACAATAGAAGTGGATCCTGGCGCTGGTACTTTAAAGAAAGCTGTAGAAAGTGCCGCTGATGGAACTATTATAAAATTAAGAGCTGGTAGTTATACAGCATCTAAGGATGAAAGCGGTTATTTAATAAATAATGAACCTGTTTATGTTAAAAGTTCTATTACTATTGAAGGTGTTGGTATATTAGATCATTTGAGTTCATCTAAGGATAGGATATATACCACTGTTTCTGTACCTTTAGTTATTGCGCCAGAGGTTGGTAGTGATGGGCATAATAAGACGGTTACATTAAAGAATTTTTCATCAAGTAATCAATCTGTTCCTAATGATTTTATATTTGTAAAAGTTGAAAAACCTGTTAATCTAAATATTGAAAATGTAGAGAATTGGGGAATTTTAAGAGATTTAAATGTAGTAGGAGCGGGTTCTCTTTTACTGGATGAAGGCTCTAGTGGTTCTGTTGTAAATTTAGATAAAGCTGTATTAGATAGATTTGGAACATCATATGGTGTTAAAATTAAAGCCTCTAATATAAAATTAACGGCTAACAATAATTCTGTAATTTCCGGCAGAGGCGCTATTGTATTAGATGATGGTGATAGTAATACTATTGATATTTCAAATACAAAAATAAGTGGACGAGATATATATAAGGATAATGCTAATGTTATAGAGGTGAACAAGCAAAGTAATACTACCATTAATATAACTAATTCTAGTATATCTGGTGCTAAGCCTAAGGGTGATATTAACTCTAGTGTGATTTCCTTTGGAAATGGCAATGTTAATAAAGTTTCAGTTAATTTGAAAAATACTGATATTATAGAAGGTAATGATCAAGCAAAAAGTACTATTTTTAACTTTGGTTCATCTAAAGAAAGCGATAGTAATGTTGTAACTATGGATAAGGATTGTTCTATTACATTTGAAGAAGGGGAACTAAAGTTTAGTAATAAATATAATGTAAGTGATAATTATGCTGTAGTTGGTCTTTATGATAAAGATGGTAATAGCGAAATAAAGGTTTATGATAATGGCTCTACTATTACAGAATTAGATACTAAGGCTAGTTTGGAAGGTTATAAATTCAAAGGTTGGTTTAAACAATATGATGGTAAAGAGTATACTGATGAGTATCAAAAAACAGAAGCAGGCTATCCTAAAGTAGTTAGTGGACAGAATATGGATTTATATCCTAATTTTGTAAAAACAGTTACCGTTACAATAGGTACTAATGGGCCTCATGTGATCGAAGAAGGACAGACTTTAGAGGCAATTGAAAATGTGGACACTGAGCTTGAGACTTTGAAAAAACCAGGGACAGAAATAAAAGGTTATATCATGCATGGTGTAACTGGAGGACAAATGTCTTATACAGCTACAACAGTAGAGCAACTAAAGAAATATCCTATAACAGAAGATGTTACTATTGAGGCTGTTCATTCTGTTAAGCTATATGTAAATGATGAATTATTCACCTTAGATGTTGGGCAAACTATTTCTAATTTAAGCGTGGAAGATCAAACTAGGTTTGAAGAAGCTAAGTTAAATAAAAGAACTGAGAAAGAATTTTCAAGATTAGTTTATGAAAGTGATGGAGAAACCTTTAATGAAGATAGTCCTATTAATGAGGAAGTTAAACTTATTACAAAGCATTATGCTATTGTAAGCGTTGGTACTGATGAGTATAGAGTAGAAGAAGGAGCAAAGGTTTCTACAGGCAAAAAATATCCAACAGAAGATGTTAATTTAGCAGATGCTTTAAAAGATATTAAAGATGATGATGTTGAGTACAAAAGTTTTTCTAAATTTGTTGATAGTGATAACAAAACGGTAATTATTGAGGGTGAAGATGAGAGTATCATTGAAAAAGCAACGACGATAACCCCAGTTTATACTATTGAGGTAAAGATAGCAGATAAATCTTACACGATTGATGAGAACGGTAAATTAACTGATTTAACTACTAAAGAGGATGAAATAACTAAAGCTCTTAAAAAATTAGTAGAAGATGCTGGTGAAAAAAACTTTAGTGGTTTTTGGATTTCCGTTACTGATGCAGCAGATAAAACGTTTGTGGAGGCAACTAGTGAAAATTATAGTGAAGTAATTAAGGATATAATGGAAAGAACATTAAACAAAAACTCTACTATTTATGCTGAATATAATGCTATAGTTACGATAGTATGTCCTGATGGTAATCAAACTTTTGCAATAGATACCGGAAAGACTTTACAAGATGTTGCTTCAAAATATCCTGAACAATTTGAAAAAGCAAAATATCAAGAATATTCACAAACAGCTGGAAAAGAAGAGAGATTTTCTAGATTTGTAGTGGGATCAAGCGATGAAGAATTTAAAGAGACTGATGAGATTGTAAAATCCATCACATTAACGCCAAAATATTTTGCATTTGTCAAGATAGATGATGATAGAGCAGAAGTAGGTGGAACCTATAAAGTTGAAAAAGGTAAAACAGTAAATGATTTACAAGATTATAATGGAAACAAGGCGCAAGAAGCTTTGGCTATTTTAAGATCTAATATTACATCACCAGATGATGTTGAAGGTGAAGAGTTACATTTTGATAAACTTGTTACTGGTGATAATAAAGATGTTGAAAAATATATTAATAGTGATATTACTATTAAAGGACTTTATCATTATGATGTTACTGTAGTAGAAGATTATGATGATCCTCATAATAGTGAACTTGGTAGTAGTCATCATGAAGGATTAAAGGGCTTCATTGTTTATAAAAATCATACTTTAGGTGAGGATGATGAACAAGTAGAGGAAGCTTTAGATAAATTGGTGGAATCAGTTAATGCTGTTGATACGAGAAAATTTTCAGCCTTTATGGAGACTAACACAGGAATAACATATGATAAACAAAGTCTTTTAGCTAAGAAGTTTAATTATCACATTAATATCAATGCTTTAGTAGCATACAAGGTAAAAGTAGGTAATGTTGAAGATTGGGTTGTAGAAGGTCATGCTATAAATGATAGTGAAAAAGGTTTATTAATGGATGAACTTAATAAATTAATGCATCCTGATAATAAAGAATTTGCTACATTTGTTAAAAATGGAAAAGAAGTTTCTAATATACCTTTTGATACGGTTATTGATGAATATACTGAAATTAGTGCTAAATATAATGTTGTAATAACTATTGGAAGTAATACTTATACACTTAAAGAAGGTGGAAAATTAGCTGATTTAAGTGCTGATGAACAAATTAAGGTTAAAGCAGATTTAGCTGCTTTAGAAACCGATATTGAAGAAGAAGGATATAATTTTAAAGGGTATAATGTTGGAAATGATATAGATGCTGTAATGCAACATTCATTCGATCAAAATACCGAAATTACACCATCATATAATGTTAGAATTACTATTGGTGAAGATAATTTTGACTTAGAAGATGATAAAACTTTAGAAACCTTAAAGGGTATGGATAATTTTGATAATGCAACTAGTAAAGCAAATAGAAAATTATTGGGCTTTATGGCAGGTAAAGAGAGAATAGATATTACTAATAATTCATATACATTTGATAAAAATACAACACTTGTACCTATTTATGGAATTGAAGTAACTGTTAAAAATAATGATGGATATTCTAAAAAATATACATTAGAAGAGAAACAAACTTTAAATGATGTAATTGGTGATTCTATTACTGATTTGAATAATTTAACAAATGGTAAGAAAAAATTGGCTGGATTCATTGATGAAGATAAACAAAGTGTTGATTTAACAAAACAATTAAGTAGTGAATATCCTCATGATGCTATGGTTATTACAGCTGTTTATGAAGTAACGGTTGTTATTAACGATTATCAAGGTAATACAATTACGGAAGTTACGATAAAAGATACAGAGACATTAGATAGTAAGCAGGATCAATGGCTTACAGAGGTTAAGAATAGAGAACAGGGTGTAAAAAGCTATGCAGGTCTTTACCTTGATGATGCCAAAGTTGATACTAATCAAACAATAGAAGAAAACGTTACTGTTGTAGCTAAATATAATGTAGTAGTTACGATAAAAGATACTAATAATGCGGAAAAAGGTAAATTCACTATATTTGAAGGACAAACCTTAAATGATGTAAGCAAAGCTGATAAAGATAAGTTGGATGCATTATTAAAAGATGATGATTTAGTTTTAAATAGCATTGATCTTAATCAAGTATTTACAGAAAATACTGATATTACAGCTAAATATTATAAAACTGTAACAATTGGCAAAGAAACGTTTAAGATAGAGGAAGGTAAGAGTGTTCAAGAGTTAATTGATGCTGGAAAACTTGATTCTGTTATGAATGTTGTTGGTAAACATTTTGAAAAGTTTGTTAAAGATGGTGAAAAATATGATCCAACGACTATTATTAATGAAAATATTACTTTAGAGGCTATTTATAAAATAATAATAACTGTTAAAACTGGTAAAAATACTGAAGATTATGAATTTATATTAGAAGGTTCTTTAGCCAATGGTGTGGGTTTAAGTGATATTGAAAGTAAAGTTAATACAGCAGCAGATGATAATTTCTTGAGATTTGAAACTGAGGATCAAGAAAAGATAACTGGTGATACTGCTAAATTTACTACTGATACAACAATTGTTAAAATATATACAATAAAGGTTGCAACTGATGATAATGAAGCAGGATATCAATTAGAATCTGGCCAAACTTTAGAAGATTTTAAAACCAAATATCCTGAAGCATATAGAAACTTAACAAGTAATATAGATGGAAGAAATTTTTCTAGATTTGTTGATATTAATGGAAAAACTATCATGGAAAAAGATCCTATTTATGCAGATGTAAAAATTATCCCTAAATTCAATATTAAAATAACTGTTTTTAGAAGAGATGATGATGGAAATGAAGTAGAGGATGATACTGTTACATTTGAATTAGGAGAAGAATTAACTCTTTCACAAATTTCTAATAAAGAAAATCAAAAATTACAAAAGTGGATAGATGATGTTATAAAAGAACTTCTAGAAGAAGGTAAAGACAATTATGCTTTAGTAAAATATGTAGATGAAGATGGTGAAGATATTGATTTAAGTGAGACAATATTTAAAGAAGATTCTAAAATAGAAGCTATCTTCGCATACAAAAAAGAGGAGACTCCTGTTGATCCAAGTGATCCTGATTATCCACTTAAAGAAAAAGCTCCAAATACAGGAATAAAAAATAATGAAACTGGTCTTGGAGGGACAATTATTGCTTTAATGACAACGATGGGATTGATTCTTGTAAATTCTAAAAAAAGTATATTTAATAGACGCTAAATAAAGGCTATGATTATTTAGTATTAGTTAAAAATGTAAACATAAAAATGTTTACATTTTTCTTTGGAATTATAATTAACAAAATTGGCAAAATAAAATTTGTGGCTGAGATTCGTATTCATTCGTATATAACTACAATTTTATCTAAATATATTTGCTGATTATCATATCAGTTTTTAGTGAATAGATAGTCACCTAATAAAAAAAGCAACTGATATTTAACAGTGCAAATCATATCAATTGGATTAATCCTACCATTTTTTTCATTAATTTACATCTTAAAGTATACATGGTATAATCTTATAAGAGATTAAACAAGAGAATATCTATAATGATAGAGTGGTGATGTTATGATTATTGAATGTGATGATAAAGTTTATAATCCATTAGGTGGAGGTTCATATATATTTGAAAAAGATATAGTTAATTTTTTGCTTAATAAATTTGATAAGAATAAATTAATAATTAGTATAGGTGCACAGCCAAATAGTTCTCCACATTTTGGTACTTTAACCGTTTTTTCATTAGCTTTTTCTCTTGCGAAAAAGATGAAGACGGTTAAACCAAATATCAATATTTCAATATTATTTGAAGTGGTAGATACAGCACCAAGCGAAACTACAGTAATAAACACTATCAAATATCAAAAAAGTTTAAAAAGCACAGGTAAAATAAATAACTATTTTAAAGAATATGTGGAAATATTAGAATTTTTAAAAAAAAGCAATAATATAGATTATTCAATTAGGTTTCAAAGTGAATTTAACAATCAAGAATATATTTATCCAATTATAAAAAGAATAATTGAAAAAAAAGATGAAATTGTAAAAATATTGGACCCTAAATATGAAAAATTACGCATTAGAGTCGCTTGCCCTTATTGCAGTATGTCAGATAAAAATAGTATATTAACTAAATTTGATAAAGATAAAATTATTTCACATTGCCCTAAACATGGGGAGTATGTTACTGATATAAAATTTGAAACTAGTAAATTAGAATATAATACACCCGTTCGAAATTTAGTTAGAGCCATAGCTTATGGATTAAATAATAATGATCCAAATAAAGATTATCAAATTATGCGAATAACGGGAAGTGATTATGCAGGATTTTATCAAGAGGAACTATTATACAAACCAGCTTCTATACTAGGTTTTCCTGTTCAAAAATTACCGCCTATTTTATATTCTCCACTAGTATTAGATTGGTCTGGTGCTAAAATGTCAAAGTCTTTGTATGTTAAAGAAGGGGCATATAGTGATTTGCCACCATATTTAATTAATTATAAAGGTTTAAAGAACGAAAAAGGTATTGAAGCACTTTCTATAATACAAACAATCACTGATAATTGGATAGATAATCCTTATATGTTATTTCGTAATTATTCAATTTATTATTTTAAAAAGGAGTTCGATGAATATGAAAAAAGCAATATTTCTAAGTATTAAACCAAAATTCACTAAAAAAATTGAAATGGGTGAGAAAACTTATGAATTTAGAAAATATTATCCTAAACAAGAAATAAATATGTTATATGTTTATGAAACTGCACCTACATGTCAACTTAAATACATAATAGAAATAGGAGAAATTATTAAATATCCAAATAAAATTACCAAAAAAGGCTATGGAAATGATGATTTTAATAATGGCTTAAAAAAATCAAAATATGCCTATGAAATAAAGCATCTCTATGGTTTAGAAAGGCCAATATCATTAAAAATTTTAAGAGAAAAATATAATTTTGTGCCACCACAAGGTTATGCTTATGACACGAAATATCCTATTCTAACTGAAGCAATTTTAAATTCTAAAATTAAAAGGATTTTATAATGGAATATTCTTTTACTATTAACAACAGAGCTTTTAAGGCAATTAAAAATAGAAACAAACGGATTGAAATTAGAGCTACTAAAGTTGGAAAAGGGCATTTTGATTATAGTATTTTAAAGCCAAATGAATATATCAAATTTACATCATTTGATCATGAACAAGTAAGATGTAAAATTATTAAAGTTAATTGGTATAAATCAATTGAAAAATTATTAACTATCGAGGGAACGCAGTATACTTTGTCATCTACTAATAATTATAATGAAGGTGTAAAGTCAATTAAGAGTATTGATGGCTATAAAGAAGCTATTATGAAAAATGGTGTTTATGCTATCCATATAGAATGTGTTGAATGATGCTTCTAATGATGAAAATATATCTAAAGTAGAAAGAGAATTGTTGTTAAAAACTATTGAAGATAAAAATTATGAAATTAATACTCAAAAGGAAATTGAACAACTTATTTAAGATTTAAAATAAAGTAAGCAAGATAATTTAATTACCTTGTTTTTTCATTGCGAAAATGCTAAAATAGGTAAGCAGAAAATCTTTTAATATTATTTAGTGTTATTTATTCTTAGAAATGAAATTTGTGATTTTTATTCATCCCGATTAAAAAATTAACTATTAATCAGGCAAAAATATTCGTTTGAGGATGAATTGGGGGACAATGAGAGGTTGATAGTAATCATAATAAGTCACAGGAAGGAGGCAATTATGTTCAAGTTAGTATCAAAATATAAACCTAGTGGAGACCAACCTGAAGCTATAGAAAAATTAGTTGAGGGCATTAAAGCTGGTAAAAAAGAACAAGTATTATTAGGAGCAACAGGAACTGGTAAAACTTTTACGATTGCTAATGTTATTAAGGAAGTAAATAAACCAACATTAGTACTTGCACATAATAAGACACTCGCTGGACAACTTTATAGTGAACTTAAGGAATTGTTTCCACTTAATGCTGTTGAATATTTTGTGTCATATTACGATTATTATCAACCAGAGGCCTATGTACCTAGTACTGATACTTATATAGAAAAAGATTCTGCTATTAATGATGAGATTGATGAATTACGTCATGCGGCTACTAGTAGTTTGCTATCTAGAAGAGATGTTATTGTAGTTGCTAGTGTTTCTTGTATCTATGGTATTGGGGAAGTTGAAGAATATCTTAATAAAATGTTAACTTTAACTGTAGGAGAAGAAATAAAAAGAGATCAAGTGTTAACTAAATTAATTGATATGATGTATGAGCGAAATGATTATGATTTTAAAAGAGGTACATTTAGAGTAAGGGGAGATGTATTAGAAATTATTCCAACGTATCAAAGAAAAACAGGATATCGAATTGAATTCTTTGGTGATGAAATAGATAGAATAAGTGAAATAGATACTTTAACAGGGGTTGCAGTTCAAAATAAAAAAACTATTTCGCTTTTTCCAGCCAGTCACTTCGTAACAAGTGATGAGAAGTTAAAAATGGCTATTAAGACTATTAAAGAAGAACTTAAAGATCGTCTAGAACAATTAAAAAAAGAAAATAAATTATTAGAATATCAGCGATTAGAGCAAAGAACAAATTATGATTTAGAAATGCTTAGTGAAACGGGCTTTTGTCATGGAGTGGAAAATTATTCTAGACATATGGCTGGTCGTAAAGAAGGGGAAACACCTACTACTTTAATGGATTTTTTTCCTGATGATTATTTGTTGGTTGTTGATGAATCACATGTTACTCTACCTCAGGTAAGAGGTATGTATAATGGTGATAGAATGCGTAAAATGAATTTGGTAGAATATGGGTTCCGCTTACCAAGTGCTTTGGATAATCGACCTTTGAAATTTGATGAATTTGAACAAAAAATAAATCAGGTTATCTATGTTTCAGCTACCCCGGGTGATTATGAATTAGAACATACTAATCAAAAATTTATTGAACAAATTATTCGTCCAACGGGACTTTTAGATCCAACAGTAGAGGTGCGCAAGAGTGAAGGACAGATTGATGATTTAATAAGTGAAATTAGAGAACGTAATGAACGAAACGAGAGAACTTTAGTTACAACTCTTACTATTCGTATGGCGGAGGAACTTACTAATTATTTAAAAGAATTAGATATTAAAGTAGCTTATCTTCATACTGAAGTAAAAACCTTGGAACGTCTTCAAATCATTCATGATTTACGTGAAGGTAAATATGATGTTGTCGTTGGTATTAATTTATTAAGAGAAGGAATTGATATACCTGAGGTATCTTTAATAGCTATTATTGATGCTGATAAAGAAGGATTTTTACGCAGTAGTCGCAGTTTAATTCAAACAATTGGACGTTGTGCTAGAAATGCAAACGGGCATGTTATAATGTATGCTGATAAAATAACAGACAGTATGAGAGAAGCTATTGATGAGACAGCTAGACGACGTGCCATTCAAGAAGAGTATAATAAAGTTCATAATATTACTCCTAAAACTATTGAAAAAGAAATAAGAGAGGTAATAAGCAATCAGGTAATAGAGGATAAACCAAACAAAAAGATGACGAAACAGGAACGAATTGATACATTGTCTAAAATTGAAGCTGAAATGAGAGAAGCCGCTAAAAATCTTGATTTTGAAAGAGCTATGCAACTAAGAGATATATTGTTTGAAATGAAAGGACAATCTTAAAAAGAAGTTTAGAATAATTAAATTTATTTTAGCTTCTTTTTTGTTATTAATTAAAAATAAATAGATAATATAGTTGGCTTTATTAGTGCACTTTTTTAGTAGTTCATATGATATATAAAGGAGATGAAAAATATGGATTTACAAAATTTTAATTGCGGCGAGAAAAATCATAAACCGGGAAAAGATCATCATGCTAAATATTATTTTGTTGCTTGTTCTCCCTCTGGCACAGGTCCAACCGGGCCAACGGGGCCAATGGGACCTGCTGGATTCCCTGGAACTATAGGTCCAACGGGGCCAACGGGACCAATGGGTGCAACCGGTCC
>CANROU010000018.1 GCA_947632325.1 uncultured Bacilli bacterium
TTTACTATTTCTACCAATTTAGTCTTACAAATTCTACTTGTTCCTATTTTCTGAAATTTAACTTTTCATTTGAACATTTTGGATAATAACCTTTTCCTACATGAACTTGAACATAATATTTCTACTTCTACTAATTCCCTTAATTTGGATATTTTAAAAGAAATTTTAGAATATCTAGATTTGGAATATAAACACTCTAAACAGAGAAAAGAGCTATATTATGTTCAACAAACCAGGCCTCGTACTTTGATTACTTCTCTTGGTTTAATTACTTTTAATAAAACTTACTATAAATCTAAAACTAAAACAAATGGTAAATATCATTATTATAGTTATTTAGAAGATTATCTTGGTATTGATAAATGGGCTAAACTTTCTTTATCCTGTGAAACCAATTTAATCAACAATGCTTTAGATAATGGTTATTCTTGGGCTAGTAAAAATACTATTCCTAATTACATTATTTCTAGACAAACCATTTCTACTAAAATTAAAAATATTAATTATAATTACATTGATACTTCACAAAAAAGACAAACGCCTAAATTTTTATATATTGAAGCTGATGAAGTACATGCCAATCTTCAATCAAGAAAGAAAGGAAATAAAAATAAAATTGTTCCTGTTATCTTAACTCACGAAGGTCATAAAGAAGATTTTGTTAAAAAGAAAGAATTAAAAAATACACATTACATTGCTTCTTCTATTCTTAAAACTGATAAACTTTGGGAAGAAACATATAGATATTTAGATACTGTATATGACTTGAATAAAGTAGATAAAATCTTTCTTTCTAGTGATGGTGGAACTTGGATTAAAGGTTATGATATTGCCTTTCCTAATATTATATTTGTTCTAGATAAATTTCATTATCGAAAAGCTTTAAATTATATTTTTAAAAGAGAACCAACTATTACCGAAATAGCTGATAGTTATTTAAGAAATAGGATGGTAGATGAATTTAAAATTCTGGTAAAGTCTCAGTGTCAACTTTATCCTGATCAGAAAAAGAAAATGATTGAAAAACAAAAATACTTAATCAATCATATTGTTGTGATTTGACCAAATCATCTATCTTTTTTAATACTGGTTTAGTATTATCATTGACAAAATCATTTTGAACATCGATAACTAATAATAGGCTCTTATTCATCTGTTTCCTCCTCAATCCAATTTAAATAATCACTACTACAACTATTTAAATCAAATACGGCAAATTCAAAGCAATCATAACTATGAATCTCTTTTATAACATTATATATTTTTTCTTGCAATTTCTTTTTTGTCTTCATAAATACTAAGTATTCTTTACTTGCTTCTAATTCATGTTTCCAATTCCATTGACTATCGCTTTCAACAACTTGGCAACTAGCAACTAATTTTTCATGTAATAATTTGGAAATGACTTTATTTGCTTCTTCTAAATTACTAAAAGCTACTTCTATCATACAATACATATTATCACTTTCTTTAAATATTCTATATGATATAAGTATACTATATTTATAATGATTTTACTAGACCACAAAAAAGAATATGCTTTTTTGCATATTCTCATTATTTATGTAAGATACTAATTATTGATATAACCTCAAACCTATTTAATTTTTTAAAGTTGCGTACTTTGGTGAGTTATAACATATACACCTTCATCATTTTTTAAAATAATTTGTTCATGATTATTGGCTGTATTGGTTAAACTAACTTTATACATATTATCTTTTTGGAAAGATACTGTTACATCATAATGATAACTATCATCATTATTTAATATCTCCAATTCACCTGTTAACTGATAACTTTTAGCATTCCCAATACGTTTAGTTAAATCCTTAACAACATCGTTTGCTGAATATTTACCACATCCTGTACAACCAAATAAAATCAACACTCCTAATAATAAAGTCGATAATAAAACGTATCTTTTTTTCATTTTTTCACCCCATAAATTTATTTTCATTTAATTATATGGTTACCTTTATTTAATATTCATGAATAATTTTCATAATTTTGTTTATCCTATAAGTGAGTAATAAAAAAGGAGGGCATAGAATGCAGACTTTACAAAAGATTGCTTTAATATTAGTCATTATAGGAGCAATAAATTGGGGCTTAGTAGGATTATTCCAATTTGATCTAGTCGCTGCTTTGTTCGGTGATGCTGAAAATATTATTGCGCGCATTATTTATGTATTAATTGGTATTTGTGGCATTATCAATATAGGCATTTTATTTAACGATTTAGACTCAAAATAAAATCCCATATATAAACAATAAATAAGCACTTAAAAGTGCTTATTTTTCTGTAATTCTTACTTTGACTTTTTCGGTTCTTGGCACATAAGTTAATCGTAAATCACTACCCGTTACATAAACCGTTACCTCGTATTCGCCAACTCCATAATCTTTCAAATCGATATAAGCATTTAGTGTAGTCGCATCTAGTGAATCTATTACTGATTGACTACCTCTAACTATTACATCAACTTTACTATCATTTTCAGTTAAAGCCTGAACCTTAAATTTACTAGCTAAGTTTTCTGTAGTAATATTAATATCTTTAAATTCTTTGGTTGATAAACCATCAAGAGTTACTTTAATAACAACGGTCTTAGTACTAATATCTCTTACACCCTTCGGTTTAGAAATATTAACGTGATATTCTTTATCTTTATCCAAGTTATCAACATTAATTTCCACTGGTATATACTCTAATTTATTAATAACTTCTTCATCACCATACACTACAACATTATTAATATTAGTTGTAAGTGTTTTAATGGCTTTACCAAAAGCCAAATTACCCGTTGGTACGACCCTAATTGGTACTTGCTTATTTGGCGATGTAATTGAAACTTTAGCTTCAACCTTATTTGGTACAATTTCCACATCAACAACTTTACCATCCGTATCATATGCCACCAATGGAACATCTGTTAAGGTTAGCTCACCTACCTCTGGTTTAGTAATATTATCTACATCTACTAAAGCCTTAACTGTTGCTACTTCTTTTAAGCGATGCTCTGCACCTTTTATGATGGCATCAGCTCTATTTAATTCTACATTCTTTATAAAAAGCTTACTATCTAGATTATCCTGATGTAAAATATCCACCGTTAATGACCTAGTTTCAGATACTTTTTCATAAATAGCTATAGAAGCAGTCGAAGGATCTAGTTTATAATCTAAGGCCTTTATCTGTTGTGAATATTTTAAATCGACTTCATAATTACCAGGTTTTAATCCAGTTAAATCTACTGAAACATCCTTACTTGGTGCCTGTTTTGCCAAAAAAATATGTCTTTTTTTACCAATTAAAGTAATATCAACAGTCTTAGGCAATCCTTCAACGACATATGCCTCTTCATTATAAATAGCGGTCACTTTTTGATTATATAAAATTTCAGCATATTGATCTGTTAACGTGTTTGATTCATTATCTATTATCAAAAAAACAGCAAAAGCAAAAATCAATGATATTACAATTAAACTTTGTTTTTTACTAACCAACTTTTCAATCCCACGACCATTATTACGAAAGAAATCCATAACTTTTAATATACCTTTAGTAATTGGTGTAATTAATCGACGATCAAAAAACGAAAATATTTTTTTAAACATATTACTTATTTTCTTCATATATCTCTTCCTCATCTATTTCATCTGCAAAATCACTATCTTGTTTTGGTCTCAACTCATCTATTAACATCATTCTTACATCATCTAAAGATAAATTATAAAACAATTCACCTTTAACAGCAATCGAAATACGACCTGTTTCCTCAGATACAATTAAAGCAATGGCATCAGATTCTTCTGCAATTCCAAGAGCTGCTCGATGACGAGTCCCTAGCCGACGATTAGCTCTAGCATTATTACTTGTTGGGAATACAGCGCCAGCACAAGTAATTCTATCACCTTGGATTATTACACCGCCATCGTGTAACGGATTTTTAGGAAAAAAGATAGATATCAACAATTCACTAGACAAATCAGCATAAAGCTTTTTAGCTTTTTCAATATAATTATTTAAACTAACATCGCGCTCAATAACAATCAAGGCTCCGATTCTGGTTTTCCTTAAATAATCCATAGCTTGAATAATTTCATAGACTAATCTTTCTCTTTCATCAACTGTTAAAACTTTATGTCGTCCTAATAATTGGCTTCTACCTAATTGTTCTAAAATAGTTCTAATCTCTGGTTGAAAAATAATAATTAATGCCAAAGGACCCCACATAATAACATATTCCAATAGAAGTCCTATAGTAACAAAGCCAAAAATATCACTAATTATTTTAAGCAATAAAACTATCGCAATGCCCTTAAAAATCAAAGTTAATTTTACATTATTACGAATATTTTTTAATATATAGTAAAAAATCAACCATACTAATGATACATCAATTAATTTTTTTATGATAGAAATTACAGTATTTAAAGTTATTGTCATACATTACTCTCCTTATTTAATAGTCCAAACCGACTTTATTAAGTATACCAAAAAACGACTAACATAGCAAATTATTGTTTCTTATCAACTTGTATAGGTGTACTTTTAACTATATCTGGAATAGGCATGTTAGTTGAGGCCTCAGGCGAAACAACATTAGTAGCTTGCATACCAACAGAAGAAGTCACAGGACTATTATTACTAGAACTAATATTTTGAGTAGTAAACTGATTATTAGTAGCTGCTTGATTTATAGGCACACCAACAATTCTATTATCACTGGATAAAGATGGCTGATTAGCAATTGGTGGTTGTAAAGTATTATTTAATTCATTAACCCCTGTAGATGTTGATAGCTGTGGATTATTAATATTAGTATTTATATTTGGTTCTACATTAGTATTCAACATAGTTGGCTGAACCTGGTTATCACTCATAACAACACTAGATGGTCCCACCGTCGATTGAACATCTTCAACCTTTGCTCCTTTAGATGATGCAACTGCATATTGTTCTTCCTTTTTTTTCTTTAAAATGGACCTTTCAGCTAAATAACCAATACAAGCCATAAATAAAATTACCGCTACAATAACAACTACAATATATGTAGTACCATCTAACGTTTCTATAAAAAAAGACAATAATTTTTCCATAATTTACACCCCTATTCTTATATTAATATAATATCATTTTAACCAACAGATTTCAACCTTATCTTTTTTTAACCAAATAAATTTCATATATTATTAATAGAAGGTTGACATAAAATAATTATTGTAATAATATAAATATATGAACACTTATTTATTAAAGGAAGTGTATATATGAATAAATTAAGTGATGATAAAATCATTGATTTAGCCGAATTATTTAAGATATTTGGCGATTCTACTCGTATTAAAATTATTGAAGCCCTGATCAATAATGAACTTTGCGTAAATGACATAGTTAAACTGACTAATGTAAGTCAACCAGCGGTATCTCATCAATTACGTATTTTAAAACAAGCCAAACTAGTAAAATACCGTAAAAGCGGGCAAACTTCTATATACTCATTAGATGATGAGCATGTTAAATCAATATTTACAATGGGATGTGATCATATAAATGAAAATTAAATATAAATTACTTAACTTAACTTGTGCAAACTGCGCTAATAAAATCGAACAACGGCTTAATAATGATAAAAAATTAAAAAACGTGCACGTTAATTATGCCAATTCTACTTTATCTTTAGAAACAGATGATGATAAGGATTTAAAAAATTATCTTCTTCAAATTATTCATGAAATAGAACCAGATGTCGACCTACAATCCTCTGATAGCCAAATTAATCATGAACAAAATATTATTTACCATCGTATCATTAGATGTCTTATTGGCATAATAATATCTATTGTAGGGCTAATATTACATTCTAAAATAATATTATTAGGCAGTTACATAATTTTATTATGGGGAGTAATGAAAAAAGCCATTACCCTATTATTTAAGTCTTTGACAATAGATGAAAATTTACTTATTTCTATTTCTTGCTTTGGCGCTTATTTTACTAATAATATTAAAGAAGGCCTTATGGTTATTATTCTATACGAAATAGGCAAAGTTTTAGAATCATTAGCTATCAAGCAGTCACGAAAATCTATCACTGATTTAACTGATTTAAAAGTTGATTATGCCAATATCAAAAAAAATAAAACTATATTAAAAGTAGAACCAACATCCGTTAAAATTGGTGATACAATAATTGTTAAGAAGGGCGAAAAAATACCTTTGGATGGTATTATAACTAAAGGAACAACCCAATTAAATATGGCAGCTTTAACTGGAGAAAGCAAATTAAAAAATGTAGAGGTAAAGGATACTGTCTTATCTGGTAGTATTAACGTTGATGATCCTATTGAAGTAAAGGTGACTGAACTTTATGTAAATAGTACTGTAGCTAAAATTTTAGATTTAGTTGAAAATGCTAGTGATCGTAAAGCCAAAGCCGAAACTTTTGTAGCTAAAGCAGCAAAGATATACACGCCTATTGTTCTACTACTAGCTATTAGCGTCGTAATATTATTTCCTTTACTATTCCACATTGATTTACAAGAAGCTATTTATCGTGGTTTAACTTTTCTAGTTATCTCTTGCCCTTGTGCCATTGCTATTTCTGTACCACTTTCTTATTTTTCTGGATTAGGAACAGCCGCTAAAAAAGGCATCTTAATTAAAGGTAGTGATTATCTAGATAATTTTACAGATGTTAATACAATCATCTTTGATAAAACAGGTACAATAACATTGGGAACTAATGAAAACTATCAATTAATCATATTAGATAAACAATATTCTAAAGATGACATTATTGATTATTATTTAAAAGGGGAAAGTTTTTCAAATCACCCTATATCTAGTGCTATAATGAATCAATTTAAAAAAACCATAAAAGCTGATGATGTTATAAACTTTAGAGAATATACAGGAAGAGGTATTACTTATACTATTAATGATAAGAAAATAAAAATTGGTAGTAGTAAATTCTGTGGCAATAAACAAAACGATAATGCTGTTTATCTTAAAATAAATCAATCCATAGTAGCTAAATTAGAACATACCGATGAAGTAAAAAAGAACGTACCTAAAATTATTGATCAGTTAAAAAAGCAAAACATCAAAGTTATGATGTTTACCGGTGATGAAAAAAATGTAGCCTTGGATATTGCCAAAAAAGCTCATATAGATTCTCAAAATGTATATTATGATTTATTGCCTCAAGATAAATATTCTTTATTAGAAAAACAAATAAAAACAAATAAGAAAGGTAAAACTTGCTTTATTGGTGATGGCATTAATGATGCACCATCTTTAATGTTAGCAGATATTGGTGTTTCCATGGGTAATATTGGTAGTGCCATAGCCATTGAGAGTTCTGACATTGTCTTTTTAAATGATGACATGGCCCAATTATTATCTATGATGCAAGTAGCTAGACGGACCAAACAAATTATAAAAGAAAACTTAATATTTGCCTTAGGTGTCAAATTATTTGTATTAATATTAAGTGCTTTAGGATTCGCTAGTATGTGGCAAGCCGTGTTTGCTGATACAGGTGTTACTTTATTAACTATATTAAACACAGGACGCATCTTAAAAAGCAACCAAAAACATGATAGTTAAACTATATCTTAACATATAAGGTCTACTACGATTAATTATAATCGTAGTTTTCATTTTTTAATCGCTTTAAAAGTATAATAACTATATCTAATTAAAGGATATTGTTTCCCCAAGTTTTGAAATATTGCCTCTTCTTCATTAGTTAATGGCTCATACCATAGAAAAAAATTATAATCTTTATAGCCATTTATATCTAATATTTTCTTAATATCCTCTATACCAAAAAAATTATTTTGGCTAGTTAAATCATCATAACAAAAGCCTTTAAAAAACTTTATTATTTTTTTGACATTACCTATATTATTAATCATTCCAATAATCACACCTTGATTAGTCAAATATCTTTTTAATTTTTGTAATAACCCGTTAATATTTTTAACTCTTTCTAAAATATCACCTAGTAAAATACAATCATATTTATTATTCTCTAATTCTTGAAAAGAAGAATAAACTTTAGTAAACCTATTAGCTATTAATCGCTTATATTTATTTTGTTCTATGCCCTCTATTAAGACATCTTTATATAAGTATTTGATTGCTAAAATAGTCGTTCCTATTCCACAATCTAATTCTAAAATACGTTTAGGTTTATCTAATAAGGGAAAAGATGTTGTCTTAGTTTCATCAAAAGCAATAGTATTAAAATGCCATTTGCGGTAAAAATAGTCGCGATTACGATATAAAATAGGATAAAACTTATTTAAATCCTTGCGAAAAGATGTTCCTAGATAATGATGAATAAAACAATCATGACACAACATCAAACGATAACCTAAATTGATTATTCTAAGGCATAAATCATTATCTTCGATATATCCTGGTGTATATTTTTCATCTAATCCTCTTAATTTGTTGATAACTTCTCTTTTAATTAATAAACAATACCCAATTAAAAATATTTTTTCTTCCCATTTAGTCGCATTAGAAATGTTATTTTTAGACGCCAAATGATGCATTTGTTTTATGTCCTTATAATCAAATTTTACTCCTTGACGATTTTCTGTTTGATTACAAACAGGACCAACTGCTCCTATCTTTTCATCACTTTCTAAACATATTTTCAAATTATTCAACCAATTTTTAGTTACAATAGTATCATTATTTAAAAGCAAAATATCATTATTAGGATTAGCCATGGCTATACCTTGATTACATCCCTTAGGAAAGCCTTTGTTTGTTTCATTAAACACTACCTTAATATCTCTTTGTTCCCTCAAATATTGCTTCGTTTTATCACTAGAAGCATTATCTACGATAATTATTTCATAATCCTCTTTAGTTGTATATTTACGAATGCTAGCTAAACATTCTTTGGTATATTCTAAATTATTATAAGTTAAAATAATAATTGATGTTTTTCTTTGCATATATATCCCTCAATGATATATATGTCATTATTTTATTAATATCCCTAACTAATTTTTACCCTTATCTTTATATGGTTCAATATGAACAATAACCTCTTTTATTTTATCGATCTTCTTCATAATATTCTTCTCTAATTCATCAGCAATTTTATGACTTTTAGCAATAGTCAAATTTTTATTAACAAAAATAGTAATAGCTACCAAATACTGATGCCCTATAGGAACAGAATATAACGTTCCAATTCTTTTAATATCACTATTTTCTTTGATAATAGCTAAAATAACATTTTTTGATTCATTATCAATAGATCCATCCATTAAGACAAAATAACTCTCTTTAAAAATCTTTACACCCACTACAAATATCCATATGGCAATAGATATACCTACTACTTTATCAAACCAATAAATACCAATACCACTAAATAAAATAGCTATAGTTGTAAACAAGGTAATTAAGCAATCGTTTCGATGATCTATCATTGTTGCTTTTACCAATAAATTTTCATGTCTGTTATACATTTTTTTAGTAAAACAAAAAAGCCCTAATTTAGTGAGCAAAGTAATAACACAAGTTAATACTGCCACCCAAGAAAATATTAATTTATCTTTATTAACAATAGCTACAATGCCATCTATTAACAGTTTTACCGAAACTAACATCATAGAAATACTAATTAGCATTGAAAAAATGTATTCAGCTTTACCATGGCCATAATTATGACTATCATCATTAGGTACGCTTGATATTTTATTACCGATCCAAGTCATGATAGATGCAAAGCTATCACTAGCACTGTTGATAGCATCAGCAATCAAAGCCTGACTCCCACTTATTACACCCACTATTATTTTAAGCAAAAATAAAAAAGCATTACCCAAGAATCCTATAACGCCAACTTGATTGGCAACTTCAAATCTATTCATATTTTCTCCTTTTATTTGTATTGTTATAATACTATGTTATTTTATCTAAAATGACTACTAAAGTAAATAATATTTTTACCTTTATATAAGAAAAATGCTATAGTACTTTTTTTTCATAAATCATAAATTAAAATGTAAGCAATTACTTAGCGAAAGAAGGGATTGTATGGAAAATATATCACTGGGACAAATTGCTGCACTAATTACCTTTGTCAGTATTTTCATTGGCGCTATAACAGGTATCATTACTTTTTCTAAAACTTTTATCAACAAAATACTAAAGCCCATTGATAAAAAAATAGAACATTTAGAGCAAGTAGCCACTAATGGACGTAATAACATTGAATTAGAATTAATTAAAATCATATTAGTTAATTTCATAAATGATATTCAACAAGGCACTCACAAATCAGGCATCCAAAAAAAGAATATTTATGAATTGTATGATCGTTATCAAAAACTTGGTGGAAACTCATATGTTCATGATGGCTGGGAAAAATTGATAAAAGAAGGAAAAATATAGTAAAGCCTCGTTATTTAAACGAGGTTTTGCTGTGTTAAAATATTATTTTAATTTCAATTTGACCAAATTAATTATCATTTACTAATTTTTGTATAACCATTTGCTGTAATTACGTCATTGGTTTTCGTATAATAATTCATATCCCATAATTTCCCATTAATATAATACGATTCTAATCTTATACCATTTAATTCAGCCACTTTTTCATGCAATTTGATTGATGGAGCATTAAAGTCAAACACAGCACTAGTAACACTGGCAACCCCGATAGAAAAAAGTTCATCATAAAATCTATTAATGACCTTTGTTCCTAAACCTTTATGTTGTAACCGTGGATCAATACCAATTTCCACTTCCATATTTTTACCATCAGCATTACTTCTTAAAATATTTACATATCCTGCATAATCATTATTTTCATTTAAGACAACATAAGTATAATTCATTAAAGCTTTATATAATCCATAATTACTATTCCCCTGTTGTAAAAAATATTTATCTTTATCAAGTGGTATGGCAAATTCATCTCTATTTTGCATAGCTTTTATATGTCCTTGTAATACATGATTAAAGTCTACTTTCTCTTTACCAAAACATTTAGGAGATATCATTTTAAAATCATTATCTAATTCTATTCTTTCAGCTAAGCTTTTTTTCTCAGTATTTAATACAGAAAGAGAAACAAAATTATTTTGAGGGATAAAAATACTACTAGTCTTTTCCATATTTGGAACATGCTGGAACATTAAATTAGACTCAATATTATCTCCATTAATGGCCGCAAAGGGAATTTGACCATAATAAGTCATATTAGTATCTTTTAAAATATTTAACATATTTTTATTACTGCCATTTACAGATAATGTTACATTATGAACACTTGAACTATGAAGATAATTTACATAATCATCAATTATATATCCTGGTAATTCATTAATTATAGCATCACCTAATGATTTATCTAAGAATATATTTAAAGTCGCTGTTTTATTTGACCAAACTAAATTACTTAACCCTATTATACCAATAGTTCTATCATTGCTTTTTATCGTAAATGGTAATTGTAACTTTGGCACCAAATATTCTTTGGAAAATTTATCTAAATCCTCTTTAGAAATCCCTGAAATCAAAAATTTACTAGGTATAATAATGCTACTGTTAGAAATAACTTGTTGTTGTTCCACTTCCACCTTGCAAGAAGTTATATAAATTAATTCTTCTATTTCCCTTATATTTAATGAATCAAACAAATATTTTTTATATTCATCTAATATTTCATTCTTATTATCATCATTTAAATTCCCATTTATCCCAAATATAATAGATGAAAAATTATTTTGTGAATCAATATTATATAATCCTATATAACCAATATATTCCCCTTTTTTATCAACAATTGCAGCTCTATAAGATGGCGAAATATCTTCTAATATAGTATCTACTTCATCATCTGAAACATTATAGCTATTTTTAATTAATAATTTTGATTGTTCTAGATAAGAATCAAAACTTCCTATCAAATAATTATCGGTTTGTAATTTTGCTATAAAACGTTTGTCCACCAAACATTCCCCCTCAGTTATAGGCCTACTCTCTTTTAATAAGTCGTGTTCTATTCTTATTTTAAAGCCCAAATAACAATCCATCTAGTATGATTGAAAAAGTTATTTACAAATTTTTCCCAAAAGAAACAGAGTAAAAATTAGTAAACACGAATAAATTATAACAGCGTTTTTAATTTTTTATATACCGTTTTTTATTATTGTTTCAAAATTCTAGTTTTTGGAGCAAATGTATTATCTATTCCAAAATAATGAATTACTTTTTCAATATTAAAATCTTCTAAATGCTCAGTTACAAATATCATCTTATCTAGAGTATTATCACCATCTTGTTTTTCTAAAATACTGTTTGCTAAATGAATATCAGTTAAATATTGATAACCATTCAATATCAATACCCCATTTTTTATAAATCTAGTTATATTTTCATCACAGTCTTTATCAATTAGTTCTTCATAATTGTAGTTTGGCGTAGTTAAAAACTCTAAATCGTCTATAGGTTCTCCTGTTTCTTCACAAATTTCTGCTAGATTTTTTTTGCCTTCATATATTATTTTCATCGTTTTTTTAAACGTTTCTATTTTATCCTCTTTTGTTATTAATCCTTTTTTATTATATCTACATAAGTCTGTTAAAAAAGTAGATAGCGATTGATATATATCAAGGTTGTTTTGATTTCTATCCCTAATAACTTCTTTGATTATATTTTCATCGTATCCAATCTTAATTAAGTAATTAGCCGCAACGCTTTCATAATATATTGAAGGAAATTCAAACAATGAAAATGGCGGAATATTTCCTTGTAAAGATACATAATGTATAAATTCATGTACAAATGAAACAAAACATTTAATTGTTCCATCATTTGTTACCCTAATTTTTCTTATTTCATCAACATCTTCAAAAACCGCAGAATAATCCAAACCATCTATACTTTCCTCGAATAATATTCTATTTTCATTTTTTAATTGAGTATATAAATTTTTCCATTGTTCTGGAGCTCTTATATCGTCTAAAAAGCCAAAAAATATTTTTTCAAAATTTTCTAAAGATACAGTTGGTAAATCATACTTTAGCTCATTAGGTAATGAAAGGGCAAATGCTATACTTTCCTCATTAATTTTAGAAACTATTTCATCAATATTATCAAAAAATGACGAATCACATTTTCTTAAATAATCTGAGGTGACTTCTAATATATAATTATACGTTGTAAATCTTTGTGTTTCTTTTAACCAATCTAAAATATACTCCGAATCATTACGATACTTCAAAAAGCAAGATAATTCATTAAACTGAGTTCTATAATCAAAAAATTTGCATGCAATCATAAACCAAAGCACATCATCAGAAATATTATTATTTAACATAACAAAAACATCACCATTTTGAATTGCTTTTTTTACAAGTAATTGAATATATAATGATGGCAATAAATCATGATTATTTAAAGAAGCAGTAACATTTTTGTCTTGTAAGAGTACCCTTAGGGAATCATCAAAAAATTTATCAAAGTCAGATATATAAACTTCATTATTATCAGATGACACTGGCAAACCAATAGAAATAGTTTTTCCTTTATAATCAGCAAATAAATATTGATTAAATTCTATGATTTGAGAAATCTTTTCTATATCAACAACTTTTTCATCATATTGTAATTTCATATCTCCTATTTGCATATAAGCCATAATAACATCACCAACTTTAATGTTAGTTATTATATATTTTTTTCTTTAATAATTCAAGAAATTCTTTTATTTATTTCACATATATTTATATTTACAAAATATTTAACCCCCTAGGTATTTTGACAAATTTATCAACATAACCTAAGGGGCTATCTTTTTATATCAATATTCGAAAAAGTTCGAATAAAAACTCAATGGTGGAGTTAATGAATCTAAAAACAAACTATTATATTTTTCGTAATGGATTTCTTATTATTGTACCACTAAATAACTAAACTTTATCATAATGAGTCCACATTCTAATAATATGAATTTTTTTTTCTTCATCCACTTCATAAACAATTCGATGTTGTCTATTAATTCTTCTAGAATATAATCCTGATAATTCACCAGTTAATTTTTCGTAGGATGGCGGATAACAAAAAGGATTTTCCGTCATTAAATTTAATATGTTTTTACAATTTTTATCAAGATTACAATTTTTTAGCTTTAATTTATCTTTTTCTGCTTGCTTAGAAAACTTAATTGTATATAGATTTACCATTCTTCATCCTTTTCATATTTTTTGGCTGATTCCCAATTTTCATTTTTTCTTATATTATTAATATTATCTACATATCCTGGAATACTTGATAAAAATAATGTTTCTTCAATATTTTTCCATTCATCTTCAGATATTAATACAGCATTTTTCCCCTTATTATTTACAATCGTAATAGGATTAAACCCAATATTAACATCTGATACCAATTGGTATAAATTTGCTCTAGCATTGGTTATATTGATTGTACTCATTAATATTCACCTCATTTACATTATAACGTACCTTTTTGCGTACGTCAATATCTAATATTATTATATGCAAAAATTAAATAAAAATGTATCAAAAAAGAAGAGTATAGACCCCTTCCTAAATATAGAAAAAAACAAATGAAAAGTTTGTTTAATACTACAATGGTGTTCTAAAGGAAAGAGTAAAACAACTTTTGTAATAAAATTTAATAATTTTAATTTATTACTTCTCAATACCTTTTCTAAAAATATTTTATTTTCAAAAGTTCCTCTTTTCGTTCCTTTTTCTTGTGCGATAGCAATAACTTCTTCTAATGTTACATTTTCTAATCTAGCTAAATATTTTATTATTTCTAACATATCAGCTAATTCTTCTATTCTATCTTTACCAGTTGCATTTAAACTTCTTGATATTCTTCTTTTAATTTTTTTCTAATTCAATTTTATATTCATCAGCTGTTAGAATTCTAGTAATTGATTTCTCTCCATTTGATTTAATTATTTCAGGTATTTTATCTCTTACCAATTTGTTATATATTTGTTCCATAGTTTATCTCCTTTTTCTATATTGATATTGTCAATATGCAAGTATGTTTCCTAAATTGTCATAAATTTAGTGTAAAAGTATTGAATCAAGAACATCTGTTTGATATAATTTTATTAGGAACATTTAATAGTTGGGTGCTGCCTCTATCTTTATAGACTGGAGGTGATGCTTGGTGAATAAGAAAGATTTTTTAATCTTTGCTTTAATCTTTGCCATCCTTTTACATATAGCATTACTTTTCGTAATTCTAAATTAAAAGTGCACCTAACTCAAACAGTTTGAATTAGGTGCTACACAAATTATTGGGTAACACTCAACACTGCAATATTGAATGTTCCTTTTTTATTTTATGCAAATTTCTTTGACAAATACATCATAACATAAAAACGCACTTTTATCAAGTGCGTTTTCTATTTAATAGTGTAAAATTATTTGGGGGAGGACACAAAAAAAGAAAGACCAATGTTATAATAAATTTGAAAATATAACAATAACGGAGGTCTTTCTATGAATATAATATCACGTATAATACTGATTAGTAAATGGATGAAGTTGCAAATCATTTATTTACTAGTATAATATTA
>CANROU010000019.1 GCA_947632325.1 uncultured Bacilli bacterium
ATATTTATTTAATATTATTGTAAGCAGCGATGGAGTAAAAAGAAATGTTAATCATGAAATTAGTAAATTATTTTATGGAAGAATAATTCTTAATAGAAAATACTATACTAATAATGAACTACTTAAATCCATTTATCAATATTTTGATAAAATAATTGAAAAAAATTATAAAGAAATTTTGGATGAGTAGTTTGACATAGATATAATTTTGTGATATATTATCTATGCAAGGAAAAAATGTTAAATCATTTTTGCAAGGGGTCTATTTTAGGATAGAGCCCTATTTTTCTGCAATAAATTCTTAGTTTTATATATTTTATAGCAATCTTATTCATCCCGAATGAGATAGTGGCACAAGCCGCAATTAATGAAAAGATGAATAATTAATAGAATTATGAAGACTAAGATTTAAGGTAAACCGTAGTCTTTTTTTGTTTGCAAGATGAGATTAAGAGTATAAAAATGTGATAATTATCTAAATTAGGGTTAGAAACTTATCTTAGGAATCAAAAATATCATTTGTTAGGCAATTTAGATTTATGATGTAAGATTAATTGTTTAATTAACTATAACTAAAATGATAGGATGTAAATCAAGATAATATTATTCAAAATCTTACTGAAATAGATGATAAAATATATACATAGGAGTGATTTTATGTTTAAAATAGCTCAATTACAAAAAGTAAATAACGAAGTTATCAATATTAATGTGGTTAATCAATTACTAGATAAATTTGTACCTGGGGGAAAAGTAGTACATAAATCCTTTAAATCTTTATCATTTAGTATTGGGGGACAAATTGGTGATAAGACCTATAATTTGTCTTTTTATCTTAACTGTAGTTTAAATAAACTATTAACGTTACCATATAATGATAAGATTGATTTTAATAAATATATTCTTGATAATGACACTTGGTTCACTATAGAAGGACTACAAAGCATGGCACCACAAATAAGTGTTAAAATAATTAGATATTTAGAAAATAAATTCATTATTTTTTTAACTTTTTATACAGAATATAATTATGATGTAAATGTTGATTATAGCGGTATGATTGAAATAACTTTTGATCTAGATGATTATTTAGATAAATAGGAAATATCTATGAAAAAATCTAGATTATAATAAACCATAAAATATAAACGTAAATCGTTGTTTTTTTGGAAAAAACTTAGCAAATAGTTGACATGGGGGGGGGTCTATTTTATAATTAATACGATGTTATTAATTAAAATAGTCAGGAAGGAACATTGATGTGAAGTATGATGTGATAGTGGTTGGAAGCGGTTTTGCTGGGAGTGTACTAGCCAGGAAATTTGCTGACGATAATAAAAAAGTTTTAATTTATGAAAAAAGGCCCCATATTGCAGGTAACATGTATGAGGAAACTATAAATGGTATTAGGGTTCATAAATATGGACCGCATATTTTTCATACTAATAATGCGAAAGTAATGGATTTTCTAAAACAATATGGCCAGTGGTATTTCTATGAACATAAAGTATTAGGTAAAATTAATAATGTTTTAGTACCTATTCCTTTTAATTTTAAATCTTTAGAATTATTATATAATCAAAATGAAGCCGAGGAAATAAAAGCAAAGTTATTAAAAAGATATAAAGGTTTGCCAAAGGTTTCCATTTTGGATTTAATTAATGAGAAAGATCCAGTTATAAAAAAATTTGGAAAATTTGTCTACAAAAATGTTTTTGAAAATTATACTGCTAAACAGTGGAATATTCCCATTAGCGAAATTGATAAATCAGTGATTAATAGAGTTCCTGTTATTTTAGGATATGATGATAGATACTTTCAAGATAAGTACCAATATATGCCTAAATTAGGTTATACTAAATTGTTTGAACAATTATTGGATAGTAAAAATATAACTATAAAATTAGCAACTGATGCCCTACAAGATATAACTATTGATAATAATAAAATTTATGTTAAAAATAAAGAATTTAATGGTATAGTTATTTATACTGGTGAAATAGATGAATTATTTAATTATCGATTCAACGCTTTGCCATATAGATCATTAGATTTAGTTTTTGAAAATTGTAATATGTCTTATTATCAACCATCTGCAGTTGTTAATTATCCTAATGAGGAAAAATATACGAGGATTACTGAATTTAAATATTTTTCTAATCAGTTAATCGATAATAATACAATTATTTTAAAAGAATACTCCAAAAAATATGATTATAAAGATGTTAAATGTATTCCATATTATGCTATAATAAGTGATGAGAATATTCAGCAATATAATAAAATTATGAATTGGTTAAAAGTATACCTAATTTATATATGTGTGGTCGATTAGCTGAATATAAATATTACAATATGGATGCTGTAATTGAAAGAGCGTTAGATTTATACGAAAGGATTACAAAAGATGAAAAAGAATAATACTTTGTATATCGTCATGCCAGCTTATAATGAAGAAGATAATATTGAGAATATTGTGGATAGTTGGTATAAATGTTTAAAATATGGTGATAAATCATCAAAGATGGTTATTGCTGATAGTGGTAGTACTGATAACACTAATAAGATATTAAAAAAATTAAAGAAAAAATATCCTGATTTAATAGTCTTATCTAAAGGTTTAAAACAACATGGCCCTAAACTTATTCAATTATATCAATATGCTATTGATAATAAAGCTGATTGGATTTTCCAAACAGATTCTGATGGACAAACCAATCCAGATGAGTTTGCTTCCTTTTGGGAAATGAAAGATAAATATGATGCTATCCTTGGTAATAGAGTAGTAAGAGGCGATGGTCAATCGCGAAAATTCGTAGAGAATACTTTGTGTAAAATTTTAAAAATGATTTTTGGGGTTAGACTAGAAGACGCTAATGCCCCTTTTAGATTAATGAAAACGTCATTGGTGGCTAAATATATTGATAGGTTTGATAAAGATTATAATCTACCTAATGTTATGTTAAGTGTTTTTTATACGTATTATCATGATAATGTAACTTTTAAAGAAATCACCTTTAAACCAAGACAAGGTGGAATTAATTCGCTTAATATTAAAAAAATTGTCAAAATTGGAGTTAATTCATTAAAAGATTTTAAAAAATTCAAGAGGAATATGAAGTATGATAAAGAAATATAAGAGTTTAATTTTATATGGTTTTTTTGGGGTAGCTACTACTTTAGTGAACATAATATCATATTATATTTGTTCTAAATGGTTGCATCTTAACGTCTTAATTGGCACCAGCATCTCTTGGCTTGTAGCTGTTATATTTGCCTATATTACCAATAAAATTTTTGTTTTTGAAAGTAAGACAACTAAATTTAATGATACTTTAAGAGAAATTATATCCTTTTTCTCTTGTAGAATTTTAACAGGTATTTTAGATATAGGTATCATGTATATTTGCGTTGATTGCCTCCACTTTAATGATATGATAATCAAGGCATTGTCTAATATATTAGTTATCATTTTAAATTACATTGCTAGTAAATTATTAATTTTTAATAAAAAAGATACACCTGGTATTAAAAAAAGTCATTGGAAAGAAATTCTAATATTTATAATTATCTTTGGTCTTTCTGTATTATTTATGATGAATAGTCCCTTAAATATTTTAAAGCGAGGTGAATCATTAGTGGATTCCAGCGTTTTTCGTTTTATGGGGATGATGATTACTAAAGGATATACGCCATATTTAAATTTGTTTGATCATAAGGGGCCTCTTTTGTATTTGATAAATGCTTTAGGATATGTTATTGATAATATTAGTGGTATATGGTTTATTGAAGTTTTCTTTATGTTGTTTAGTTTTTACTTTATATATAAAACAGCAAAATTAAAAACTAATTCTTTTCTTTCTTTAATTGTTTTATTATTTACAACTATCAATTTATTTACTTATTTTGAAGCTGGTAATTTAACTGAGGAGTATGCTTTATTATTTATTATGATATCTTTATATATTTTTGTTGATTATTTATTAAATGATAAAGTTAATAGATTAAGAATTATTATATGTGGTTTTTGTTTTGCTAGTGTTTGTTTATTACGAATAAACATGATCCCTTGCTGGATTGTTTTTATGATAGCTATTTTAATTAAATGTCTTAAGAATAAAGAATATCAAAAATTAATAAATTATATCATATACTTTTTACTAGGTAGTTTAATCATTACGGTTCCAATTTTTATCTGGTTAATTAGCAAGGGTGCTTTTATGGCTTTTATTGATGATTATATTACCTTTAATCTTCGATATAGTTCATCGGGCATGATTGATAAATGGAATTGTTTATTTACTTTTACTAATAATGTAATAGTTATAATAGCAATAATAACTAATGTTTATGCGATTATAAAAGAGAAAAAGAAGACTATTTATATAACTAATTTAGCTTTTATATTATTAACTTTAATAATGATATCCATATCAGGTCGAGTTTTTTTACATTATGGTATGATTTTGATTCCTACTTTAATTATTCCTTTTACTTATTTTGTTAATTTATTATTAAAAGGTAAGGAAGTAGGTATAGTAATTATGATTTATCTTATTTCTCAGTTAATACTACCTACTTGGCTTAATACCTTATCTATGACAGGATCATTATATCATGAAGCTAAAAATAAAAATAGTTTAGAAGATAGTATGGCTATGATTAAGAACATTATAGATAGTAATTCATCATACGATGATAAGATTACCGTGTATGGTAATTGGGATTATATTTACTTGGTTACCAATAGATTATCAGCATCTAAATATTCTTACCAATTTCCTATTGGGGATGTTAATCCCACAATATTAGACGAGTATTTTGAGGATTTGACTGATAATAATCCTAAAATTATAGTGATATCTAAAGGATTGTATAGTGATAGGATGAAAACGTTTATGACTAGTTATCATTACGTAAATATATATGATAAAGACGATGTTTTAATTTTTAAGCTAGATAGTAATTAAATATTTTTATTTTAAAAAATATTAAAATAATGTAAAATAAAAGCAAAAGAAGAGAAAGGTCTTGAAAGATTTTTCTTTCTTTTTTATAATGTTAATAGATGGTGATACAATGAGAGGACTTTGTATTGGAAATGTAAGCTATGATATTACTTTGCCAGTTGCTGATTTCCCTATAGAAAATACTAAAACAAGAATCAAAACTAAGATGGAATGCGGTGGAGGACCTGCCTGTAATGCTGCTTATCTATTGGCTAAATGGGGATTGAATACTAGCTTTGTTGGCGCAGTTGGTGATGATTATTATGGTGAAAAAATTGAGCAAGAATTAAAAGATATAGGCATTGATTTAACTTATTTTGAAAAACAAGCTAATAAGCAAACTACATCTAGTTATATCATTGCTAATACGAAAAAAGGTAGTCGAACTATTTTAACTAATAAAGATCCAAATCTTTCCTACAGTAAAAAACATTTGGATATAAAATTTCGTCCAGATGTTATTTTAGTGGATGGAGAAGAATTAGATATATCTAAACAATGTTTATTAAGCAATCCACAAGCTATTTCTATTTTAGACGCTGGTAGTATTAGACCATCTACCATTGAATTAGGTCCGTTAGTTACATATTTTATTTGTTCTAAGGATTTTGCGGAAAAGTATACTAATGTAAAAATAGATATTAATAATTTGTCTACTTTGATTGAAGCATATAATAAATTAAAGAAAGATTTTAAGAATAACGTTATTATCACATTAGAAGAAGCGGGATGTTTTACTAAAATAAATGATTATGAATTAATACCTTCTATTAAAGTAACACCGGTGGATTCAACTGGTGCAGGAGATATTTTTCATGGGGCTTTTGCCTATTTTATAAGTCATGATTATTCATTGAAAGATTCACTAAAATTAGCTAATATAACAGGTGCTATTTCAGTTACAAGAATAGGAAGTCGCTATTCTATTCCTACTTTAGAAGAGATAATAAATATAGCTAAAGAATATGATGTATTATCCTAATAGGCCATCCATTGATTTGCATGGAATGGATCGTGAAATAGCTAGAATTACTGTTTTAGAGTTTATTTTAGATAATCTTAAGATGAAAAATTATGAATTAGTGATTATTCATGGTATTGGCACGGGAACATTAAGAAAAGAAGTACATAATTTGTTAAAAAAAAATAAATTAGTGCAAGAATATAAACTGGATAATTTCAATAGTGGCATTACTTTGGTAACATTAAAAAAATAAATAAATAATAAATATTTGACAGATATTAAATAATATGTTATAATACCAGCCATATGAAGGGGGAATGTATATGTATACAGACGAAAATGAAAGAAGAGGTAGTTCATTACTAAGAGATTTTTTACTAAAATTGATTTTAGTAGTTATTTTTGTTTTGCTATTAGTATGGTTATTACCAAAATTTATTAAACCAGCTACAACACCAAATGTAGATTTATCACCACTTACAAGTCAAATATTTGCTGATAATTTAAAGCGAATGCAAGATGCTGCTATTAGTTATTATACTACAGAGCGTTTACCAAAAGAAGTTGGCGATAAGGACACGATGACTTTACGTGATATGATTGCTAAGAAACTAGTTATACCGTTTGTAGATAAAAATGGTAAAGCTTGTGATGTGGATGGCTCATACGTAACTATCACTAAAATGGATAATGAATATTTAATGAAGGTTAATTTAAAGTGTAGCGATAAAGAAGATTATGTTTTAGTACATTTAGGATGCTACAATTACTGTGATACCGATATTTGTGCTAAAAAGACAGAGAACGTTGTAAAATCTGCTACGAAACCAGCACCAGCGGTTAATAATCCTGAAAATACACCTAATCCAAATCCAGATAATCCAAATAAACCAGATAAACCAGATAATCCAAATAATCCATCGCCAGAGGTTTGTCCAATTACTAGTTGTGCGGTTAATCAAACTTTGATTAATCCAAATTCTAAAGATTGTTATTGTAAAAATGATGTTATACCAGATGAAAAACCAAATTATGAGTATGAATACAAAAAAGTAACAGGAACTACTTATTCAGCTTGGACGCCATGGTCTAACTGGGTAAGATATGTTGATGCTGATGGTATTAAACCTTATACTTGTCAAGATAGTGATGCCAACTGTTTAAAACGAGTTAAAACTAAACAACAAAGAGAACAAGTTGGTACATATCCTGTATCATATGTTCAATCATATCAAGTAGAAGATCCTACTTTAGCATATACCCAAACTTGGTGTTCAGAATTTACTTATGAAAAATATGGTAATACTGTTTATGCTAAAAAAGGTGGTACGTGGGTATATCAAGGAACTTACACTTATGATAATCCACCTGCTGATACACCAACTACTTATTATGTATTAGTAGGAGCTAATTACCTTAAATGTAGTGGAACTTGTCAAACATTACCAAAATTTACCTTTAAGAAATATGTTTATACAGGTCAAACAGTATCTGTAAGTGATAATCCAAGTATTGCAGTATCTTGTGCTAAAACAACAACTAAAACAGTTTCAGTTTATGTTACAAGATATAAAGTATTACAAAGAGAAGAACCAGCTTTTGCTGATATAAAATATTATAGTGTTCAAACTAGAACTATTGCTAGCAAAGGTAAAACAGTTACAAAATGGAGCGTATATGATGATAAATCATTATTAAATGATGGTTATAAATATACGGGAAAATCAAGAAAGAAATAGGGGTGAAATGTTATGGCAAAAATTAACGGAGAAAAAATTTCAAATATTGATTATTTTCAAAAAGATGATAAATGGTTTGCTAATGTATACTTTAATAATGGTAAAACACCTATTCAAATTCCTAAAGATGACGCTACTAAATATTTGACAGCTTTAGGTACTAGAATAGACGATAGTACGTTAAATAATCAAAGCAGATTAGATGCCATGATTAATGAGAAATTAGTATCATTTGTCCCTTTAGAAGAAGCAAATAGGCGCCTAACTAGCGCAATAGTTCAATCAGATGATATCAAAGAAGAACGATTTAATAAGCGTTTAGCTAAAAAAGTGGCTCTTACAGCAGGAAGTATTGCTCTCATTTTAGCTATGGTTGTTGGCGGTTGTCATTTGTTTAAACGAAATAAAAACAATTCTAAAAATTCTAATAAATCTATTTCAGATTACCAAAATATGTCCTTTGATGAGTTGGTAGCACAATTACCTGCTGGAGCTAAAAAAGATGCTGTAGTAGCTGTTCAGTCAACTTTGAAGAATTTTAATGATATATTATCTGGTAGTATCATGAGAGATGGAGAAGATAAGCGTCTTGCTCATTCTTGGGATGAAAATATGGCTGCTTATTTAGCCTTCAATGATTTTACTCAGGATGAATTATTAGAAATATTTGATTCTTATCAAATAGATGCTAATGATTTATATGAGCAATTGAATTTAGGCAATATGAAGGAAATGCTTTATTATGCTAGGGCTACTGAACCTAGTGGCAGGGCTGATTTAATTAAATCTCAGGAAGGTAAAGATTTCTTTAACAAATATGAGAACTTAGTTTTACAATTTAATAGGGCAACTACTGTTGAAGATAAAACTGTAATTGCACAACAATTCTATAGTTCTTTACGAGCAGATTTCCCAATTCAAACAGAGGATTTAGAAGGATTTATTCATAATGATAAAGGATATCCGGATTACGCTTATGCCATGACTCCTATGGTTAGTGCCATGGAAATTATGACACGAAATATTGGCGTTAGTTTAAATGATGATGAAATAAAACGCTTTAATGATTTAGCAATGTGTAATTTTGCTCAAGAAAAATTTGAAAGTTATCAACAATCATTAAGTGCAGCTCAAAATGTTGAATTAGCTACTAAAAGGTTGATTGCGGAGGAATACACAGATGCTGATGGAAGGGTAAGAATAACACTTCTTCCTACATATGAAGAATTAAAAGAAGCTGGAATTGCCTCAGTTGAACATTATGATTTATCTGAAGAAAAAAATGATGTTGGCACTTTACCTAACTGGTGGGCAGAAGTTACATTAAACACTACTGATCCAAATGTAATTAGTAATGGTGGTGGACAAAATAGTGTTAGTCAAAGTTCTAGTTATAGAGAAAAAGTAAGCAAGAGTAGTTTGACGGGATCTTTATTAGCTGAAGCTAATCGTCAAGAACAAGCTATTCAAGATTCTTTTGCCGCTCAAAATGAAGCTAATAGGAAAGCAGCTGAAGCTGCACAAGCACAGAAACAGGCTGAAATTGATGCTACTGAGAAAAAACAAGCTGAAGAAGAAGCTAGAAAAAATAATCAGTGGTTGGAAGATGCTAAAAAGCAAAACAGTAATACAACTCCAAGCACAAATACTACACCACAGGAACAAGAGGCACCAAAACGTCCTAATGTAAATGATGTAAATCCTAACATTCATATTGATGATGAGTATGTTGGAGATAATGGTAATCTAGGATTTGATGGACCAATTTATGATAAAGATGGTAACATTATTGATAATCCATCTGCTAAAACTAGATAATTATAATGAATGTCAAAAAAGGGTCAAAATACTGACTCTTTTTGTTGTTTTCCTAAAGTAAAAGTTGACAATTGTCGCTATTTGTGTTATAATGATAGCATCTTTGAAGATGAGGGTTCAAGGAAACAGGGAAAAGGGGTTGAATATACTATGAAACAATCTTATATTTTTGAATACTTAGATGAAAATGATTTTCGTAAAAAAGAAAGATCTGTTAAAAAATATAATATGTTAGCATATAAAAAAATGATGTTTGATTATTATCCTGAACTTCGTAATGGTAATTTTTTAGGTGAACTTGTAGCTGTATCTAAAAAGGATAAAACAAAATCTTATGAACTAAAATTACCAACAGATGATTTATTTGCTAAAGTCCATGGAGAGATTCGTCTACATTATACAGTATATGAAGACAAAAATATCATTTTGTTGACAAATATTACACCAGAGGGTATTTTGGACGAAGGTCATAGAGCAGAATTAAGTACCTATAAGGGTGTTATGATATCTAAAACAAATCCTGAAAAGGATATGTTTAAAGTTAATTTGTTAAATATGTTACAGAAGTAATTTACTTGCTTCTGTTTTTTGTTAAATTACTTGCCAAATTACATAAAATGTGGTATAATAGAGCCACTTAATTGTCAAGGGGGAATATATATGAATTATAAGAAGATATTAGCTACGGTAATGGTCGCTTTATGTTTGTTATCACAAGTGTTTTACGTTAAAGCCGAAGCTACTGCTCCTAACTCACTAGAACTAGGAGATGTTAAATCTTTACCAAATTATGTGGGAGGAACATATTTTCAAACTAAAACTCTAAGAAGCGGTGGATACGCTTATTGTACAGATATTAATAAGGGCACTCCTATTAATACAACCGTGTTTTTAGTTGGTGAAAAGGACGCTGGATATGCTTATATTTTAAAGAATGGTTATCCTAATAAAAGTTTCACTGGTAATGCTGATTTTGATTATTATATTACTCAAACAGCTATGTGGTGGTATATTGATGAAGTGGACGGTGGACATAACTTAAGTAATAATTTTAAAACAACAGCAAGCGATCCACATAATCTAAGACCACATATTCAAAATTTAGTTAACCAAGCTATTAGTGCTAGACAAAGGGGTTATCAACAACCAAGTATTTCAGTGTCAACTAATGATACTATGTTATCTCTATCAAGTGATAAAAAATCATATATTTCAAATCCTATTAGCGCTACAGGTGTAGCAATTGGTAATTATAACGTTACCATTAATGAAGCTCCCGTTGGTACAGAAATTATTAATACTTCTGGTGGTAAGCAAACAACTTTTGATGTTAATGAACAATTTCAGGTAAAAGTACCTGTTAGTAGCTTAAAAAATTCTATTACAGCCAATGTTCAAATATCAGTATCTTCAACAGGAACTATTAATAAGGCCTATTTATATCAACCAAATAATAGTGCTTTACAAAGTGTTTTACCAACGGTATTATATCCAACTACAATGGTAGTCAATGCATCTTTAACTTTAAATATTTCATCTTCAAAAGTTAGTATTGTGAAATTGGATGCTAAAACAGATAAACCATTAGCTGGAGCTAATATGGTATTACATGATGCTAGTGGTAATGTTATTGATAAATGGGTTTCTACAATTGAACCACATGTTATTAGAGATTTACCAAATGGTGTTTATATGCTAAAAGAAACAAAAGCACCAGATGGTTATCAATTAACGGAAGCAGCTATGAGCTTTGAAATTACTAATGATAATAAAGATATTCAAGTTGGAATGTATAATATTCCTACTACGTCAGTAGTAAATATTATTAAAGTTGATAAAGAGACAGGTAAAACTTTAGCCGGAGCTACTATTGTGGTAAAAGATGCTAAGGGTAAAGAATTATATAATTTTGTGTCAACTGAAGAACCATATGTTATTAAAGATCTAAAGAATGGTAAATATACTGTTCAAGAAATAAAAGCACCAGATGGTTATATGGTTGATGAAAAGGAACAAGTTTTCACCATTGATGATGATCACCCTAGTCACCAAATTATTATTGAAGATTATAAGGCGGTTGTTGTACCATTTACTAGCCATAAAGCATCACTTGTTATGATTTCAGTTGGTGTCGTTGGAATAATATCTGGAATGGGATATGTTCGCTATGGTAAAAAACGTACACAACAATAATAACTCATCACGTTTAACTTCTATCGCTATAATTGGTTCATTAATAATGGTGATTAGTGGTATTTGTCTTTCTTATAATTATGTTCAAACGAAAAAAGTATTAGCATTTGATCATTTTAATGATATATTAAGTGAAAATACAACAGAAACAGTTCAAGAAGTTTCTAATATAACCGAAGTAGAGGAAGTTGAGGAAGCAGAAGAACATGTTGATAACATAAATTATGAATATATTGGAACATTATTAATTCCTAAGATTAATCTTAAAAAAGGATTTGTAGCTAAGGATTCACCATATAATAACGTGGACCAAAATATTTTGGTTGTATCTGTATCTGATTATCCTGATGTAGTTAATGGTAATTTAATTTTGGCAGGACACTCTGGTACTGGCTATAAAGCATTTTTTAGGGACTTATACAAATTACAATTAGGTGATACAGCACAAATTATTTATCAAAATAAACAATATGATTATCGCATTACTAAAATTTATAAACAACAAAAATCTGGTAAAATTGCTATTTATCGAGATTATAATAAAACTACTTTGACATTAGTAACTTGTAGCAAAGATGATAATCAACATCAAACAATATATATTCTAGAGTTAGTCAATCAGACATCTACATAAAATGAAAAAAAGGGGGTGTAGATGATGCCTAGAGTAACTTTCTTTGATAATATTCAATCGTTAATCAATGTTATATCATCATCTACCTTCTTTATCATATTGTTGGTAGTGATGATACTTCTTGCTGGAATATTTATTACTACAACCAAAAAAAATCAAAAGGAAACTAAACAAGCATATTTATTAATTGTTATCATGTGTTTGTTGGTATTATTAATTAAATACGGTAATTCTATTGGTAAATTATGGGATTACTTTATGAATAACGTTTTTATAGTTATTTATTTTCCTAATTTAGCTATCTATGTATTGGCTTTAATTATTTCAAATATAATCATGTGGAAGACCATCTTTAAAGATAACGTTTCTAAACAATTAAAAATTATAAATGGTAGTATTTATTTTATAATTCATTACTTTCTTATATTGATTATTGGTGTTATAACAGAAGAAAAATTGGATATTTTTAGTCAAACATCAGTATATCAAAATAGTAGTGCGTTAGCGATCATTGAATTAAGTAGTACTATATTCATTTTATGGATACTTTTCTTAATAGGTTATTATTTGATAATGAAATATTTGAAAAAGCCAATAAAGTCAAAAGATATAGTATTAGAACAACCTGTTCAAAAATTAGAAATGAAAAAAGAAATCACCGTGCCTTATAATGATAATACCGTTGATAATACCTCAATTAATAAATCTAATAATAATTCCCAAGAGTTATTTACCTTAGAAGAATATCGTTTATTATCAAAATTATTAAAAGAAAAGAAGAGAATTGATGATCAAAAAGAATTAGAGACATTACAAAAATTATACAACACATTAGATTAATTCTTTTTTTTGTTAATAAATATTGCTAAAATAAATATAATATGTTATCATAAATAAGTATGGACCCTTAGCTCAGTTGGTTAGAGCATCCGGCTCATAACCGGGCGGTCATAGGTTCGAGTCCTATAGGGTCCACCATTTTTTTGCGAGTATGGCGGAATTGGAAGACGCGCTAGACTTAGGATCTAGTGTCATTGACGTGCAGGTTCAACTCCTGTTACTCGCACCATATAGGTTGAAAGTCGCACCTTTGCGATTTAAGAATATAGGTTCATAACATTTATGTTATGATTTTTTTCATTAAATTGACAAAATAAAACTACTCTCAATTTAAATTTAAGAGTAGTTTTTATATATACTCGAAAAAATTTTGGGTTTCTATCAATCTGGAGCGATAACTTTACTTATATTCGAAAAATTATACTCCTAAAATTAACTAAATCACTTAAACAAATTACAAATTATAAGTATTTTCAATTAATATTCTTAAAAATTTTTGACTTTCCCATTTAATAGTGATAGGATAATTATTAAATAAAAAAGGAAAGTAGAGGTGTTAAAGATGGATTTAAGCGATGCTAGCACATTTTCTCTTGCTACAGGCAAAAATTTACATTATGTCGTTTTACAAGTAACATTAAAAGAAAAATTTTTAGGAACAGGGTCAGGAAATTTAACAGAATTAGAAAATGTCATTAATAAACAAGCTCAAAAGGGTTATCGCTTGCATACAATTGCAACATCCAATGGTGGTAGTAAAGGCTTGATGGGTGGCGATCGTATTCAAGCAACATTAGTTTTTGAAAAAATTTCTGATAAATAAAAAAGTTTGAAATTGAATTTTTTTTATTTGTTATCACCAAAGATTATTGCTTTATGAAAAACGATACTACTTTCTTACGACATTTCTTACGACATGATATAATTAGATTACGAGGAGGTAAAACCATGTTAGATGTAATTGAAGATGTAAGAAATGAATTTAAAGTTAAATTAACAGATAAATTTGAAGAAAAAGCCCATAATATCAAATACTATGAACTTATTTTATAAAAAAAACGCACTCTTCAATTTGAAGTGTGCGGGTTTAAACCTCAATGGAGCGATTGTGGAAGATATCTACAACTTTCACTCCTAACGATTTAATATATAGTAAATCAATCAAATTTATTTTAACATATAATATATATTTTTACCAGAACCTGTTTGTATTAAAATATTGTCATCAATCATTTTATTTAGAATATCATTTGCTCTTGTTTTAGAAACTTCTAACAAAGCTTCAACTGTTAATCTATTTATTTTGTTATTTTT
>CANROU010000020.1 GCA_947632325.1 uncultured Bacilli bacterium
GAATGAGATTTCAAACAATAATATTTATAATGTTTCAAAAGCTATAAGAGCTATTGATAGTCTTGGTAATGCTAGTCTAGTAACTACTTATTCTATAAAAATAGATAAAGAAGCTCCAACATGTACCATAACAGTTAGTGGTAAAAAGGGTAATAATAATTGGTATACCAGTGAGGTAGATTTATCCTTGAATGATAAAGATAATGGTAGTGGAGTCGTAAATTTCGGCATGGATAGCAGCAATACAGTTGTCTATAATTTGAGACGTGAAACTACTCTTAGTAAAGATGGAAAATATACTACATATGGCTTTGTAAGGGATAGAGTTGGTAATACAGGACAGTGTAGTCAAGCCGTAAATATTGATGCAACACGTCCAACTTGCTCTATTGATTTAAAAGGACAAAAAAGTCCGCTTGATTCATCATGGTATTATGCGACAACAATTGATGCATCTTTGGAATTTGATGATAAAATGAGTGGTATAGCTCAAAAAGGCATTAACAATAGTAGTTCTGTTAACTATAATAATCAAACAGTATATGAAATTAAGCAAGAGGGTAAAAATCTATCTGTTTATGGATATGTAAAGGATAAGGCAGGATTAACTGGTAGCTGTAGAGCAACGGGTATTAATTTAGATATGACCCCACCTACAATAACGGGCGTTTCTGTGCAAGGGGCTACTGTTGGATTAAATGGACTATATAGTGGGGCAACAATTCTAGAAAGTGATGATGCTACTGATACATTGAGTGGTGTTAAAGACAAAAGAGTAACTATATTTAAAGATAGTGATACTACTTATCAGCCATATAATACTGATGGTGTTACAATAACACTTAAAGACCTAACTGGTTCACCTTTAAAGCCAAATGGAGCTAGCTATACTTTATATATACAAGTACGTGATAAAGCTGGTAATATAGCAACTAAAACTATTGATTATAAAATATACAAAGAATGTGATTCTACTAAAAATGAAGCCGGTGATTGTATATATGAGCATACTTGTAGTACTAATTATAATTATACTGACCTTACAGACTTTATAAACGGAGAACAGATTACACTAAGAACAGAGTCATTGACAGGACAATCGGGTTATTTGGATTGTGTACAAAAGAGCGTTCCATCAACGTGTTTAATTGAGGCAAACCGTGACGGGAATGCTTATGATAGACAAAGAATCAACAGCGTTGATAAAAATACTGGTTCAACATGTAAAAGTATTGGTGTAAATATGAATCCGTCCAAATGTAATCATTTACCATCATGTTGTACTATTGACCCAAGGCGAGATGCAGATAAAAAATATATAGAGGCTCAAAAAAATGGATATAGACCTTTTTATCCTGTCGAGTTTGCGGTTGGTCAGTGTACATCGCAAGGAAGAATTTTTACATATTTAAAATTAGTTTCTAAATATGACGGTAGAACAGACTGCAGTTCTTCAGCTTGGGCACAAGAATTGGCTGAACAAGTGAATGATTGCACATTAGGAGCTAAAGCTTCTCCTCATATACATATATTTGATGGATCACGAGTAATTAATGGTGGTAAATTTGATAAATCACTTTGTGGACAAACTTATACAGATTCAGCGGGACATACTCACAGATATTGTGACAATAGTAATAACCCTTACACAAAATATTTATTTGTTTGTAGTGTTGAAGGATGCGGAAAAACAATGCAAAGCATTTTTACAGAAGAAATGATCAATGCCGGTGGTTTAAATGTAATATGGGATATTTCTTGTCCTTGCCGTTATGAACCAAGTCAACCAGGGTGTTAATATATTAATTTGGTAATTAATTAATAAATTATTTGCAATAGTTATATAATTATGTTATAATTGTAAACGTTAAAAGGTGATCCGCTGTTTGTAAGGATATGATCATTGGTTAGAAAGGAAGAGATATCATGAATGTAATTGACGAAATTACCAAGAAGCAACTTAATCCTAATATTCCAGAATTTCGTGTTGGAAATACGGTTAGAGTTGACGTAAAAATAATCGAAGGAAAAAGAGAACGTATTCAGGCTTTTGAAGGTATTGTAGTGGCTCGTAAGGGTAGTGGTGTTAGTGAAACTTTTACTGTTCGTAAAGTATCTAGTGGTGTTGGAGTTGAAAGAACTTTCCCAATTCATTCACCTAAGATTGCGGCTATTACCGTAGTGCGCAAAGGTAAGGCACGTCGTGCTAAACTAACATTTCTTAGAGATTATGTTGGTCAGTACAGATTCAAAGAGAAAGGACAAAAATAGGGCCAATAATAGGCCTTATTTTTTTAATGGATATGAAGACAAAAAGATGGCAAGGAATAATTCCTTATGTAATTATTTTAGTAGTAGTTGTATTAATTAAAATGTTTATAGTTACACCAGTTAAGGTTAACGGACAATCGATGGAACCTACATTATATAGCAATGATATTATGTTGCTTGATAAAATAAGTTATAAAACAGGAAAGATTAATCGCTTTGATATCGTAGTTGTCTATGATCATAATACGCATATTATTAAACGTGTTATTGGTCTCCCTGGTGATAATATTGAATATCAAAATAATCAATTATATGTCAATGGCAAAAAAGTTGAAGAGGGTTTTAAACACAAAAAAACAGCTGATTTTTCTCTTGATTTATTAGATGCTAGCACAGTACCTGATGATTATTATTTTGTCTTAGGAGATAATAGAGAAAATTCATTAGATAGTAGAGTTATTGGCTTTGTTAATAAAAAACAAATTTTAGGTAAAGCTGATTTTGTCATATTTCCTTTTAATCGCTTTGGTAAAAAATGATTGTTTTAATTAATACTTAATGATAAGATAAATATTAGATATATCTTATAATTATACTAGGAGGTTGAGATGGAAAAACTAGTTAGTGTTATTATTGCCTCATATAATCATGAAAAATATATTGAAGCAACTATAAAGAGTGTCTTAAATCAGACTTATCAAAATATCGAATTAATAGTTCAAGATGATTGTTCAACAGATAATAGTGTTGATATATTAAAGAAAATAAAAGATAAACGCTTAAAAAAGGTTTACTCTAAAAAAAATAAAGGTACCGTTAGGACCTTTAATGATTTACTAAGTATGTGCCATGGAGATTATATTGCTATCTTGGGTTCAGATGATCTATGGTATCCTGATAAGTTGGCCAAACAGGTTAAATGTTTAGAAGAAAATCATGTTGAGGCTGTTTTTTCCATGGCTGATATTATAGATGAATATGGCAATCTTTATGAAGACGATGCTAATTTCTCTACAGATATATTTAAAGATGGTAATATGAGTCAAGGAAAAAGAATGCGCTTGTTTTATGAATGTGGTAATCATCTATGTCATCCAAGCTCCCTTATTTCTAAAAAAGTGTTTACGGATATAGGATTCTATGATTGTCGTTATCGCCAATTACATGATTTTGAATATTGGGTTAGGATGATTAATAAATATAATGTAATAGTCATGGACGAAAAATTATTAGGATATAGACGATTTTCCACTGGTAATTTAAGTGGTGTAACTCTTAATAATACTATACGTCATATTAATGAACATCATGAAATTATAAAAGAAATGTTTGAGATAATCGAAGATGATATTTTTATAGATGGTTTTAAAGATTTGTTTGTCAATAAAAAATCTTGTACTAAGGATCAATTGTTTTGTGAAAAATTTTTACTTCTATTAAATTTTAATTTATTTGGAGTAAATAATAGACAATTGGCTTTAACTATGTTGTTTTCTTGTGATAATAGTCAAAAAATTATAGATATGTTGGAAAAACAATATCATTATACGTTAAATGATTTGTATAAAGATACAAGTGAAATACAAAATTTATATCCTTATGATATAGAAGTAAATGCTAAACCGTGGGCTAGAGATCTTGTTAAACGAAACAGTGAGTTAGAAAAGGAATTAAATGCTGTCTATTTATCAAAATCTTGGGTTTTAACAAAGCCTCTTAGAAAATTTATGGAAGTGATAAAAAATGGAAAACACAGAAATTAGGGAATTTAGAGTTAATTATGATAAATATGGTAAATTAGTAGCTCTAGAAGAAAATGATAATATCCCTTTTGAGATAAAAAGAGTCTATTATATTTATGAAGTGGATGAAAATGTTAGAAGGGGATTTCATTCTCATAAACATTTACAGCAAGTTCTAATATGTGTACATGGATCAGTTAAAATTTTATTAAAAACTCCTCAAGAGGAAAAAATAATTACTTTAGATGATCCTAAACAAGGCTTATATATCGGTCCTAATATATGGCGGGAGATGTATGATTTTACTGATGGAGCTGTGTTATTAGTTTTAGCTAGTGAACATTATGACGTTAATGATTATATTAGAGATTATATGGAATATGAAAGGCATTATAAGAAGGGTGATAATTAGATGAAAATTCCTTTTGCCACATTTAAATATATGCATGCAGAAATAAAAGACGAAATGTTTAGTAAATTTAAAGATATTTATGATAAAGATTGGTTTATATTAGGTGATGAAGTAGCTAAGTTTGAAAAAGAGTACGCTAAATATGTGGGAACGAAATATTGCATTGGCGTTGGCAATGGCTTAGAAGCTATTATATTAGCTTTATTAGCTCTAGGTATTAATGCTGATGACGAAGTGATTATACCTAGTAATACTTTTATCGCAACTGCTTTAGCTGTTTCTTATATTGGAGCTAAGCCTATATTAGTTGATCCAGATATAAATACTTATAATTTATCTAAAGTGGGTTTAGAAGAAGCTATAACTCCTAAAACAAAGGCTATTATTGCCGTCCATTTATATGGTCAAAGTGCTGATATTGCTGAAATCAAGGCTATTGCTAAAAAACATCATCTTTATTTAATTGAAGATTGTGCCCAAGCACATAATGCCAAATATAAAAATAAGAAAGTTGGAACCTTTGGTGATATTGGTTGCTTTAGCTTTTACCCTGGTAAAAATTTAGGAGCATTAGGAGATGCTGGAGCTGTTGTTACTAACAATCTTAAATTAGCTGAAAAAATCAGGGCTTTAGCTAATTATGGTTCTATAAAAAAATATCAACATATTTATAAGGGACTTAATTCTAGGTTAGATGAATTACAAGCTGGATTCTTAAGAATCAAATTAAAACACTTAGATGATTATACAAAAGAAAAAGTAAAATTGGCTCAAAAATATTTATCAGGTATCAATAACCCTAAAATAATTTTACCAACAATTGGTATTAATAGAACGCATGTGTTTCATGTTTTTGCTATTAGATGCCAAAATCGTGATGATCTTCAAAAATATTTAGCAAAACATGATATTGAAACAGGGATTCATTATCCTATTTCTATAGCTAAACAAAAAGCTTATAAAAGCGATATGTTAAATGATTTACCCATTGCTAAACAAATTGCTGATGAAGAGTTATCTTTACCTTTATATTATGGTATGACAGATGAAGAAATAAATTATGTAATAGATACAATTAATAAGTACTAGGAGGTAATATGAAACTTAGAAACCTTATGATTAAAGATGCCGATGGCATGTTGGAATGGATGCACTCTAAATTATCTCATGAAGTGTTTGTTAAAGATTTTAACAATTATACTAAAAAAGATGTCATCGCTTTTATTGAAAACATCTCTCATAACTTTCAAGAATTACATTATGCTTGTGTTGATGATAATGATGAATATTTAGGTACGGTTAGTTTAAAAAATATTGATTATCAAAACAAGAATGCTGAATTTGCTATTTCATTTATAGAAAAGGCTAGAGGTAGTGGGGCTACTAAATTCGCTACTATAACATTGTTAGATGAGGCCTTTAATAAATTACAATTGAATAAGGTATATCTTAATGTTTTAGATATTAATAAAAGAGCTATAGCTTTCTATGAGAAAATCGGTTTTAAACAAGAAGGTATTTTTAAAAATCATATCTTTAAAAATGATAACTTTCATGATTTATATTGGTATGCTTTTGAAAGTAGTGATTTTAATCATAAATATAATAGTAATTAAACAATTTAGGAGGTATATTTATGCATTTAATTAATAAAATATTTAAGAAAAAAATTAAAATTTATTATATCTGTCAATTTATTCAAGGGTATGATAAATTTGCTAGTGTAGTTGATATCATGAAAAATGACCCTAATATTGATATAAAAATATTAGCTTTTCCAGATGATATAAATGATTTTCCATATAATAAAGAGCTTTCTTTTTGGCAAGAAAAATTTGGTGATATAGTTATTAATGCGATTAGTGATGATGGTTGGTTTAATTTATATGAACAACATCCTGATTATGTCTTTGTGCAAAGACCATATAATAATTATCTACCCGAGGAATATTCAACTGATAATATGTGCAGGTTTACTAAACTTTGTTATATACCCTATGGTTATGCTTTAGTCGATTTGAGAGAAATTGTCCTTAACACCTCTTTTCTAAAAAATTTATATTTCTTTTTTGCCGACAATAAATATGAACATGCCTATGCTGAAGAGATTATGATGAAATTACCAGGGGAACATTATAGTAAAAATCTAGGTTACCCTAATTTAGATAATAAAATTAGATCATTAAACACGTCATCTTCGGCCTTTAAGAGAATTAAAAGCAACATAAAATTAAAAGTTATATACACACCAAGGTGGACGACTGATGAAAAACTATTAACTACTTCTTTCTTTGATTATAAAGATAAATTAGTAGATTATTTTCATAAACATAGTGATATGCAATTAGTATTTAGACCACATCCCTTGTCATTTCCCAATTTTATTAAAGAAAAATTAATGACTAAAAAAGAGGTAAAAGAGTATTTGGCTCATTTTGATTTGGAAAATATGGTATATGATAAAGATAGTGAATATTTTACTACCTTTCAAGATTCTGATGTTTTACTAACAGATTTTTCATCTTTAATAATAGAGTACTTCATCTTAGGCAAACCAATTATTTTATTAGATAATAATAAAGATAAATATTCACCCTTAATGCTTGATGTTGATAAGGTTTGTTATCATGCTACAACATGGCGAGAGATTGAAAAAATTTTAGCGGACTTAAAGAAAGGAAAGGATCCTTTAAAAGAGAAAAGAGCTAAACTTGTTGCTTCACTTTTCTTACTTGATCCTATTACCTCAAGTCAACAAATAGTTAATTGTATTAAAGAAGATTTTTATGGCCATTAATAATTAATGGAAAGAAAGAAGGTAATAACAATGTGTACAGCTATAACTTATACTACTAAAGATCATTACTTTGGACGAAATTTAGATTTAGAATATTCTTATAAGGAAACTGTGACTATCACTCCTAGAAATTATCCTTTTAAATTTAGAAAGGTAGATGACATTAACAAACATTACGCTATTATTGGAATGGCTTATGTAGCTGATAATTATCCTTTGTATTATGATGCTGTCAATGAAAAAGGATTAGGGATGGCAGGACTTAATTTTCCTAATAACGCTGAATATAAAGAAGAACAAAATAATAAAGATAATATAGCGCCTTTTGAATTTATCCCATGGGTTTTATCTCAATGTGCTAATGTTGAAGAAGCAAAAAAATTGTTAAGTACTATTAATATAGTTAAACTTGATTTTAGTGAACAATTACCGGTTTCACCATTACACTGGATAATAGCTGATCCTCTTAATTCCATTACTGTTGAATGTGTAAAAGATGGCTTAAAAATATATGATAATCCAGTAGGTGTTTTAACAAATAATCCTCCTTTTGATATGCAAATATTTAATTTGAATAATTACATGCATTTATCAATTGAGCCACCACTTAATAACTTTTCAAAAAAGTTAAATTTTGATACCTATAGTAGAGGTATGGGAGCTTTAGGACTACCTGGTGATTTATCCTCATCATCACGATTCATCAAAGCGACATTTACTAAAATGAACTCTTTATCAGGTTCTACTGAAAGCGAAAGCATTAGCCAATTTTTTCATATTTTAGGATCCGTTTATCAGCAAAGAGGTTGTGTACACATGGGTGAAGATAAATATGAAATAACTATTTATAGTTCTTGTTGCAACATGGATAAGGGTATATATTACTATACTACTTATGAAAACAATCAAATTACAGCTATTGATATGCATAAAGAAAACTTAGATGCTGTAGATTTGATTAATTATGAATTAATTAAAGGTCAACAAATACTATATCAAAACTAATTAATATTATAATAAAAAGGAAATAATTTTCCTTTATTTTCATAATATAATGGTGGGTAAAGAAGTAAAAAATAAAAATTTTAACTTACCTAAAAATTAAATTTGTGTTATAATTAGAGTGTTAAGAAAAGATATTAAGTCAAATTATAATCAATGTGTAGCATTTATGCGTAAGTCCAATTGTATAAGGGACTTACGTATTTTTATATTTTAAAATAAAAGATTTAGGAGGGTAATATGTATAAAGAAAATGATTATGTTGTCTATAAAAAAGATGTGTGTAAAATAAAATCTATTAAGAAAAGTAAGATAAATGGTAAAGATTATTATATTTTAGTGCCTGTTTGTGATGAATCTTTAATTATTGATGTACCTACTGATAATAGAATGGGTTATTTAAGAAATATTATGAGTTCAAAGGAAGTTGATAAGCTAATAAACAATATTCCACATATTGAACCATTATTAAATATTAATGATAAACATTTAGAAAGAATATATAAAGAATTATTATATAATGGTACACAAGAAGATTTGATAAAGATTATTAAAACTACCTATTTAAGAAATGATCATAGAATAAATAATAATAAAAAAATTAGTGAAAAAGATAATTATTACTTAAATCAAGCTGAAAAATATCTATATACTGAAATTGCTGTCGCCTTAAATATGGACTTTACGGAAACCAAAAATTATATTATAAACAAAGTAGAAGAACTAGTAAAATAAGATAAATTGTCTAAGAGATAATTAATTTATCTTTTTTTATGTTATAATAATTAAAATGTATAAAGGAGTTAGATATATGTTGAATGCTTGTAAAAGAATTTTAATAGTTATATTAGGTGTAATTTTACAATTTGGTTTTGCTATCATGATACGATTGTTTTTTTATAAATATATTGGCATAATTAATTTATTTTATACTATCATAAGTATTTTTATTGTTTTAGGCATTTTAAAGAATAGTACTAGATTATCTAATGATTTGCCCTGGATAATATTAATTTTAATATTTCCCATATTTGGAACAGTATTATTAATTACTTTAGGTAAAAATTATTCGAAGAATAAATTAGTAAAGCATATTTTTGAATATGAAGAAAAATATAAAAATTACCTACATCAAGATGAAAGTATAAAACAAGAAATAAGTGATAAACAGTTAGATAATATTAATTATTTAATTAATAGAACTAATTATTTTGTAAGTACTAATAATGATATTACTTATTACAATTTTGGAGAAAAATTTTATCCTGAGTTATTAAAAGAATTAAAAAAGGCTCATCAATTTATTTTCATGGAATATTTTATCATCAATGAAGGTGTTATGTGGAATGGTATTTTAGATATATTAAAAGAAAAAGTAATAGAAGGGGTAGATGTAAGAATAATGTATGATGATATGGGAAGTCTTACCATGTTGTCTAGTAATTACGCCAAAACATTAGCTAAATATGGTATAAAATGCATTCCATTTAATAAATTAAGTCCTTTTCGTGGTATATTCATGAACAATCGTGATCATAGAAAAATGACTATTATCGACGGAAAAGTAGCTTTCTCTGGGGGTGTTAATTTAAGCGATGAATATATAAATGTTAATAGTAGATTAGGTATCTGGAAAGATAATGGAATCAAGATAGTAGGTGACGCTATTTGGAATTTAACCATCATGTTTTTAACATTGTGGAACGCTAACATAAATGAAGATAGGGATATTACTAAATTTAAACATGACTTTAAAAATAAAAAGCAAAATATTGGTTACGTTATTCCCTACGGTGTGGCGCCACTTCATAAAGATTTAATAGGTGAAGATGTTTATATAAATATGATTAATAGCGCTAAAAAATATTTATATATTATGACTCCTTACTTAATAATAGATACAGATATGATCAATGCTCTTTCACGAGCCGCTAAAAGAGGGGTAGATGTAAGAATAATTGTACCAGGGGTACCAGATAAAAAGATTGTTTATACTCAAACGACATCATTTTTTAAAGTATTACACGATAATGGTGTAAAAATATATAAATATACTAATGGTTTTGTTCATTCTAAAGTCTTTTTAGCAGATGACATTAGAGCTGTAGTAGGAACGATAAATATGGATTATAGAAGTTTATATTTACATTTTGAAAATGGTATATATATGGAGAATGTGGCAGCCTTAAAAGACATCTTTCAAGATTTTGAAGATACATTTGCTGAATGCCAATTATTAAATAAAAAAGATGTCCAAGCAGGATTGATCAAAACATTATGGCAAGCTATATTAAGATTGTTTGCGCCGTTATTTTAATTTCCATCATCTTTTATAGCTTGAGTATAAAAAATTAAGACAATCATTAAATGAGATTATAAAATTATTAAAAGAAACTAAAGAGAGTAGTGATAGAAATGAATGAAAATAAAACAAACATTAACTGTGCGATAAGAATTTATAAAAGCACCTTAATAAACCCTTATAAATAAAGGAAATTGTCAAAAAAAGTTTTTACATTTTTGGATATTATTAAGAAAAATTAAAAATGTAATTTATTCTATTAAAAGAAAATAAAAAGTTAGAATTATAAAGATGAAGGAGTAATGATTTTAGATGAGTATAATTACAAGTGCCAGTGGTTCATCATGTTGGAGAGGATTAGATTATTATAAAAATAAAAAAATTAAAAATATAAAAAAACTAAATAATAATGAGTATACAAGTATCGTTTCAGGAAATAAAGATTATAATGTTTATCTTAATTTAGAACATCCTAGAAAGTCAACATGCAATTGTCCTCTGGCTAATGGAAAACGTATTATTTGTAAACATATTGTTGCAACTTATTTTAGTGTTGTTCCAAATAGTGCTAAAAATTTTGAAGAAGAACAAGAAAAATTACAACAAGAATATGAAGAATATGAAGAAAGACAATACAAAAATGCTATAAATTATTTACATAAAATGTCTAAAAAAGAATTAATTGAAGAACTTGTTTATATTTTTGATTATGCTCCAGAATGGATTTATACTGATTTTGTTAGAAGAAATGATATAGAAGGATAAATTTGCAAATTTTTATGATAAAAAAATTTATGAAAGGAAGTGACTTACATGGTAAATAAATCAAAAAATAAGATAGTAAATAAAGTTTTAAATGATAAATATACTGACAGCACTTTTGAAAGCATAAAACATTTAGATGATTATGGAAATGAATATTGGTATGCTAGGGAACTTTCAAAGGCATTAGAATATAGTGATTGGCGCAACTTTTTAAAAGTTTTAAATAAGGCAAAAGTGGCTTGTAAAAACTCAGGATTGAATGTAGATGAACAACTCGTTGAAGTCAACAAGTTGTCGAAGAGAAACAATAATGCTAATGTTAACATACAAGATTATAAACTATCGAGATACATATGCTATCTTATAGTGCAAAATGCTGATCCAAGTAAAGATGTAGTTGCTTTAGGACAAACCTACTTCGCTATTCAAACAAGAAAACAGGAAATTACAGAGCAAGAATATGAAACTTTATCAGATGATGAAAAAAGATTTTATCAAAGAAAATTAACTAGGCAAGGTAATTATACGCTTCAAAAAGTCGCTTCATCTGCTGGTGTTAAAAATATGGCAGAATTTCATAATGCAGGTTATAGAGGATTATATAATGGTGAAACAGCTGATGATATTTTTAAAAGAAAAAAATTACGTTATAGAGAAGATATATTAGATAATATGAACGAAGATGAGTTAGTAGCTAATCTATTTAGAATAAATCAAACAAAACAAAGATTAATACGAGATAACGTAAAAGGTGAGAATAATGCCAAGGCTGTTCACTACGAAGTCGGTAAAAAGGTTCGAAAAGCCATTCAAGACATTGGAGGAATGATGCCAGAAGAAATGCCAACACCGAAAAAAAGTTTAAAAGAACTTGAAAAAGAAAAGAAAAGATTAGAAAATAAAGAACAAGAAAAATTTGAAGAAGTTAAATAATTTATGGAAGTGATAGAAATGAATGAAAATAAAACAAACATTAACTGTGCGATAAGAATTTATGGAAACACTTTAACAAACCCTTATAAATAAAGAAAATTATTGGAAAAAGTTTTTACATTTTTTGATATTTTTTTAATGAAAGGAGATGATTTAATGAATAATAAATTAGAGACAATTTCAAATCTTTTTGAAGGAAAAGAAATAAGAAGTATTTGGGATAGTGAAAAAGAAGAATATTACTTTAGTGTTGTTGATGTTATAAATGCGTTAACTGATAGCAGTGATGCTAGAAAATATTGGTCTGTACTAAAGTTAAGATTGAAAAAAGAAGGATCTGAGTTGAC
>CANROU010000021.1 GCA_947632325.1 uncultured Bacilli bacterium
AGAAAGTTTTGTCTATCATCCTATAATACTTGCAAATGCATTAGTTTCTAAAAGAGCAGGATAAGATGTTTACACATCAATACTAAACTATCCCTTATTTCATAAGAGTTTAGTGATGTGTAAAACTGATTTCGTACTTACGAAATTCATCCTACTTTGTAGGTTGATATTAAGGTTACACTTAATAATAACAATATATTAACGCACAAAAAATCATCCTAAATTCTATTCTCTGCTAAAATTTATAGGATGAATAATTTTTTGTATATTTTAATACTACATTTTAATATTATTTTTTAACAATTCGTAAACATCAGGATTTATTTTAAAATAGGAACCATTTGCTAAATGAAAAGTATTAATGTTTTTAGGCTTTATTTTTATTGAAACTATTATATTTTTTATTTCTAAATCTCTTACAGCATCACTATAAGTTGATAACTCAATTGGAGTGTTATTATTATTAAGTAATTTATAAATAATTTCTTCTATTTCATAATCAAAATCCATTAACTTTTTTATTTCTTTTATATAACTATTTTTTATTTCTTCTTGCCTTTTCTCATTATAAATGTTATTTTTATAATTATTTTTCAAGTAAGACAAAAAATATACAATTAAATAATAAATAATAAAAATGGCGAAAAATATACAAAGTTTAACGAACAAATCATTAAGATTTCTAAAATGAAAAACATTAAAATAATATATACCAATTATAGTTAAAAAAGTAAATAGAAGACTTATACAAGTGCTTATTTTAAAAACTAATATTTCCTTAATTGCTGAAATAAATGATTTCATATTATACCTTACCTAATTTTTCTAAAACTCCATGTTCCAAATCATCAATATTATATAAAGTTTCTAATTCGTTAAAAGTTTCTTCAAGATTTTTTCTAGCACTATTCCAACCAGTTCCATCTGTAAACCATATAAATGTTACTCCATCAACTTTTTTAGATTCTTGAGCTAACATTTTATAACTTCTAGCAGTTTCATTTAATTTAGAGCCACCACTAGAATAAAAATTAGTTTCTATCACATAAACTTGTTTATCTGTTTTAATTACAAAATCAAATCTTTTAGTTGAAGTATTGTTTCCTGACATCTCACTTAAATCAAGATCCCATTTCTTCTCTATATCTTTTAAGTACATCTCTTTAAAGTAATTAACATCTTTTTTATATCCTGCTTTAACTATATATGACTCAACTAAATTCTCCATTAGATGTCCACCACGATTTTTTCTACCATTAGAATCAAGACCTACTTCAATACCTAAAACATAATCATATAAGTTATTTATGATATGATTTTGCAGCAATTCAAACAAACCAGTTTCTCTCATAAATCTAATATAATCTGGTATAGAATAAACAATTTTGTTAAATTTAAACAAATATTCATTTATTTCATCTTTAACAAAAATTTCACTTGAACGAACTGCTAGTAATAAGGGGATGCATTCTAAAGTCTCTGGATACTTAATTAAAATATTTTGAAATTCTTCTTCAATGTTTTTACTACCTATTAAAGAATTTAATATATTTAATTCTACTTTAACTTTATCCACATTTTTATATATTTTTTTAAAATCTACATAGTAGGCATAATCTGATATACTTGTTTTAAATTTACTTAACCATTCATTAAAATTTCTTTTCATTATTCAATCACTTTCCTTTCTTCTTATTGTTAAATCTAAAAATTCTTTTTCTTTTTCTATACCAATATATTTTCTATTTAATCTATTTGCAACAATGCCAGTAGTTCCACTACCATTAAATGGATCTAGTATTAGATCACCTTCATCAGTAGATGCTAATATGATTTTTTCTAATATTTCCATTGGTTTTTGTGTTGGATGTTTACCACATTTTTTCTCACTCGGTTTTGTTAAAGATGACTCCCAAACATCTTTCATTTGTTTGCCACCATTTAATTCTCTCATTAGAGAATAATTAAATTTATGTTTGGCTTTTTTTATGTCTTTTTTTGCCCAAAGAATTGTTTCGGTAGAATGAACAAAAAATCTACAACTAATATTTGGTGGAGGGTTTAATTTTTTCCAAGTTATATTGTTTATTATCTTAAATCCTTCTTGTTCTAATGCCATACCTATCGAATAAATATTATGCATAGTTCCACTAATCCAAATAGTTCCATTATCTTTTAAAATGTCATAGCATAATTTAATCCATTTTCTATTAAATTTATGTTTTTCTTCTACACTAATAGATTTATCCCAAGCTCCTTTATTTACAGAAACCATTTTTCCGCCACTACAAGAAATACCATCACTAGACAAAAAATAAGGAGGGTCTGCAAATATCATATCAATACTTTTAGGTTCTATGCTTTTCAGTATTTTCAATGAATCACCTTGTATAAGTTTAAAGTCATTATCTTCATAATAATACTTCTTAACCATACAAATTACCTCCTCATATATATTATACTATATTTATTCTTCAAATCCTTTTTTATTTTCGAAGTTTGTGATAATAACTTCTTCTACTTTACCTCTTTTCTTTCCGTTGGAATTAATATTTCTTTTTGCTTCAATTATATGAATATTAAAATCTTTATATAATTCATTTACTAAAGTAGTATTATGATTTGATAACATTACATAACAACCTCTATCTGATAATTTTTTAAATACTTTAGCAAGTCTTTTTTGTTCTTCTTTGCCAAAACCATCCTCAGTATAACTATTAAATGTAGATGTATCAGAATCATAAGGTGGATCGAAATAAATGAAATCTCCTTTTTTAGCATCTTTAACTGCTTCTTCAAAATCGACTGAAAGTAATTTAACATCATTATAATTTAAATATCCACAGATGATACCCAAATTTTGTCCTTCATAAGTATTAACTTTAGTTTTCTTTCCAAATGGTACATTAAATTCATTCTTACTGTTAACTCTATATAAGCCATTAAAGCAAGCTTTATTTAGATAAATAGTACGAGCTGCTCTTTTGTAATCTGCTAATTTGTTAAATTTTCTTTTATCTCTATCTAAATTTCTAATTTTATAATAATATTCCTCTGAATGTTCAGTTTCATGGTGATTTAATTCTCTACACATTGCTTCAAACTTTTTTTCATCTTTAATACACTCATATACATTCATAAGTTCTACATTAAAATCATTAATAACTGCTTTTTTAGGTGATAATTCAAATAATAATGCTCCTCCACCTACAAATGGTTCATAATAAGTATTAAATTCATCTGGAATATATTGTTTTAATTTATCAATTATCTGTCTTTTGCCACCAGCCCATTTTACAAATGGTTTTCCTTTAATCATAATTAACCCAACCTCATTTCTGAATAATACTATGTTTCATAAAATAAAATGGACTAGCAAATAGTCCACTAAATTAAATTAATGATTGGAACTGCTATGTAAATAATCATAAATATTATAGATATAATTCTTTCATATATTGAGAGAGATGTTAAAACAGATATTCTTTTCCATTCTTCTTTAAATAAATAGCCAAAATCTTCTTCAAATTCATTGATAATATCAAATTTAATTTTGTTCCTTTTACAATAATTTAAAATGGATAGAAACCATATTACACAAATTACTATGCCTATCATTGTTCCAATAATTATATTGGATAATTCTTTAATAGTTAAAATATATGATAAAAATGCTAAATTTATTGTTAAATATATATTATTTTGTGTAATCCGTTTATCACTATTTTTTTCTGCTGAATCAATCATAATTTTATACTGTTCAAATTTTATGTCCTCTTTTTTCATATTCTATCCAACCAATTTTTAATATTCTCCCAACTCCATTTCACAATTGTTACATCATCTAGTTCTTCTGGTAAATTAAAGTTTGTATCATTATTATGTCCCCATATTCCTCTACAAGGTACAAACTCTTCTTTTGCACATTTAATTTCCCATAATTGACCACTTGCTTTTTTTGTATTTTGAGTTACTATAGCAATTAATCCATCACAACTTTTAATTTTCGTTCTACATTTTGTTTTCCATTCAGAATCCCAAGGCTCTTTTACAGACATATCCACAAATTCAAATGGACTATTATCATTTCTTGCTTGTCCAACTAGAAAATCTCTTAAATTACTATCTTCTACTGCAAAACTAATAAAAATTCTTTTTTTCATATTATCAATCCTTTCTCACTACTTAAAAGTTCACACTAACCCTGTTTACATTATACCACATAAAAAGACATTTTTCTTCAAAATGTCTTAATTTTCATCAATATTTTAAATATATTACTCATTATTCCCCATAAAAATTCTATCCCCCCTAACAACAGTATAAGTAAGTTGATTTTCTGTACTTTCCCCATTACCATTATCATCATTATCAAGTACACAAGAGTTTAAATTTCCATACAAGTTATTTAATAAATTCCACGTTTCACTATTAACTGTACCACTAGATGTTAATTCATTATTTAATTGAAATCTTTTAACTGCTGTTTCCGTTTCCAAATCAAAATTACTATTAATTTCACCAGGATAATATAGTAAAGCTTTTAACTTAGTTTGTAAATCTCTAACATAATTCCCAGTATCACCATAACTTAACGTAGGATAAACACTAATAGTAGCTATTGGATTTTCAGTATATTCATTTAATCTTTCCCATGTAGCATAATCAACTATACCAGTTTCTTCTAATCCTACTTGTCTTTGAAATAATCTAACCCCCTCTTCTGTAGCCAAACCAAAACTACCACTAATAACAGGATTATAAAGATTTAATATTTTGAGTTTTTCCTGAAGTGTTTTGACTCTATCACCAGTATCACCTAATTGTAGATTTTCATACATATTATCACCTAATCAATTATATTCATTTATTATAAAGATATTAATATAATTAAATGAGGTGAAATATGACAAACGGATATTTAAGAATCAACGTATACAATGATACCGTTGCCAATCCTATTAAAAACGCTACTATAGTTATAAGTAAAAATGGACAAAATATTGTTACTGTTAACACAGATGAAAATGGACAAACACCATTAATTACCTTAGCTACCGTAAATAAAGATTATACTGAAGAAGAACAATATCAAATAAGACCATATGAAACATATGATCTTAACATTAACGCTCTAGGTCTTACCCCTACTACCGTGGAAGGAGTCCAAATTTTTGAAGGTGTAACATCGATACAAAATGTTTATCTAACTTCCATAGATGAAAATACTACCGGTGAAGAACAAGAGATAAGTCCAAATACTTTATGGGGTGATTATCCTCCCTATATTGACGAGGATAATGATACCGAAAGTCAAATAGCTCCTGCTATTTTAAGTCGCGTGGTAATTCCCCCAACCATTATAGTACACGATGGTGTCCCTAGTAATACCAATGCTCCTAATTATACTGTTCCTTTTACTGATTATATTAAGAATGTAGCTAGTAGTGAAATATATAGTACTTGGCCAACAGAGGCTATTAAAGCCAATGTATTAGCTATTATATCTTTTACGCTAAATAGAATTTACACTGAATGGTATCGTAGTAGAGGTTACGATTTTACCATTACATCAACCACCAGTTATGATCAAAAATATACAAGAAATGGTACCATCTTTGAGCCCATTTCACTGATAGTCGATGAAATATTTACTAATTATATTAGAAGCGGCGTTCGTTTAGAACCATTATTAGCTCACTATAAAAACAACACCACTGAAGCTGGTTATCTTAGTCAATGGGGTTCTAAAAATCTAGCTGATCAAGGATATGATGCTTTAGCTATATTACGTTATTATTATGGTAATAATATTAATATATATAATGCTCCAACATCCCAAGCATACCCTTATTCTTTTACATCAACTCTTAAAGAAGGAGATTGTAGCATAGACGTATATATTCTCCAAAATTCCTTAAATTATATTCATAGTAGTTACCCAGGCATCCCCTTAATTCCTAATCCTACAGGATATTTTGATGCTAACACTGCTAATGCAGTTAAAACCTTTCAAAACGTTTTTTCTCTATCACAAACCGGACAAGTTAATTATCAAACATGGTATAAAATATCTTACGTTTTAACAGCTGTTAAAGATTTAACTGAAAGTATTTATTATTAAAAAGATACTATTATTTTAGTATCTTTTTGTTTTGGAATAATATTCACTATCTTTAAAACCTTTAATACATGATTGCCCCAATTCAATGGCGCTAACCAACTCATTTCGTAAAAAAACTTTATCTTCCAAATAAGTACGTAATTCTGTCTTATTATCATATACCTCTATAGTTCCACTTGCTACATCATATTGATATAATTCATAGTCTTCATAATTAAAATTAGCTATCAACTGTACTTTTTCTATACCATCAATAGTAAAACTATGAATTAATTGAAGCGAATCATAATATTCATTAGATTGCATATTCCTAAAAATATAACTTAAAGTTGTGCTATCTTTAGATACTGATAAATAAATCTGTTTTTTAGGATTATTAATGGCCACCATTAAATTTTGCTTGTTTTGCCAAAGAAGAAAATTAGGATTATTATCCATTAAAGCATTAAAATCTCCTATATTTATCGTAGGATTTTCTAAAATATTAACAGTTTGATCAAAATCTGTTAATAAATCTCTTATTTCTCCATCAACTGACTTAAAGTTTTTACGAAAGGATCTTAAGTCTTGTATTACTGATTCATCTTTACACATAATTTTTTCTCCCTTTTTAATTAATAGAGTTTATTATACAACAAACAGCTAAAAAAACAAGACCTTTTTAATCATTAGTCTTGCTCATCATATCGTTCCAAAAAACTATGATAACTTCCTCTTTTCGTTAAACCCAAGATACACTCTATATTAACATTATCTAAAGCTTTAAAGATATGATCATCAATATTAGGATTAACTTCTTTTAAAGTTTTGATTAATGCTTTTATTTCTTGACGCTTACTACTACTAACGTCTTGTTGACTAGACTCTGTAAAACGACATGCGCAATTAATAAAAGTTAAAGCATTATATTTGACCCACGATAAAATAGCTTGCTCTTTAACTAAATATAAAGGCCTAATTAACTCGATTCCCTTAAAATGATCACTATGCAACTTAGGCATCATAGTTTTAATTTCCGCCCCATAAAACATGGATAATAAAGTTGTTTCAATGACATCGTCAAAATGATGCCCTAAAGCTATTTTATTACACCCCAATTCACTAGCTTTACTATATAAAAAGCCTCGACGCATCCTAGCGCACATATAACAAGCACTATGTAAATCAAAGGATTTAACTGACGCAAAAATATCACTATTAAAAATAGTAATAGGAATATTTAATATATCAGCATTATTAATTATTTGTTTTCTAATTTTACTACTATATCCTGGATCCATAACCACATACTCAATATCAAACTTTATTTTTCCATGTTTTTTTAACTCTTCCATACATTTAGCTAATAAAAAGGAATCCTTACCACCACTAATACAAACCATAATATGATCATTTTCTTGTATCAACTTATATTGTTGTACAGCCTTAACAAAATTACTCCAAATATCTTTACGATATTTAGTAATAATAGTTCTTTCAATTTCTTGATAACGCTCCACTATTTCACCTCTTACAATGTTATATTTTACCTCAAACAATCATTCATCACAATTAAAAAAGTAAATATATTTATTATTTACTTTATAATAATTATTTTAAATCCATTATTTCATATATACAGCCAACATATTATTATGATTATATTTTAATTCATTATATTCTAAAATCAAATTTAAACCACTATAAGCATCATACTGATATACTGAAGATGATGATAGAATGTATAAAACATTATCTATAACTAATAACTCACTAACATCTGGCAACTGACATAAGACTATATTTTTATAAGGTTCATATATTGATTGTTCATATATTTTACCTTCTCTTGTTAAAAAGTAAGTAATATCATCACTAGATATTGTTTTTATGGTATTAACTGGCTCATTTTGATGATTACCATCAAAAGTATTAAATATTAAATCTTGATTAATGAAATCATAGATATTTCTAGTACTTTTTTTACCATCATAATATATAGCACCAGATTGTTCATTACCCACTTCACGTACTTTTTTATTTTTAACAGATACAGCAATTTGTCTTTTATTACTACGATCAAAAACATACAGTTCATTATTTAAAACACCATTTATATAACTATCAAATGATATATCATGATCCATCGAAATATTATATTTGGACCATGATTTAACATCAATCATATGCCAACTAGCAAAATCATAAGGACTCTTCTCATCGGGAAACAAATAATATTTACCAACTAAGTATCCATGATTATTCTCATAGCGATCATTGTTAAGTAAATCAAAACTTGTTTTACTTTCATTATCAAAAACTACTATACCTTTATAATCCCATACTATCATAGTAGCCTTATCAAGTAAATTATCAGCATATAAAGTCATATTTTTAAACTCTTCAGCACCAGCTGTATTAGCTACTTTATTCCAACTTGGATTATTATAACCCCTTTGTTGTAAATGTTGAATAAAAGAATCCACAGGTATAAAATTTCTTTGTTTTAAATAAGTATATGTAGTTATTTCACCATTAACATCACATAACACTTCATTTTGTTTAGCACCTTTTCTAGATTGTATTACAGGATAAATACAAAAATAATCATCAGTTTGCTCATATTCTATTGTATCTAGAATTTCTTTAGCATTATTAAAAGAACTATTATTATGAAAAGAAAATATCCTATTACCTTCTCTAACATCAAAATAATAAATTCCCTCTTTATAGGTTTCCTTGATGTCAAATTTTTTATCACCATTGGTTATAGTATATTCTATTTTATGTTCCTTAATTAACCAACTAGAAATAAACTGATATATTAAAAACAATATAAACAATAAAATAACAATTTGAATTGTTCTTTTCATACTCAACACCTATTATAAGTATATCATGTTCTAAGAAAAACTAAAAGATTTAATTAAAAAATGACTTTACGATGTTAAATGAAAAAGTAAATTGCGTTTAAAGATAAAGAAGTGAAATTTAGTCTTTCATCAAATTTAGTCAAGGACGAACGATAGTGAGTTCATCGAAGATCCTTGACTAAAATTTTTATTATATAATTTTATATGGCAAAAGTGCAGTCTTGTACTTTTGCTTATTAATTCTATAATAAACTTCGATATATTACTTGTATTTATAAGAAAGGAGTAATATTTTAAAAATGAAAAATACTTGTAATGTATATCATAAACATCTTGATTTATCTAAAAGAATAAAAATTGAAAAAGGCATTGAAAATCATTGGACTTTTACTAAAATTGCTAATGATATCAATAAATCACCTAGAACTATATCTTATGAAATATTAAAAAATAGAAATATTGAACATTGTACTTCTTGGTATGGTAAAGAAAAAATTTGTGAAAGAACTTTAAAACCACCTTATGTTTGTAATACATGCCCTTCTAGAAAAGGTTGTAGAAAGACTAGATATTATTACTACGCAGAGGATGCTCAAGGTAAATATGAAAAATTAAGAAGTGATTCCAGAAAAGGTATTGATATGGATTCTTCTGAGTTTAAACATTTAAATGATATCGTTTCTAATGAAATTAAGAATGGACATTCTTTTTCAATGATTATTAGAAATCATAAGGATGAATTCCCTGTTGGAAAAAGAACTTTATACAATTATGTTGAAAATGGTTATTTAGATATCATCAATCTTGATTTGCCTAGAAAAGTTAGGTATAAGAAACGAAATAAGAAAATTAATAATGTTCCTAAAAAAGATACTAAAATTAGAATTAATCGTACTTACGAAGACTTTAAAGACTATATTAAGTATCACAATAACAATGATTTTAATAATAATATTGTTGAAATGGATACTGTTGAAGGTACAAAAGGCAATTCTGTCTTACTTACATTGTTATGGAGAAATTCTAATTTTATGTTAGCTCAAAAATTAGAAACCAAAGATGCTGATAGTGTGTCTCAGTACTTTTGTTTCTTAAAAGGTTTATTAGGATATGAAAAGTTTCATGAATTATTTCCTATTATACTAACGGATAATGGTATTGAATTCTCCAGACCAGATATTATTGAAAACAACGGTAATCATGTATATTCAACCAAATTGTTTTATTGTGACCCTGGACATTCAGAACAAAAAGGGAAAATCGAAAATAATCATGAATATATTAGAAGATTTCTACCTAAAGGAACTTCTTTTGATGATTTAACTCAAGAAGATATCAATTTAATGTTAAATCATATTAATTCTGTAAAAAGAGATTCTTTAGATGGTGATAATCCTTACACACTAATGCATATCTTATTGCCTAAAAAGATTGTTAAACTTTTTGATATAAGAGAAATTAAACAAGAAGACATTATTTTAAAAGATAAATTATTTAAAAAGAAAAAATAGTTTACACACAAACTATTTTAACTTGATATACAAGTAATATATCAAAACACCTATATTTGAAATTTAGTCGTGCACAAAAGTCGAGTGTACACTCTTTTTCGTGCTTTGAAACTTTAAATTTCAGTAATATACTAACACATTTATTAAAAAATTGGTAGTTTTTTTACTATTTCTACCAATTTAGTCTTACAAATTCTACTTGTTCCTATTTTCTGAAATTTAACTTTTCATTTGAACAT
>CANROU010000022.1 GCA_947632325.1 uncultured Bacilli bacterium
ACTGGAGCGGATGAGGAGAATCGAACTCCCGTAGTTAGCTTGGAAGGCTAAGGTTCTACCATTAAACTACATCCGCATAAAAAAGTAGACAATATTAATTATAACAGAAAAAAGCTGGTTGTCAACTGAATTTATCAATTTTAATAGCAATAAATAGTTGTGGTGTATTTTTTTTATATTGCTACCATAAGATTTAACAGAGAGTAGGTAAAAAGATGGATCAATATGTTATTTCATTAATTGGTCAGTTTGGGTATTTGGGAATGTTTATGGGGATGGTATTAGAAGCAGTTATCATTATTATTCCTAGTGAACTTATTTTAGCAACCGGTGGTATATTAGCGGCTAAAGGGATATTTACTTTTTGGGGAGCTTTTTTCATTGGCTTAGTAGGTAGTGTTTTCTGTGCTGTTATTATTTACATAATGGGATATTTTGGAGGTAGACCTTTTGTAGAAAAATATGGAAAATATTTTTTTATGAAAAAAGACGATTTAGATAAGTGTGATAGTTGGTTTGCAAAATATGGTTTATTTGCTAGTTTTGTGGGACGTAATTTTCCTATTGTTCGCACTTTAATTTCTCTTCCTGTGGGGATTACGAGATTATCTTTTTTAAAATTTTTAATTTATACTACCCTTGGTAGTATTCCGTGGACTTTTGCTTTCGTATATGTGGGGTATTCCTTAGGAAATAATTGGACCATATTACAAAACTATACTAGTCGACTTAAAACACCAATACGCCTTTTATTAATAATTTTAGTTATTAGTTATTTATGTAAAAAAATAAATAGATATTTAAAAAGAAAAAAGAGTAAAACTATCTTATCTTGATGTCATAGCTACTAGGTCCTTTGAGAATATTACCATCAATATCAAATCGTGATCCATGACAAGGACAATCCCAAGATGTCGTTATAGGATTAAAAATTAAACTACATTTCATATGAGGACATAGATTAAAGACCACATGTTCCATTCCTTTTTCATCAATATAAACACCACATGTCTTTCCCTTTCTTTTTGTAACTTTCACATTAGGAGGGTAAAAAGAGTAATTTTTCTTAAGCTTGGTTTGAATAAAGCTTTTAGCCGTCTTAAAATTATCAACTAAATCATTAACAACCATAATAGAGTTTAACCTTCTTGTAGGATCGAATAATGATATATAAGGATTTTCTTTGCCTAAAATTAAATCAGCAATTATCTTCCCAGCTAAAGAAGCATTAGTCATACCCCAAGTATTATATCCTGTTGCTAAAAACAAATTAGAATATTTATTCTTTAATTTACCAATATATGGTAAATGATCACTTGTCATTAAATCATAGTTTGACCATAGATAATCATACTTGCTATTTATATCTTGTTGTACTTTATTTTTTAATTCATTACTTTGCTTTAAACTATTTATTTCATCAGTTAATCTTGTCGTTTGGCTAAGATATAAAAAATATTTATTATCATTATGTTGATAATAGCGAAAAGAATAAACTTCATCATCTAAATTAATAGCGCTAAATTTCTTATTATTATCTACTTTGCAAGCAGCAATGTAGGATTTTTCTAAATAAGTTTTAAAAGGAATACCAAAGGGTAGAATAAAAAAAGGATAATGGCAACAGATAACAACCTTTTTAGCTTTAATAAAATGATTGTTAGCTGAAACTATATAATGTCTGTCTTGGGGTATTATATTTTGAACTAAAGTATCTTCATAAAAGGCAATTCCCGTCTTTTTACAAATATCTTTTAAGGCCAATAAATATTTAAGGGGATGAAATATAGCTGTCCCAGTTACCTTGATGGCCTTTTTAATAGGAAAATCTATAGGCAAATTGTTAACATCTGTGACTTTACAAAAGGAGGATAAAATATCTTTTTCTTTTTTTAATTTATTTAAATTTTTTTCTTTCGTTACAAAAAGATAAGAATCAACTTCTTCAAAATTACAAACAATATTATATTTTTGAATATTTTGTTTTACTATTTTTATCGCATCTTTTTGTGATTTAAAATAAAGTTTAGCAGTATTTATACCATAAATTTTTTCTAGTTTAGAATAAATATTATCTTGTAAAAAGGTTAATTTTCCAGTTGTTCTAAGCGTTACTCCGTGACCACATTGATTTTGATCTACTACCACAATCTTTTGATTTTGATCTTTAAGAGCAAAAGCGACACTAATGCCGGTAAGACCGCCACCAATAATTAAAATATCTGTATCAATATCGTGTTGCAATGCTTCTTCTTTTTGTTGATTATCAATTTTCCATAGATAAGTTTCTTCCATTTTGCATCCCTCTTTTTTAGAATGAGAAAAATTTAGTTAATTTATTCTACATAAGTTGTAAAAAACAAAAAAGGGTAGTCATATTGTCAAAAATATGATATAATCAGGAACAGGTCTAAGGAAGAAGGAAGTTTATGAAAAAGAGAAATATTGCTATTATTGCTCATGTTGATCATGGTAAAACAACTTTAGTAGATGAAATTTTAAAAACATCGGGAATGTTTAGGGAAAATGAAGATATAAGTAATATAACCATGGATTCTAATGCTTTAGAAAAAGAAAGAGGAATTACCATTTTAGCCAAGACAACAGCGCTAGATTATAATGGCTATCGTATTAATATATTAGATACACCAGGTCATGCTGATTTTGGTGGCGAAGTAGAACGTATTATGAATATGGTTGATGGTGTTTTATTAGTCGTTGATGCTTATGAAGGACCGATGCCTCAAACAAGGTTCGTTTTAAAGAAGGCTTTAGAAGCAAAAGTCAAACCTATTGTGGTAATTAACAAAGTTGATAAACCAAGTGCTAGATGTGAAAAAGTGGTAGATGAAGTTTTAGATTTATTTATTGAATTAGGAGCTAATGATGAGCAACTGGATTTTGATGTTGTTTATGCTTCTGCTTTAAATGGAACATCTAGTTTACAAGCAGATTTATCTACTCAAAAACCAGGATTTAATGATTTATTAGATCTTATAATTGAAAAGATTCCTGAACCAACGGGTGATAAAGATGCTCCCCTACAATTTCAACCAGCTTTATTAGATTATAATGATTATGTTGGTAGAATTGGTATTGGTAAGGTTCATAATGGGAAAATAAAAGTTAATCAAATGGTATCGTGCCTAAGATTAGATGGTAGTATTAAACAATTTCGTATTCAAAAATTATTTGGTTATCTAGGATATAAGCGCATTGAAATAGAAGAAGCTGAAGCAGGGGATATTGTGGCTATCGCTGGATTGGCCGATATCTTCGTGGGTGAAACTATTTGTAATGTTAATGAACATCATACTCTTCCCATTTTACATGTAGATGAGCCAACATTACAAATGACAATTGGAGTTAATACTTCACCATTTGTTGGCAAAGAAGGAAAGATCTTAACGGCTCGCAAAATAGAAGAACGTCTCATGAAAGAAATGCAAAAAGATGTTAGTTTGAAAGTTGAACCAAATGACAATGAATCTTGGATTGTCTCAGGAAGAGGAGAGTTACACTTATCTATTTTAATTGAAAATATGCGTCGTGAAGGTTTTGAATTACAAGTATCAAAACCGGTTGTTATCATCAAAGAAATAAATGGTGTTAAAATGGAACCTTATGAAGAATTGCAGATTGAAACACCAGAGGAAACCGTTGGTAATGTCATCGAACAGCTAGGATTAAGGGGAGCTGTTATGGAAAGTATGACCAATTTTGAAAATCAAGTAAGGTTATTATATACTATCCCATCTCGTGGTTTAATCGGTTTTATGACAGATTTTTTAACGTTAACCAAAGGCTATGGTATTATCAATCACAGCTTTAAAGAGTATCGTCCTTATCAAAAAGATTTATTGGGCGAAAGAAAATTGGGTGTGTTAGTTTCCATGGAAAATGGTAGCGCGACAGCTTATAGCATTGGCAATCTGGAAGATAGAGGAATCATGTTTATTGAACCAGGGGTAGAAGTATATGAGGGCATGATTGTTGGCGAATGCAACAGAGATAATGATTTGGCTGTAAATGTGGTTAAAGGCAAAAACTTAACTAATGTTAGAGCGTCCGGTAGTGATCATACCGTGGTATTAAAAAGACCTAGACCTATTAGTTTAGAATATGCTCTAGATTATATTAACTCTGATGAATTAGTAGAAGTTACACCTAGTTCTATAAGGTTGCGCAAGAAAGTATTAAATACTGAGGAGAGAAAGAAATTGGATAGTCGTAAAAATCAGTTGACTAACTAAATAAAATTTACTTCTCTTTTTTTTTTAAGTATGTTACAATAAAAGAAGAAAAGGTAAAGGTCGTGATATTATGTCCAAGATGATAAAATTAAAAGAAAAAAAGATGCATAAAAAAACATCGGGTATGTCTATTAAAAAACAGATTGTATTGACAATTGCCATTATGTTAATAGGGATTTTCGCTGTAGTTGGAGCTAGTTATGCTGTATTTACTGCTTCATACACTGATACCCAAGAGAATAAAGTAGTAGTAGGTACTTTAACTGTTTCTTTTCACGAGACAGAAGGTAGTGTTATTAATTTGAATAATGCCTATCCCATGACGGAAATTCAAGGTCAAAAAACAAAACCTTATAGTTTTACTATTACCAATACAGGTACTATAAATAGTAATTATACTGTGAAATTAGTTGAGGATACTACTGCTAGTAATGTTACGTTATCTAAGGGTAAAATAAATTTCTCCTTTAAAAAAGATACTGGTTCATATTCTGCCCCTAAATTATTAAGTGCAATAAGCGCTAGTGGATTAACCATTGATACTGGATCATTAGCTCCACAAGGTACAGTTACTTATGAATTAAAATTATGGATAGATGAAAAAGCAGGAACAGAAGTACAAGGACAGACTTATAAAGCTAAAATTAGTGTTGATTCTGTTCAGGCTTAATACAAGAAATATACTATGATTGATATTTCACATGTTTTGATAAATGATAAAAAAGAAATTTTAATCAATTTCTTTTTTTTTCGACATTTTTTTAATTTTATAGCTGTTAGGATAATAAAAGGTGATGGTATGAAGGCAAGTTTCATTTTTCCTATTATATTTTCCATTTTATTAGGAGCTTTTTTTGGAAAATTATTATTTTCACAGTATGAAACAAAAGAAGTTTTATATGAAGAAAATAATGTCGTTTATGCCTTGCAACAAGGTGTATATCAAACATTAGATTCCCTAGAAGCTGGTAGTAGTAAAATAACCAATAAGGTAACAGTTTTAGAAAATGATCGTTATTATGTTTATGTAGGCATGACTAAAGATTTAGATAATGTAAAAAAAATACAAGAGTTATATAAACAACAAGGTTATGAACTATATGCTAAAAAAATTGACATTGCTAACTATGAATTTATAAATACGCTAGAACAGTATGATATTTTACTTAAAAATGCCAAAAAAAAAGAGGAAATAGACGCGGTATTAAAAGTCATTTTAGCTAGTTATGAAGAAACTGTCTTAAATTCTTAAGGGTTTTTATCGCTATTTACGAATAATATAGTAGGTGATGTTTAATGAATCAAAAGATGAAACAAATACCCTTACTAGAAAGGCCTAGGGAAAGATTGCTGCATAAGGGAGTAGAAAATTTAACCAATCAAGATTTATTAGCTATTATCTTAAAAACTGGCAGCAAAGGATATAGTGTTTACGAAGTGGCTCTTGAAGTACTTAATACTTTTGATAATCTATCTAATTTATCTAATATGACTATTTCCAAAGTAATGTCTATTAAAGGTATTGGCAAAGTTAAGGCCATGGAGTTAATTTGTTGCTTAGAATTAGGGAAACGGATTTATTTAAATTATAATAATAAGGAAGTATTAACTTTAAATAATCCACAAAAAATTTGGGAAAGTATGAAATATATTTTTTATGGTAAACAACAAGAATATTTTTATTGTTTATATTTTAATCACAAACAAGAATTAATAGAAAGGAGGTTATTATTCATGGGGACCATTAATCGTAGCATCGTACATCCACGCGAAGTTTTTAAAGAAGCCTATTTACTTAGCGCTTCAAGTATTGTCTGTATGCATAATCATCCTTCCAATGATTTAAAACCTAGTAGAGAAGATTTAAACTTTACATCTTCCTTAGTAGAAATTGGTAAAATACAGGGTATTCCTATTTTAGATCATATTATCGTGGGTGAAATGGGCTACTATAGCTTTTATGAGAATCACATTTTATAAAGAGGGGAAATATTATGAATCATCATAAGAAGAAAAAGGTAAAATATTATGTGTTTATTGGGCTGACTATGATTTTGTGTTTATTATTTTTTTATTTTTTTCGAACAGAAAGACAATCTTTTACGAAGATAGAGAGTTTTGCAAAAGATATGTTGGTTAAAGCAGAAGAACTAATTACATATCCTTTAGATATTATTCGTCATGTAAAACCTACCAATCAAACAGATAGTGACATTATCATCAAAAGCCAATTACAAACACTAAAACAAGAAAATCAAGAATTAAGAAATTTATTGGAACTTAATAATACCATTACTGAATATGATATTATTAACGCTACAACAATATCTCGTTTAAGTGAATATTGGTTACAAACTATAACCATTGATAAAGGGAAAAAAGACGGTATTGATACGGATATGATAGTTATTACTAAATACGGTTTAATTGGTAAAATAAATAAAGTTTCTAACTATACCAGTGAGGTAAAATTAATTACATCTAATGATTCTAATTATAAAATATCAGTGGAAATCATTACGGAAAAAAGGAATATTCCTGCTATTCTATGTGGATATGATTTTAAAAATAAAGTGGTTTTAATCGAAGGGGTAGACGATTATTTGGATATTACTCCTGGGCAAGAAGTAATTACCAGTGGTTTGGGAGGTGTTTTCCCTAAGGGTATATATGTTGGAGAAATAAAAATGATAAAAAATGAGAAATATGATATTAGTCAAACTTTACAAGTAAAAACGTTGCAAGACTTTAATGACATACATTACGTTAGTATTTTGAAAGGTAAATTAACATGATTACTTCTTTAATAATATTAATCATATCACTATTATTAGATGGAATACTATCAAATTTATTACCATTTTCACCTTATCAATTATCGTGGTTTACTCCTTTATTAACAGTAACATCTTTAACTATTGTTTACTGTATCATGCACAAAAAAATAAATGTTTCTTTTTGGATAAGCTTGATTATAATTGGTATAATGTATGATATATCATATACTAATTTAATATTATGGCATTCTCTGGTATTTTCTCTTTTAATCATTGTTATTAAATTTATTTTTGAAAAAATTTTAACTATTAATTATTGGACTTATCTATTAGTAATAATAGTAACACTTTTTCTTTATGAAGCTTTAAATGTCGCTCTTTTGTCTCTTTTTCAATTAAAAACTATATCATTAACATTGTATTTAGATAAAACTGTTCACAGTATCTTGTTAAATGTTATTTATGGTTCAGTTTTATATTTATTTTATAAATTAAAAGTGGCTAGGTCATAAAACCGAACTTTTCTTCATATATTGAAAAAAAGGAGCCAGACATGAACGAGTATAAATATGTAGATAAGATGTTAAAGTCAAAAAAAACTAAAAAAGATAAATTTAAACGTAGGGTAATAAGCTTATGCAATCAAATTTTACTTACGACTATTTTATTCTTAGGCACCTTAATTGCTTTTAAAATGGATAAAAATACTAAAAATATAGTATATGACAATGTTTATGATAAGAATTTTGAATTTGCTTCTTTTTCAACTATTTATCAAAAATATTTAGGTAATATTTTACCTTTACCCAAGAAAGATGCTCAAGAAACATTAGTTTTTCAAGAAAAATTAACTTATAAAGAAGCTAACTTATATAAAGATGGAGTGGCTTTAACGGTTGATGATAATTATATGGTTCCATTATTAGAAAGCGGAGTTGTTGTTTTTATTGGTGATAAAGATGAATATGGTACTACGGTTATCATTCAACAAGTAAATGGGGTAGATACATGGTATGGTAATGTGACAGCAGATAATATTAAAATGTATGACTATGTTGAAAAAGGTGATTTATTAGGCGAAACTAAAAATAACCAATTATATTTGGTTTTTCAAAAAGAGGGGAAGTATTTAGATTATAAAGAGTATATTACATAAAATACAAATCCATCCGCTTTGTTACCCATTTCTTGTGTTAGCTATTTTAGCGGGATCTTTCCAAATAGTTTTAATTTTTAGTTTGTTATTATTTGTTCATGAATTAGGTCATTTTTTAACAGCGCATTTTTTAGGATGGCAAGTTGATAAAATTGTTTTTTATCCTTATGGAGGCGCATCATATTTTAATGAAGATATCAATAAACCTTTAATTGAAGAACTATTGATATTATTATTTGGACCTCTTTGTCAAATGTTATTTTTTATTATATTGAATATGTTACCATTGTCCATAAAAACATTAGAAATAGTTTCTCAATATAACTATGCAATATTATTCTTTAATTTATTACCTATTTATCCATTAGATGGTGGGAAATTAGTTAATATTTTATTTTCGTTTAAAATATCTTATCATCATAGTTTATGGTGTACTTTAATAGTATCTTTTTTATCTGTTTTTAGTTTGATTATGTTTTTATTACCAAGATATAGAACAATTAATTTTATTTGTTTAATAACTCTATTGCTTACGAAATTGTTGCAAGAATATAAAAAAAGAGAATATTATTATCAAAAATTTTTATTAGAAAGATATTTAAATAATTATTCCTTTCCCAAATTTAAAATAATTCATAATACCAAGCAAATGATGAGAGATCATATGCATACCATAAAACAAAATGGGCATTACTATACTGAAAAGTTTATATTAGCGAAAAAATATGAAAAAAAGAATTGATTGGCTTGACTTTTAAAAATAGTGTATGTTATAATTCATTTTGTCAGTGAAAGCATATTGCTTATTTGGGGAATTAGCTCAGCTGGGAGAGCGCCACGTTTGCACCGTGGAGGTCAGGAGTTCGATCCTCCTATTCTCCACCAGATTGATATTAAGCTCAGAGTTTCGAGTAAAAATAGAAAACGTACTTGATAAAAGTGCGTTTTTATGTTATGATGAATACGTCAAGGAAACTTGCATAAAATAAAAGAGGAAGACTTAACTTCGCGAGTTGAGTACTTACCTAAATTTGGTTAAGCACTTAATCTATGCTAGATTGAGTGCTATTTCTTTATACATAGAATCATTATAGAAACTATTAATAAAATGATAATTAGTATTAGAAATAAGATTAAACTATCTTTCCCCAAATGACACAAAATAAAAAAATTCTAGATTTACTTTATTTTAAAGGAATTATTGATA
>CANROU010000023.1 GCA_947632325.1 uncultured Bacilli bacterium
CCTCTTTTAGTTTATTTATATCTTTATTATATCTTCTTTCTTTTCTATTGACAAGAAAAAAGAAGATATTATCTTCTTATATAATTTATAAAGCCTTATTATAAGGTCCTTTTGAATCATCTTCATCTCGTTTAGCCATATCAAGTATTTCACTATATGGTAAATTACAAAGAGCTGGCATTACATATTTTTCTTCAAATTGCTCAATAGTATTATTATCCAAGCAATAAACAAGTTCATCTATTAAATATTTTGATCTGTTTACTAGTTCTTTACTACGTAACACACAATAATCGCCAAATGATTGGTATACAGCTTCTTTTTGATATTCATTTACGATTCCATCCTTTATATGTAAAACTTTTCTAACGTATTCTCCTAGTATGATATTAGACACTACTGCAGTTATTCCTTTACTATTAGAATAATCTCTAATAGGATAATCAATTGACTCCTGATCAAGTTCGTCACACTTGAAAATATACTTTACAACAAAATCTTCTTCCGGAATTGTTTTAATGTTTGGATTATAATATTTACTTGTCAATTGTCTTTTAACATCAGGATCTTCTATTGATATTTCTATCATTTTCTTTGATCTTTCCTTCTGTTGATCACTAAAAGAATAATATGTTTTATATGCCTTAAGTCTCTTATCTAATTCATCTAAATTATTATCTTTTTTTAATCCTATCAATTCTTGTACAATCAAATTTACATCTTCACCTAAATTATAATTAGAAATAGACTCACCTATTTGATTTAAAAATTGTGGAAAATTTTCAAAAATTCTAATTAACGGCATTAATTGTTCTTGTCCTGTTTTATCTAAATTTAAATTTAACATTTTTATCCCCTTTCAATGAAAAAGTAATGTTTTATTTTACTAAACATTACTACTTTCTTGTAAAATTAAATTAATAATAGAATCCATATACTCTAATTTATTAGCTAATAATTGTTGTTTAATAGCCTCAAAATTACTAACAATAAATTGTAATAGTTTTTTCATCCTTGGCAATAATTCTTTTTCTTCTAAATTATCTACTATGATTTCCAAATTATTAACCTTTGAATATTTACCATAATGATTACTTTTGATATATGTATTATATAATTTTTGAAATGATACTATATCAATGTTAGTAAATCTCTCATCTTCAAGGATTTTAATGGCTGTATAAATGTAATTATCATTAATAGATTTGTCAAGAATAGTCTCCCCCTTATTATTCTTTATATTTGGAATAAATTTTTTATTTTTCATTAACTGATTAATGATTTGTAAAGCATTAACATAATTAATTGTTGCTAGAACATGAGCAAATGTATCACCATCATTATTTTGATGATTAACATCCCAATCTTTTTGCTTCATATGTTTTAACACTAAATCATATTGTTTTAATTTCAATAATTTTGTTAAAACATCATTGCCAAATTCATCATATGTATTGACACTTACTTTCTTTTTAGAAAGCACTTTATCAACACATTCCATATGTCCTTCCCGCATCAATTCAAAAATCAGGGATGGATCATCTTCACATTGTTGCATTGCTTTTGTTTCATCATAAAACATCATAAACACCTCTTTTTCATGTGACAAGTTAGTATTTTATCAAAAATATCGCAATTTGTCAAATTTTAGGGGTAAAGTGGTGTAGCAAACTAGATGTGGGAGAATGTGAAATTATATAAAAAAGATTAGTTGCTTATAAAAAGAAGTATATGTAAAGGTTCTTTGAAAAAAAATTAAAAAACTACTGTAATACTTCTTTTTAATAAACAGCTAATCATTTTATCACATGTCTATTTAGTCTATTTTATGTTCTTTTTTTTATTTGACAATATTCAATATCAGTATGAATAAGCAGTTTTTACCTTAATAACTTATTTATACAATAAGCTGTTAAACCATCTATTTCTTCTCTATCTTTTCTTTTCCACCCATATATGGCCTTAAAACTTTTGGAATTTTTATACTTCCATCTTCTTGATAATTATTTTCGATTACGGCGATTAATCCTCTTGGTGATGCTACTACGGTATTATTAAGTGTAGCTACTAAATAATTGCCATTTTTACCTTTAGCTCTAATACCTAAACGTCTTGCCTGAGCATCACCTAAGGTTGAACAAGAACCGACCTCAAAATATTTTTTCTGTCTTGGGCTCCATGCTTCTACATCGCAAGATTTTACTTTAAGATCCGCTAAATCGCCACTACAACATTCCAATGTTCTAACGGGTACATCTAAGCTTCTAAAAAATTCTACTGTAAATTGCCACATTTTATTATACCAATCCATTGCTTCTTCCATTTTACATAAAACGACCATTTCTTGTTTTTCAAATTGATGAACTCGATATAATCCCCTTTCTTCTAAACCATGGGAACCAACTTCTTTACGAAAACAAGGAGAATAAGATGTTAGGGTTATTGGTAATTCTTCTTCTTTGACAATTTGTCCTTTAAATCTACCAATCATAGAATGTTCAGATGTACCTATCAAATATAAATCTTCCCCTTCTATTTTATACATCATATTTTCCATTTCCTTAAAAGACATAACGCCTGTAACGACATCGCTTCTAATCATAAAAGGTGGAACACAATATGTAAATCCTTTATCAATCATAAAATCTCTAGCATAACTTATCATAGCTGAATGAAGTCTAGCAATATCACCCATTAAATAATAAAAACCATTACCACTAGTTCTACCAGCACTATCTTTATCTAATCCGTCTAACATCTCACAAATATCCGCATGATATTTAACTTCATAATTAGGTACAACTGGTTCTCCAAACCTTTCGATTTCTACATTTTCACTATCATCCTTACCAAGGGGAACAGAATCATCAATCATTTGTGGAATAATCATCATTTTGGCTTTTAATTTTTCATTTAATTGATTTTCTTGTTGTTCTATATCTGTTAATTTTTGATTTATCATTACTACTTGTTGCTTTTTATTATTAGCTTCATCAACTTTTTTATCACGCATTAATAATCCAATTTCACCACTGATATTATTACGTTCTTTCCTTAAGTCATCCCCTGTTAATTTCAATTCTCTTATCTTCTTATCTAATTCTATTACTTCATCTACCAACGGTAATTTTTCATCCTGGAATTTCTTTTTGATATTTTCTTTTACTTTTTCTTTATTTTCTCTTACAAATTTAATATCTAACATTTTATCTCACCTTTCTTCTAATACTAGTTTTTGTAATCTATTAATAGCATTCTTTCTTAATAATAAATCTATATTTTCTTGGGAAAATTTAGTTGCTAAAAGATTAGTAATTTCTTTTTTTATAGTCGAATAAGGAAATATTGGACAAGTAGCATATAAAGGATCATAGTCACTAGCAAAACTCATATCATCTGTACTAAGCATTACATTTTTAATATTACCTAATTTATCAATCACATAACAAATTTGTTCTAAATATTTTTTACCATATTCATGAATAGAACATTTTGAACTGGTCACAAATTTTTTATGACTAAAAACACCTACTAAAGCATCTATTTGTTTTAATGCTTCTAATTGTTGATCATCTAAATTTCGTTCGCGATCACACAAGGTTCTGGCATTAGAATGACTAGCGTAACAAACAACTGATTTACCTTTATTTTTTTCTTCCTTAATAATCTTTATAATATCATAAAAGCTTTGTTTATTAGCATGTGATAAATCAATTCCTATTCCTAAATCAATAGCTTTTTTTATAAAAGAACAACCTAAGGGTGTTAATCCACTTTTATGGCGGTTGCCAGAAGCATATTTATTTTTTTCATTCCAAGTTAAGATAATCGATCGCAACCCTTCCTTATATAAAGCTAGTAACTCTTGTTCATCTTTAATATAATCACACCCTTCAATACTATAGATAATAGTAATATTTTTAGGTAAATATTTATTAACAATTTCCTTAGCCTTTTTAAACATTTCTAAAACGCTTACATCTTCACGAAAATAATCTTTTCCTAATTCTTCTTGCATTTCTTTTTTACTCATAAAATAAAGATTAGCTATTAAAGAAGTAACATTTTCATGATTAAAGTTTTTAACAAAATTACTAAGATATGTATAATCATTGCGTAAATAACTACAGTACGCTACTGTTAATAAGTCATAATGAGCATCAAACATAATTATTCCTTTCTAAAAAAAAGATGATACATAAGGAGTGCTAGAGGCACGGTACCATCCTTTATTTGTCTTGTTTGGTAACGGGTATTAATAATACTCGGATCATTAAATGATCATCTATTGAGGAGATTAAATAAAACTTTTCATTCGTTTTCACCAACCACGAACTCTCTTTAAGAAAAGGATTTTATTATTGTCTCAAATAAGCGATTTTAATAATTGTTTTGCTTTGTAACTTGTTGATTGCGCATAAGTGTATCTAGATTTTCGGCGGCAACGCCATCAAACAAAATTGTATTATTAGAATATTGTGGCTCAGCAATTGGTTTTTCACTAGATACATAATTATAAGAAAGATTATACCATACGTAGCAATCTAAAACATTGTTTGCAAATGAGCAAGCCAACTCATCTGCTGAATTGTTTGGGGGTAATGTAGTCCCTCTTTGTTTAGCAAGTTCTTCTCTTACTGCAATAACTGATCCTCGTTGCAACAGTTCTTGAATATCATCGATTGATCTCTTGTGAGCACCATCAGTTACGAGTAAAACAAAACTGTCGGTAGGGTTGCCTAAAGATTGTCCTCCGCGCATCCTCTTATAAGCGCTCAAATGAATCATATTCTGTAAAAGAGCAAATATAATTTCTTCGTTTTTCAATTGAGATACCATTTCACGCGCCTGATTGTTACGAGTAAATCCACTAAAATTATTTTCAGCAAGTGCTCTTGCTATTGCCCATTTAACATTATCTGCGGCATTATGACTTTGTTGAGGATCATTTTGCCACCGTAACAAAGTTTCTCTAGATGCGCGTTCTAATTGAATCGCACAATTTTCCATGTGTGTTGCCATCCAACATTCCTCATTTCTCTTTTATATTATCTTTATATTATCACAACTTTTGAAAAAAAAAAAGGCCTATCTGGCCTCAACAATCAATTTGATGGCCGTTCTTTCTTCTCCATCAATCGTAATATCCGTAAACGCTGGTATACAAACTAAGTTTTTACCACTAGGCGCAACAAATCCTCTAGCTATAGCTATAGCTTTAATGGCTTGATTCAAAGCTCCTGCTCCTACTGCTTGAATTTCTACACTTCCCTTTTCACGAAAAACGTTAGCTAGGGCTCCCGCAACTGAACTGGGATTTGATTTAGATGAAACTTTAAGTGTTTCCATATATTCTAATTCCTCTCTTTCTACACTACATTATATGAGAGAAATCCATAAATATTATCATAAAAAAAGATACTTAAAAATCAAGTACCTCAATTTCTTCACCTTTTGGTTGTTCTTCTTTTACTTCAGGTTTAACATTTTCAACCGCATTATCTTCAATAGCTGGTAAAACAGGTTCCGTTGTTTGATCTGGTGTATTTTCTACTTCATCAACTGAATTTACACTAGGAGTCTCTACAGCATCATCAGGCTTAACTTCACTTACCATATCTGTAGAATTAACTTCTCCTTCATTATTATCAACAGTACTATCAGCAACAATTGTACTATTCATTGGATTATCACTTGGTTCAACAACAGGAACGCTTGTTGGTTGAACGTTAATAATATTATCAACGGCATCATTCGCAGTATTGGTTAAATTCTTATCATTTTCATTAGTGCTATTATCTACTGTATCTTCCACAGGAGTAATAGTAGGAATAGCTTGAGTAGCATCTAATGGATTATTACCACCATAAATTGGTCTTGCATTTTGATCAGGAATAGAATTTACAACATCCTGTGGTATAGTTGGACTTACTCCACCATAAATAGATACCGATGGCTCCGGTGTTGGCTCTAGTGGTGTTGTTTCCGTATTAATCGCTGGTTCACTAACAGTATTACTAACACTGTTTTCCTGTGGTTGATCAATTACAGGCGGAACAAAATTATCCATTGATCCAGTTACTCCCTGATTACCATCTACTACTGTAACACTTGGTTGTGGTAAATCAACTGCTGATGGCCCCATAACACCATTTAAATTATTATCATTAGGCATAATATTATTATTAGGTATCTCTGTGATAGGCTGATTCATTGCCACTCCGTTAGCATCCATTGCTGGAGCCACTATATTATCACCCATTGGAATCTTTTTATCTTCTGAGCCATCTACAAGTTCATTAACACCCTTTTTATTCTTTTTACTACTACCAGCGGTGGCTATAAAAATAATCAACGCAATTAATAATAGCAAAACACCTCCTGTAATTAACATTCCAGGAATCGTTAAGAACCAATTTAAATCAAATTTGATAGCTAGTATATACATCGCTTTCATCTCCCTTATTTTATCCTATTCTAATAATAACAAAAAAAGAAAATAATTGCAAACATATTTCTTACTTTACGCTTTATTTACATGGCAAAATATGTCCAACCGCCCTTTTTAGCGGGATATGACGTTAGACTGATTAACTCTTTAGTAATAGGATGATAAAAAGATATTTGATGAGCATACAAACAAATTTGCTCCTTATCAATTTTACCATATCTTTGATCACCATATAAAGGATGTTTATGCGAAGCAAATTGTACTCTAATTTGATGATGACGTCCGGTTTTCAGATTTATTTTAACATACGCTAAATTTTTGTCTTTATTTTGTTGTAGAACTTCATATGATAATACAGCCAATTTACCATGTTCTTCATCAGTTATAATAGACGTACCATCATCTTTTTTCATAATATAATCTTGGTATTCACCTGATAATTTGTCAAACAACCCCCATACCACTGCCAAATAAGTTTTCCTTAATTCATGATTTTTTATTTGATTTGATAAACGTCTTGCTGCTTTAGTAGTTCTAGCAAAAACCATAACTCCACCCACGGGCCTATCAAGACGATGTACCAAGCCTAAATAAACATTACCTGGTTTGTTATATTTTTCCTTAATATATTGTTTTACCATAGTCAAAATATCTAAATCATTAGTATGATCCGCTTGACTTAAAACATTACAGGGTTTTTCAACCGCAATTAAATGGTTATCTTCATATAATACTTTTAATTTATTCATAACTCTCATACCTACCATAAATACCACATGGTAAAACTAGATCACTATTTTTAATGGGTATACCTACTTCACCAGAAACTATTTGACCCTTTAAATGTTTATATTTAGTAGCCATAGTTAATTTTAAAAGATTTTCTAACACTTTACCAGATAACCCAGTTGTATAAGAATTAATAAGCACAAACAATGGTTTATCAGCTAATATTTCCATACAAGCAGATAATAAGGTGCCTAAATCTTCTTCAATATTCCATATTTCTCCATTGCTGCCCCTTCCATAGCTAGGAGGATCCATTACGATGGCATCATATTTATGACCTCTTCGAGCTTCCCTTTTAACAAATTTCAAGACGTCATCAACTATATATCGAACTGAACAATCTTCTAAATGTGAGGCCTTAACATTTTCTTTAGCCCATGCGACCATTCCCTTAGAAGAATCAACATGAACAACACTAGCACCAGCGGATAAACATGCTACTGTAGCTCCACCTGTATAAGCAAATAAGTTTAAAACAGAAATAGGTCGTTTAGCATTACGAATTTTTTGTATCATAAAATCCCAGTTACTAGCTTGTTCTGGAAATAATCCTGTATGCTTAAATCCCATAAGTTGAATTTTAAAAACCAATTCTTTATAATGAATATCCCAACTTTTAGGTATAGGTCGTAAAATTTCCCAATGACCGCCACCTTTATTACTCCTATGATAGATAGCATCGATTTGTCCTTGATATTTTTTGGCTAAATCACCATTATCCCAAATTATTTGTGGATCAGGTCTTAACAAAACAACCTGCCCCCAACGTTCCAATTTTTCTTTGTTACTACAATCTAACAATTCATAATCTACAAAATTATTAATTACATTCATAAATATCACCATCTTTATTATAAAAAAATCCTACTTAAATCTCAACTATTTATCTTTTATATAATGTCAATTATCTTAAAGCCAACATTAAATTTATAAATAGCTATGATTATTTATGAATATTATTATTATCCATTATAATATAATAAAATTGGAGGATAAACATAATGAAATTTATTACTAACGGAGGTCTATGTAGTAAAAACGTACCAAGTAATAGCAAAGATGCCATCGTTTTAGCATTAAATACCAATTATATTGATGGGATAGCTATTGATATTCATTTAACCCAAGATAATCATGTAGTCTTGTGCCAAAAAGCAACAATAGATAATATTAGTAATTCTAAAGGAGCCATCAAAGATTTAAATCTAGATAAACTAAAACACATAAATTTTGGTAATAAGGTAAAAAGACAAGATATTTCTACTCTTCAAGAAATATTACCGTTATTCAAAAATAGCACCAAAATATTAGTAATTAATCTAAATGAGCAAGACAACACTCAAAAAAATAAAATATTGGCTAACGAAACTATTAATATTATTGCCAATTTTCCTAATGTTAACATTTACTTAAAAAGTTTCGATTTAAACACTGTTATCTATTTAAATAATTTAAAAACCAAAGCCAAAATAGGTATAGCCTTAACACAAGATGAATTTAATTTAGAACAATATAAGTTAGATTTTTATTCTATTTGTTCCAAAAATGTTAGTCTTTATTTTGTTGAGCAAGCTCTTTCCCATAATAGACTAATAATGTTAGAAAACGTTAATACTATTGATGATTTAAAAACAATTCAAAATAAAGTAAAGGAATTGACAGAAGAAATATTTATAATAACTGATAATATTGCTCCTTTAGCCGCTTATTATCTCAATAAATAATACGATAATTACAAAAATGCTAGCTTTTTTCTTGAAATATGATATAATCAACTTATGCCTGCGTGGTGGAATTGGTAGACGCGTTGGACTCAAAATCCAATGGTAGCAATACCGTGTCGGTTCAAGTCCGACCGCAGGCACCATTGACGTTTCTATTCGAACTTTTTCGAATATTGATATATAGAAATCAATCGTAAGATTGGTTTTTTTCGTATTTAGAAAAAAACTTTAGTCAGAAAGGTTGGTGTCTATGGTTAATGTAATCAAACAAGAAATTGATATGGAAGAATCTTTAAAAAGAAGACTAGATATTATTTGCGATTTTTGTAATACTACTCCTAAAATTATTAACGGAAGTATTAGAAAAATAGATAAAACAAATTTATCTTATATTGAACCACATAGAATTATC
>CANROU010000024.1 GCA_947632325.1 uncultured Bacilli bacterium
GATAAATATTGCATAAGTAATAGTAGTAATGATATAACAAAATGTACAACATGGAATAATGTTACAACAGAAAGTTTTTCAACACCATTAGTAAATGGAGATGGAGCAAATAAAGTAGTATATGCCTTTGTTAAAGATAAAGCTGGAAATACATCAGTAGCAAAGACAAGTAATGCTCTTACACTAGATACAACATCACCAAGTATAAGTGCATTCACGATAACTGGTTCATCAGGAAGTAATGCTGGCTATTCAAGGACAGTGAATGCTACAGGAACAATTATATATAGTGATACAAGTGGAAGTACAGGAGTGACACAGTATTGTGTAAGTAATGCAAGTAATAATGTAAATAATTGTAGTGAGTGGATAGATGTTACTGATGCAACAACAATGAGTGGAATATCTACACCACTAGCAAGTGGAGATGGACCTAATAAAGTAGTATATGCTTTTGTTAAAGATAAAGCAGGAAATACATCAGCAGTTAAAACAAGTAATGGCTTAACATTAGATACAGTAGCACCGGTAATAAATACTTTTGATGTAATAAGTACAACATCAAGACAAATTAGGGGAATAGTAAGTAGTGTAACAGAAGTAACAAGTGGGATAGATAAATATTGGTTTAAAAATGGTATTAATGGTGATTTAACAAGTGGTAATTTCACAAGCACAACATCCAATACTACAATTTATAGTGGGCCTAAAGGAACAGTTGTTACAATGTACGTTTATGTAAAAGATAAAGCCGGAAATACGTCAAAAACACAAGGTAAAACTACAAAAGTTGGTGGACTTGGAACAAGTGAAGATCCATATCATATTTATTACATCGAAGATTTAATGGATTTACAAGTAGCAGTAAATAGTGGTACAACCTATGAAGGATCATATTTTGTCTTAGATAGAAGTCTAGATTTTAAAACAACCGAGAGTTATGCAAATTCAATTAGCGAATATTATGGGGATATCAATGGAACAAGTGGAGTACAAGGACTACTTTTGGAACTTACTACCGGAACAGGATGGAAGCCTATTGGATATAGCACTAATAGCACAGACAGTTTATTACCTAGTGAAATAAGTGGCCATTTTTCCGGTACTTTTGATGGTAAAAACAATACTATCTCAAATATATATTTTAAATATTCAACAAGTCATACTAGATTAGGTTTGTTTGGGGTTTTAAATAATGCAACAATAAAAAATTTAAAAACAACTGGTAGTATGACATCGACTAGTGCTACTTATGCCGGTGGAATAGCTGGCATTGTAGAGGAATCAACAATTGATAACTGTGATACTAATGTTGCTATATCTAGTAGTGTTGGTACGTGGAGTCTAGGTGGAATAGTAGGAGCTAGCTTTGGTTCTGTAACTATAATTAACTCCACTAATAATGGTACAGTTTCTGGCGGAAATAGATCAGGTGGTATATTAGGCTTAAATAGAAATTATGTTACTATAACAAATACTAAAAATATTGGAGATATTTCTAATACTACTGGTGATATGGCCGGAGGCTTTATTGGTGGTGATGTTTCTGAAAAAAGTGAAGCGATTATAAAAAAATCTTCCAATTCTGGCAATATTACAATGAAAAATCAAAGTCAGGAATCATATAGTGGTGGTTTTGTCGGGCGTATTATAGGAAACATTAGCATATACTCAAGTAATAACAGTGGAAAAGTAAACAACACTTCGACTTCAGACTATGACCATAGTAATGGAGGATTAATAGGAAGAATTAATGGTAATAATAATTCTAATAATATTATAGAGGACAGTTATAATACAGGTGTACTAACTGGTGGAGAAAGAAATGGAGGATTACTTGGATATGCATTAAGTGATACTAGCATTGAAATCTATAATAGCTATAATACAGGTGATATAACTACATCAACTAGTAGTGGACATTTTGCAGGAGGAATAATCGGAGCTTCTCGGGGAAAAGTAATATTAGACAAAAATTATAATATGGGTGTAATAACAACTTATTATGGTGGAGGATTAATAGGCCATTCTTACGGTCCGGGAATTAAGTACGTAATAAATAGTTATAACAAGGGTGATGTAAAAGGGACAAGAGATGGTGGAGGAATAGTTGATATCATTTATAGCCAAGGAATAGCATATATTATAAATTCATATAATTTAGCAAATATAACTGGAACAGGAAATTATGCTGGTGGAATAGTAGGAGCTGCTGAAACATCAAGTGAAGGGAAAAAACTATATATAAATAATGTCTATAATATAGGAACAATGACAGGAAAAAATAAATATAGTATAGGATATGCAGCTGCAGCAACTACAACAATTCAAAATGCATATTATAAAAGTGGGGTATCAGGAAGTAATAAAACTGGCACAACAGCAATGGCAGATGCTGATATGAAATTACAAACATTTGTAGATACACTTAATACTAATAAAAATGGAATTGATTTAAATAGTGTAAGCAGTGATTTAAATGGCTACACATTATGTAATTGGAAATTAGGAAGTAGTGGTTATCCAGAACTTGCATGTTAAAAGTGTCACACAATATGACATTCTTTTGCTTTAAAAAAAACACTTTGATTCTGGGAGTATATCATAATAATCTTATAATAGAAAATCGTTAAATGAAAAGTTAAATTCTCGTAATGTAAAAAACAAAGGATTAAAGAAGTAAATGCACGCAAAAATAAGCAACTTATAAAATTTTGAATTGAAAAATAATGTAAAATATAGTAATCTAATAAACATGAGCAGAGAAATTAAGTTTTTTAATCCACGACAAAAAGTGGCGAAAAAGAAAATTTTTAAAAATTTTGAAACTAAATTCTCGCCATTGATAAATGAAAATTTAAGCGATGTTCGTTTCATTTGTCATTAAAAATATGAACAAAATTATATGTTTTGTTCTAATAAACTTATTTTAGATTGTAATTCTAAAATATAGTGATAAATATTATCTATTTCAGAAGTAGAAGCTTCTAAATAGACTAATATTTCATTTAGAATCTCATCATTAATAGAGAGATGTTGGACATACTCAAATAACTCCTTTGAGTATGTTTTTATATCAAATAAAAATAAAATTTCTTCATCAACCATATTATTTCTTGCCTTTCTTTAAAAGAGATGGAGATAAATTAACATCATCAGGTTTGATATAAGAAATATTAAACTTGTCAATAATATTAACATTGATTAAAGATTGAACAACTTCATAAGGTGTTTTATTATTTAAAATAACTCTATAAGTAGAATTAATATGAGAAGCAAGAAGATCACAATCATCTTGAGTTAAATTATTAAAAGAAGACTTTTTAGGTAAAACATATCTAATATATTCATGATTCCTTTCAATGCAACCTTTTTGATAAGAAGCAGAAGGATCACAATAAAAGACATGAGATAAAATTTCACCAGTAGTATAATCAGTTTCAATACTAATAGGATTGAAAAACTCTTTTCCGTTATCAGTTAAAATAACTTCAAATATTCTTTTAAATTCATCATTACCAATTGTTTTTCTAATGTTAACAAATACTTTTTCAACTTCTTCCATAGTTTGATGATTCATAATAAAAATAAGCATAAAATTATATTGCCTAAATAGAAGAGTAAGAAAAACTTTACCACCTTTTACACCTTCAACAGTATCCATTTCAACAATAGAAGCTTCAGGATGTAAAGAAATATAATCTAAAAAATCTTTGTAAGTTCTGCCCATTCTAATCATAGCTTCAGCCCTAGATCTTCTTTTTTCATTATCTTTTCTCGGTTTGTATTTAACTTTTCTTGGAAGATCAATATTTCTAAAAGAAAAGACATTATTGTTAGCATAGGTATAAAAAGTAGTTTTAGAAAAATAAAGTAAATCAGGATGATTAATAAAAACATGATTAATACTTTGATTTTTATCTTTAATTAAAGGTGTAATAATATTATTAATTTCATATATTTCATCTTTAGATAATCTAATTCCTTGTCTAGATTCAGAGCGAAAAGATAAATATTCATTATTAGCATCTTTAGCACGATAATAATATTTTGATAATCTACATCTAATTTTTTTAGAACAACCATTACAAACATAAGGTGGATTATTTAATAAAATGCATTCCTTTTCTTTATAATTTTTGCAAGAACGTTTACACCATTTTGTACCAGCATTTTCACAATTATCAGTATGAATACAATTAGCAAAATAAGTATTATATTGAAAATAATCTTTTTTAAAACGATGATTTAATATTTCTTTAGAAATAGTAGTACGATGTTTTCCAATTTTTTCACCAATTTGAGTTAAATTAAAATTGTTTTTTAACATTTCTTCAATAATTTCTCTTTCATCAAGTGAAAGATGTTTTTGTTTCATAATAAAAATAAACTCCTTTCTGACAAATGAAACGAAGTTTATTATACAATAGATAATAATCTTTTTATTCCAATTTCCTTTTGACAAATTAATATTTATATAATAATCACTAATCGTTTTAATCATTTTCAATTTCAAAAATGAAATTATAAATGATTAAACGATATAAAGGTATATAAAAATATTAATTTGTCAAAAGTTTTCTCGGCATAATCAGATTATTATCTTTTCCATAACTAAATTCTCTTATTTCTTTCTTTCGAGAATTTAACTTTTTATTCTACAATATACACATATACGATATTTATGACATTCTAAGAATTGTCAATAATAAAATTTTGTGATAATATATGCACAACAAAAAGACACGAGATTTCTAATTTTTTAAAAATTTAGAAATAATGTGTTAATTTGTAATATAATATAAATGTAGTTATGTGGTGATAACTACTTATCTAATTGTTTACACAAGGCTAAAATTTTGCGAAGTAATTTAGTTGTGCAAGCAATAGTTGCAGCGTAATGATGTTTACCTTCATTACGTTTTTTTCTGTAATAAATTTCAATATCATTTTCAATATGATATTTAGAAGATAATCTAACAATATTTAAACAACAGACAAATAATATTTTTCTAATATACTTGTTACCAGATTTAGAAATAGGACCATGGACATTTATGGATTTACCAGATTGTTTAATAGAAGGATCTAAACCACAGTAAGCAGTTAATTCTTTAATATTATGAAATCTATTAATATCACCTAACTCAGCAATAATAATAGAAGCAGTAAATTCGCCAATACCAAATATAGAATTAATAGAATTAAAGTATTTAGTTTTCTTAGCTAAAAAAGTAATTTTATATTTAACGATATCAATTGCTTTTTGATACTCAATAATTAATCTAGCAATTTGCGATAGATTGGAAGCAATCTCATCATTCATACCAACAGAAGGATAAGATTTAGAAGCATATTCTTTAATTATATTTGCCTTTTTCTTCCAATATCTAAATTCATGGTTTTTAAAGAAATTTTGTAGTTTATCAATTTTAGTATTAGAAATAATATCAGCATGAGGATATTTTTCAATAAATTCTAAAGCAATATTTGAATAAATTGTATTATCTTTAAAAATTTCTTCATATTCAGGGAAACATAAGTAAACTAGATTACGATATCTATTTTTAATATTTACACATAATTCATCTAAAGCAAAATACTGTCTAGATAAAGCATTTAAATTCAAATATAATTGTTCCGGTTTGTTATATTCTTTAAAAGTATTAGTAAAGAACAAATTTGCTAAATTAAAACAATCTTCTTTATCTGTTTTAGTCTTTCTAATATTTCTTTTTTGCATTTTTCCATAGATGGGATTAATAACAAAAACTTTGAAATTATTTTCTAAGAAAAATCTTTCAATAGGTCTGTGATAAACACCAGTGGATTCCATTATTACAGAAATATCATCTAATTTTAAATTTTTAATTCTATTAAGTAAATTAGAAAAATCATTAATAGAATGATTGATTTCGTACGGATTAATTAGAACTTCACCACAAGAACTAATTAAAGTAGCCATACTTTTTCCTTTAGCTACATCAATAGCTAAACAATTGTGCATAAAGCACCATCCTTTCATTTTACGATTGAACTCTTTTGTACCTCTTATTCCTCATCACGCTTGTTATATAGAAATAAATCCTCACATTCTAAAACTAGGAACATAAAAAGAAAAGAGCTAGGCCGTCAAAAAAATGGATACTTAAGACCCTTGTTATAATATGCCTAAACTCAATCGCGTAAATTTTACTCATTTTTATAAAAATGAGTAAAATTATTATACTAATAAATCAATGATTTGCAACTTCATCAATTTACTAATCAGTATTATACGTGATATAATGAAGAATAGTAGGAGAATAGGAATGATAGAGCAAGTGGCTAAATATAAAAAATATATTATATTAACATTGATACTAGCAGTATTATTAACACTATCTATAAATATAAAAAATATAATAAA
>CANROU010000025.1 GCA_947632325.1 uncultured Bacilli bacterium
TTACTTTCTATTTCTAACTCTTGTGTTGTAAACTTTATCATAAAACACCGTCCTTTCTTTGTTAATTCTTTTGTAAAACACAAAAAAATCAACCCGAACGGATTGATTATATATGTTAAGTTCAAACTATAAAAGTTCGAACAGAAACGTCACTGGAGCAGATGAGGAGAATCGAACTCCCGTCTCAACCTTGGCAAGGTCGTATTCGAGCCACTAAACTACATCTGCAAAATATTAGGAATTAATTCCTAAGTTAATTATAATACATAATAAATATTTTTTCCATAAAAAATTGTTATAATTTTTAATTTCATTATATTTTATGTTACTAAACATTTAAATATCATAAAAAGCTTATTTTGATTTAAATAAGCTTATAAATATTTTTTCAAAACTTCTACACTGGTTTCTTGCATAGTAACATACTTATCAATTATATCTCTTACTTCTTGATCAATTTTTTTATTATTTAAAACTTTTCGACCTTCTATAATGCCCATATTAACTCCTTGCATTAAAAGTTCAGCAATTTTGGAATTACTCTTATCAGTAAGTGTTTTCATTTCAATACCGTACCAAGTCATTGCTTTTGTCATAGCTCCTGTTTTATGGGGCTCATCATTATTATACTTTGGATAAATCTCTTCAATTCTGTTCGCTATTTGTTGATAATCATCATATTGTTTTTGTAATACTTTTTTAAGTTTATCATCTTCGACTTTATCCAAGACAAAATTTATTGCATCCATTCCCATATATGCGCCTTTATGAATTTCATCTAAAGCATTAATATTTTCTTCTTTCATTTTTAATCCTCCTGGTATTAATATGAAGAAAAAAAATTATTTTATACCTTATAAAATAAATAAGTTATCCTTTAAATATATAAGTTTATGGTTTAATAAAATTATAAAAAAAATCGAACTACATAATCATAGCTCGAATATTTTTAATTTGGAGCGTATAGAGAAGAAGTCAAATAACTCATCGCATGCATTAATAAGATAGAATCTAATAAATACCAACTTAAATTTAACACTAAGGCTATTTACTTGAACAATTCGCTATGACTACCAATAGCGAATAAAACTAAAACCAGTTTATCATCAACATATTTATAAATAAGCAACCAATTAGGCTTGATATGACATTCAGCACAATCTTTATATGTTTTATCATTTATTAAATTATGATTACGATATTTAGAATCCAATTTTTCTAAATTCGCTAGTTTTGTAATTACCTCTAATAATTCATTTATATCTTTATTTTGTTTTATAATTTTTTTCAATTGCTTTTTAAAATTACTTGTAAAGTCAATTTTATATTTAGTGTCTAAATCAAAGTTAATCATTGATAATGTCCCTCAACATTTCATTAACGTTATTATATCCTGTTCTTTTACCATCTCTAATTTCTTGAATAATATCTTCGCCTTCTTTTAAAGCATCTAATAATTCATCACTAGGCTTAGGATTAGTTACTTCAAATGGTAATCCATTTTTTTTAATGACTTGTTTTATTGCCATATTTATAAATGTACTCATATTAACGCCTAAATCTTTTAAAATGTTAGTAGCTTGTTCCTTATCTCTTGCATCCACTTGTACGTTGATAGCGCTTGTTAATGTTTTCATCTTATAACACCTCTTTTCTTTCCTATTAATAATACTGTTTTTTAAATCATTTGTCAACATATTAACAACATAAATCTACAAATTAACAACATTGCTGTTTTTATTATATGAAGATATTAAAAAAATATACATTTAAAAAGTTGAGCAAGATAGCTCAACTACTTTAACAACTTGGAGGGGCCTACCAGATTTGAACTGGTGCTCAGGGAGTTGCAGTCCCTTGCCTTACCACTTGGCTAAAGCCCCATCACATTTAAGATTATAACAAATTATTTTTTTATAATCAATAATATTTTATGAAAACAAAAGAAAAATTGCTAATGATTTATATAAATAATGATAATTGATTGCCAAAAGTAATATTTAATGCTACTATAGAGGCATTTATGTAGTATGTGGGGGGTAATGTAATGAATGTAATGACTTTAGTAGTTGGAAAACTTGAAGCAAATTGCTATATATTAATACACGGTAATAAATGTTTGCTTATTGATCCTGGTGATGATTATCATATTATAAAAGAAGCATTAAAACCGTACAAATTGTTAGGTATTTTAATTACACATTGTCATAGTGATCATTGTTTAGCAGTTACAAAATTAATAAATGAGCACAATGTACCTATTTTAACAGAAGCTAATATTGAAGAAAAAACTTACCACCTTGGTTCCTTTTATTTTAAATGTCTTAAAACTCCAGGACACAGTCAGGATTCCATTTCTTATTATTTTCCTCATGAAAAAATTTTGTTCAGTGGTGATTTTTTGTTTAGAGGTAGTATTGGCAGGTGTGATTTACCAACGGGAAGTTTTATAGATATGCGAAAAAGTCTTAGAAAAATCAAAACTATTCCTAGTGCTACTAAAATATTACCTGGGCATGGATATCCTACTACTGTGGCACAAGAAATAAAGACGAATCCCTATTTTTATGATTTATAAAAACAGTTTAATGAATATTTTTTGACGAAAAAAGTAAAAAAAGTTATAATAAAAATGGTGAGATTATGACTTGGACAGTTGACAATCATAATTATGAAGTTATTGTAGAAAGAAAAAATAATAAACATACTTATATTAGGATATTACCAAATATTACCATTTTAGTTACCACTAATTATTTTACACCTGATTATGAGATTAACAAATTATTAGAAGATAATTCTTCAAGAATAAAAAGTATGCTTTTACAACAACAACAAAGACAAGAACAGAAAAGCAAAACCTTGTTTTTAGGCAAAGAATATAAAGTAGTTCATGCGGTTGGATTAAAAATGAGTTTAGGGGAGCAAACTATTTTCTTAAATCAAAAAGATGATTTAGATAAATGGTATAGACAACAGGCTAAAAACATTTTTAAACAACATTTAGATGATCAATATCAAAATTTTAGTGAAAAAATCCCATATCCTAAATTAAAAATTAGAAAAATGAAAAGTCGGTGGGGTGTTTGTAATACTTTAAAAAAAGAAGTTACTCTTAATTTAGAATTAATTAAATATGATTGTAAGTTTTTAGATTATGTTATTGTACACGAATTATCACATTTGGTATATCCCAATCATTCCAAATTATTTTGGAACATAGTCGAAAAAAATTTACCAACATATAAAGATATCCGTCGACAATTAAAAAAATATTAAAAGGAGTGGTATTAATGTTGATAACTAGTTTAGATAATGAAAAAGTCAAAAAATATACTAAATTAAAAAATAGTTCCTTTCGAAAAAAAGAGAATCAATTTTTGGTTGAGGGGATGCATTTAGTATTAGAAGCTTATAAAAGAGGAGTAGTTATTGAACTTATTCTATTACAAGATGAAGTATTACCATTACCTACACCTACTGTTTATGTAACTAAAGAAGTTATGGAAAAGATTTCTACTATGACAACTCCAAGCAATGTAGCGGCTCTTTGTCAAATGATGCCTATGAATGATCAATTAGGAGAAAAATGTTTATTACTTGATGAAATCCAGGATCCTGGGAATTTAGGGACGATTATTAGAAGTGCGAAGGCCTTTGGTATTGATACAGTAGTATTAGGAGAAAATACAGTTGATTTATATAACCCTAAAGTGATTCGTGCTACACAAGGTATGTTATTTCACATTAATATTATCAAACGTGATTTAAAAAAAGTTATTCAAGAATTAAAGGATAAGCAAATACCAATATATGGAACAAAGGTAGAACATGGCACGGATATACGTAATTTTACTAGTAAAGATAAACAACGTTATGCCTTGGTAGTAGGCAATGAAGGTAATGGTGTTAATGACGATATATTAGCTTTATGTGATTCATGTTTATATATTGATATGCATGAAGATGTTGAAAGTTTAAATGTAGCCATTGCTACTAGTATACTTTTATATGAATTAAGTAGGATGTGATTATATTATGGATAAGATTTATCTTGGCAAAATTACTTCTTTTCATGGCTTAAAAGGTGAAATTAGACTTATTTCTAATTTTCCATACAAAGAAAAGTGTTTTGCAGTTGGTAAACATATTATAATTGATGATAATAGTTATACCATTGCTAGTTATAGAAAACATCAAAAGTATGATATGTTAAAATTAGTAGGATATGATAGTATTGAAAGTGTATATTTTTTTAAAAATAAAAAAGTTTATCAAGATAGAGATGAATTACACTTAGATAATAATCAATTTGTTATGGAAGATTTAATAAAAGCTAAAGTATATACTACAGATAATGAAGAAGGGGTAGTAGTCGAATGCTTTGATGCTGGTAATCATAATTATGTTCTACGTCTTAATATTAATAATAAAGAGTATTTAATTCCGGCTCAAGAACCTTTTGTAAAAGAAATAGATCGAGCTAATAAATGTATTAAAGTAGAATTAATAAAATAGGGGGTGTCTAATGAAGATAGATGTTATTACTTTATTTCCGGAAATGTTTATCCAGTTTATTACTACTTCAATTATAGGTAGAGCTATAAAGCATAATTTAGTTGAAATTAATGTTCATAATTTAAGAGATTATTCAACAGATGCTCATCATAAAGTAGATGATACACCCTATGGTGGTGGCGATGGTATGGTTTTAACTTGTCAACCGGTGTTTGATTGCATAGAAAAATTAAGAACTAAAGATAGTTGTGTCATAATGTTAACACCAGATGGAACAACATTTGATGAAGCTAATGCATACGATTTAAGTCGTAAAAAACATCTTATTGTGTTATGTGGTCATTATGAAGGATTTGATGAACGGATTCGATCCATTGTAGATATGGAAATTAGCATAGGAGATTACATATTGACAGGTGGTGAAATCCCTAGTATGGTAATAATGGATTCCGTTATTAGATTAATACCAGGGGTTATTAAAGAAAATTCTCATTTACTTGAATCATTTAATAATAATCTTTTAGATTATCCAGTATATACTAAACCTAGTGATTTTAGAGGTTTAAAAGTACCTGATGTATTATTAAGTGGTGACCATAAAAAAATAGCGGAATATAGATTGGTAGAAAGTAAAAAGAAAACAGCTAAGAGGCGTCCAGATCTACTAAAAAAGTAGGTGAAAAAATGAATCAAAATATTCATTATCTAATAGTTAAAAACAAAGATACTAAAGAAATTGTCTACATGGAATATGATAAATTAACAGGTTATGATATTACTCCTAAAAATAAACAACCTATACAAGATTGCATTAAAGTAAATAGAATGATTTTAATTCAACCAACATTAATTCAAAAGTTAGTACATAAAAAGGTAGATAAACATTTTAAGAAATTATTATTATTAGTTCAAATGTTGTTGAATAGCGATGATGACACTGGAACAGCTCTTTACGAAGCCTTAAATGAAATAGAGAAATTTCGTATTGAAATAAAAAATAATTATCGTATGTATATGCAAAAGGAAGAATTAAATTTAATTGCTAAAAAATTAACGATATTAAAAGAAGAAATTAAAAATAGAATTATTATGCTGGATGTAAAAGCGCCTGAACAAAGAGGTAAACAGCGGTAATATATAATAAATTTAAAGGAATCAAAATTTGATTCTTTTAATTTAACTTGAAAGACAAGATAATATGATATACAATAATAATAGTAAATAGGATAAGGAAGTTGAGGTGACAAAAGTGAAGAAGAAAGGTTTTACCGTAGTAGAATTATTAACAGTAATAGTAATTATCGGTATAATGGCAGCCATAGCCATACCAACGGTAACAGGAATAATTGAAAAGAGTAGAAAACAATATTATAAGACAGTAGAAGATAATCTTAAATTAGCGGGTATAGATTATTATAGTAAAAATAGTAAGAATAGACCAAAGAATAGATTAGAAAGTGCCACTGTATCATTAAAAGATTTAAGTAATGGTAGTTATATTAAAGATGTTGTCGATCATAAAGGTAATGCTTGTGATATAGAGGAAAG
>CANROU010000026.1 GCA_947632325.1 uncultured Bacilli bacterium
ATTACCTAAACTGATTTTGATTATTAAAAACCCTTGTAATTTCAACAAAAATGGAGCCTTTCGGCTCCTTCAGGGGGCGGTTAGTATTCATGCACTTCTAAGTTTATTTAAATACTTTTACCTTTATTTTATATCTTTTAAAATTGGTTATTTAACATAATTATTAAGTAAAATTTAAAATTTTGGTAGTTGAAAAGGTAGTTGAAACTTATTTTTAACTACCTTTTTTATCTAACTTTTTCTTCCCAAGGAAGTATTACATCTTTACCATATTGAATTCCTCTTGATTTTAATTTTCTTGTTATATTATTCATTATATCTGGAGTAGATTCATCTATCATTTTCTTTATATCAATTTCAGTATACGCATCATTTTCATAATAAAAACCAAATAATAAATAGTGCATTTGATAATAAAAATTTATTACAGCATTTGGTATTGACAATTCTATCAAAGTACTATAAGAAGATCCTTTTTTATCAATATATTTTTCCCATATATTTGCGTTATACCTTACCATCATTCCATAAGACATTATTAACAAGTAGCAATAAAAAGAAATATTAATATCTTTTAGACCTTCTTCATATTTTTCAGGAATATTCATATAATCCTTATAAAAAACATTATTTCTATCAAATAAACCCTCTTCAAAATATTGCTTGTTGAGCATTGTAGGACAACACATAATAAAACTGTCATTTGATAATATATTACCCATTAAAGAAAATTCTTGCAATATTTCTCCCGTTTCTTCATCCAATGAATTTCCAAATATAATATAATTGTTTTTTCCATCCTTAATATTTTTAGCTATTAGTGAAATGCTCTTTGATGAATTAAAATAAAAATTATCTATATCTGGAATATGTCTTATTATTTTATAAAGTTTAATTTCTTGTGGATCTAGATGATTATTATATAATTTAAGTAAAGAAATTACAGCACCTTTTTTATTTAATATTATTCTTGAAGATAGAGCATCTACTTTAGATAATTTATCTCCGTTTACTGAAAACCCATGGCTTTTAAACCCTTTTAATAATTCATCATCAAAACTCTTTAAATAGCATACACCCTTTAATAAATTATTCAAAGCATAAGAATACACTAATGGTGATGTACTAATATCAGAATTAATAGCAACTTTATAATATTCATTGGCTTGTCTGAAACATGCGGCGGCAACATCAGAATGTTGATTCAATCTTCTTCAGTTTTATCACTAAAAGTCTGTTCCAAATAATTATAACAAAAGTTATTTTGTTCAAATAATTTTAAATCATTAAAAACTGCTTGTAAAGGATTGTTAACTTTTTTATAATTATATCGCATTTTTTCACTCCTTAATTGTAAATGTTTATGACAAGATGACAATAGTAATAAGAGTGTCGCAAACAAATGTCATATTGTCATATAATATCAACTTACATTTTTCTTTTTCATTTATATCTTAGCTTTTATGCCATCATTAATAGTCATTTTATCTTTTAGTGTTACTATTCTAGCACCAGTTATTACATCATTTTTTAAGTCTTCATATTCTGGATGTTCTACCAATTGCTTTAAAAAATATACCATATCATAAATTGCTAATCTTTGATAAAGATTTGGAATATTAACTAACTCTGGATAATATTTTTGTAAATACGACATTATATTAGAATAATGCTTTATATCTGTATATTGTTCAGTTTCTTCCCTAGCAAACTTCCAAGGTTTTCTAATCATCCTATAAAGAATATCCAATTCAAAATCTCTAGGAGCATACATTGATCTTTCAAAATCAATTAATTTAATTTCTCCATCGTTGAAGAATATATTATCAAAGTGCAAATCATTATGAATTAAAACAAAGTTATCAGATTCTAAATATTTGTCAAATTTAGAATATGCGGAATCAAGAATCCTTTGTTCTTCTTCACTAAATAAATTAAGTTCTTTTGCTTCTTCATATAATAATATAAACTGATCTTTTATTTTTTTAGTCCAATCATACCCATTACTAATATTACTATGAATTTGTTTCATTGCAGTACATAGCTGTTTAATAATTTCTTATCTTTGTTCTTCTGAAAAGGTATGCCATACGTTATACAATGAAACACCTTTTACTTTTTCTAGGATTTCATAAAAGTATGGAATTTCTTTTTTATCAATACTTGAATAATATAACTTTGGAATTAATTTATTTTCTTTATTTGTATTATAAAAATCAATTTCTTTTTTAAATTTTTCTTCATTATTTTGATTTGTACAAATCTTTACGATAAAAGTATCATTTATATTATATATTGTGTTAGTAAAGCCAACATTAATTTTTTCTATGTTAGAATCAATTCCAAATAATGCGGAATTTTGTTGTATTATTTTATCTATTATTTCTTGCATAATCAATCACATCCTTATTCTTTATCTTTACAAACTCTGTTTTAAATTTTCGTTCTTCTTCCTTTTTCAACAAAATCTTTTTTATTTTTATATATAAAAGCCATACTTCTAATTTTTGATAACCCTTCATTGTACATTTCCTCTAGTTCTTTTGCAGTACCACCTAATATTTCTTCTATCGGATAATACTCGTCATTTAAATTAGCTTTTAATATTGCAATATCCTTATTAGGATGATTATAATAATCCAATACTTTTAATCCAAAATTTCTGCCAATTTCCTCATCACTTTGTTCAAGTAAATATACAAAATCTTTATCTCTATCTGTAATAGCTACATCACCAAAATCTATAATTCCTATAACTCGATTATTTCTAATGACTATATGATTACAACTTAAATCATTATGACATAATACTCTTGTATATTTAGTAATTCTTTCATCGTTCAATATCCTACTAAATAATTCATCTAAATATTCTATTGATTCATTTGGTATTTTATCATATATCATTGACTTTAATGTTTCGTAATCGCTTCTATAATCATCGATTACATCTAATTCTAAATCTTTAATTTTAGGTAATGGTAAAGAATGTAGTGTAATTAGAAAATTTGCTATATCTTTTGCTAATTGTTCTTGTTCTTCAATACTCATTAATGAATATATTTCTGGAGTTAATATTGTTCCTTTTATTTCCTTATATCCACATATACTTGCATCTTCATCATAGAAATCAATTTTAGGTATCTCTAATGGCAACTTACCTTCTAAAAATCTTAAAACTGATATTTCTTTTTTCATGTTTTCAGATGCTTCTTTATGCTTGGATTTTTTAAAAATATATTCATCATTAACTAGAAATGCAACACTATCCAAACCTTCGCCCAAACGCTTAATATTATTTACAGCTATAGTCTTAAAAGTATCTTCAATAATATGTTTTACAGAATTAATATCTATACTATTAGCAATCTTATCCATTAATTATCACCTTTTTCATAATCATATACATAAACTATTTCATCTTCATAATCATTTTTACCACCTAATTTTTCATAAACATGACAAGCTCTAGGATTACCCTTGTCAGTTATAACAAACATTTCAGAGCATCCCATTTCTTTTGAGTAATTTCTAATGAATTCCAATAATTTTGAACCATATCCCTTATCTTGATAATTAGGTAACATTCCTATTGAATGTAAATAAAACATATTTTTTCCGTCCGGTCTTAATAAAGTATAAGCATAAGCGAATCCAACAATGTTGTCTTCATCTTTTGCTATAAATCCAAAAGAATTAGTATTTTTAATAAAATTATTCAAATATTTTAAATTAAAAATCATATTATCATCTTTTAATACATCTTCCATTGATTTTAAATCTTTTTCTTCTAACAATTTGTACTCCATATTATCCTACTTTCTCTCACATTATTTATTTTTTATACATCATAAGGTAATTTGCTATAATCATATTTTTTAGCAACTTTATCTAATTCTTCAACTGCTTCTTTAATGT
>CANROU010000027.1 GCA_947632325.1 uncultured Bacilli bacterium
CAACTAGCTCAAAAATTAAATGTTACTGATAGAGCTATATCTAAATGGGAAAGAGGACTATGACCTTACAAATGACACAAAATAAAAATATACAAGATTTGCTTTATTTTAAAGGGAAAATTGAAGAAACAAACATAATTGTAAAACACGAAGAAAAAGCAAAAATTGATTATAATTTAAGTATTATGGTATCAATAAACATATAAAATAAGAAAATGTCCTCTAATTGATACAAATACTTAATAAAACTAAAATAAAGTAAAAACTTATAATAATTCGGTTATGAAATTAACAAAGGTATGTGAGAAATCATATCTTTTTTATTTTGTGTAAAGAAAGTGAGGAATGATATATGAATTATGGAATATTTAGAAGTGAGCCAATAATGACTATAAATGATTTAGCACAAATAGGATCTCATAACAAACGTGAGAAAAAAGCCTATAAAAGTAACCCTAATATTAAATTAGAATTAACGAAAGATAATATAGAATTAGTACCCTTAAAAGAAAAATATGTTAAGGGCTTTAAAATGCTTGTAAAAGACTATGAAAAAGAACACAACGAAAGAATGAAAACTGAAAGAGATGATAGAAAACGAACTTTTAATGAAATGTTAAATAAATCTAAAAGTGTTGTTGCAGATGAATTAATGTTTACAGCAACACATAAGTTTTTTGATAATATGAGTAAAGAAGAAATAATGAGGTGGGCTGATACTTGTATGGATTTTGTTTACAATGATTTAGGTTATAAAAAAGAACAAGTATTACACGCAACAATCCACATGGATGAACTAACACCTCACATTCATTGTGTAGTTGTTCCACTTGTTAAAAAATTAGATAAAAGAACAAATACTGAAAGATTTACTATTTCAAAAAAACAATATATTAAAGACAATATTCACTTATCAGAATTACAAGATGTTTATAATTTAAGATTAAAGGAAGCAGGATTTGAACTAGAACGAGGTATTAAAAATAGTGATAGAAAACACATTAAAATTAAAGAATTTAAGAAAACCACTAGATATTATGAAAATAAAGTAACCACTATCAATAAAAATCTTGATAATGCTATGAACGATTTTGAAGAAAAAATGAAAACAACCAAAAGTACCATTATTGATAAAGAATATGTAAAGGTTAGAAAAGACACTTTTGATAGTATGAATAATGTTATACAAGAAACAAAAAAAGCAATAGAATTTCAACCTAAAATAGAGCAATTATTTAATGAAGTTAATACCTACACTACAAGTCATCAAACACTAGAAAAAGAAAATAAGAATCTTCAAAGAGAAGTAAAAGCACTTACTACTAGAAATCAAAACTTAACAAAAGAGAATAACAACCTTAAAACCTATTTAAAAGCCATTTTAGAGGCAATTAAACACTTTTTTAGAGAAATACTACAAATTGGTAATGAACCTACAAAAGAAGCCACTACAAGCGAAATAAAGGACTATTATAATAATGAGGATTTTGACTCCAATGATGTTTATGATATTTCCAAAGGAACAACCAAAGAAGATGAATTATTTGATTATGCAGAAATTCCTAGTTATTTAAAAACCAGCAAAAAATCTTATAAAGAAAAAGACAAAGATGACTACGAAATGAGCCTATAAGAAAAGTGAGATATGTTATTGATTTAGCATATTCTCACTTTTTTATTTTCTTAAAAACTCATCAATAGAAAGATTATGATTTTTACAGATTGTATATAAAGTTAATGTTGTTATCAAACTCATACCTATTTCATAATGACTATAAGTAGAACGAGATATAGAACATTCATCAGCAATTTCTTGTTGAGTTAAGCCTAATTTAGTTCTCAATGATTTTAGTTTCTTTCCAATTTTGACTTGGTTAATCACTATGTTATTTGTATGTTCTTGATTTTCTCTAGTTAGTCCTAAAACAAAATCTATTGAATAATTAAATTGATTACAGAACTTTACTAATTTCTTTAATGGTATAGAATCATAAGCATTTTCCCAACCACGAACTGTTGAATTACTTACACCAAATATATTACCCAATTCAGTTTGTGTCATCTCTAATTCTTCTCTACAATACTTTAAATTATTTCCTATCATATATGTTTCACCATAATAATTTTCCCATCAAATTTTAATTTGATACGAAAATAGCGGGTAATGTATCAAAAATGTGATATAATCTTTTATAGAAAGGGGAAATGAATATGTATTTAAGTTTCAAAGATATTTGTTTATGTGTTTTAAAGGCTCTTATATTAACCTTAATCTTTGTAGCATTAATAGGCTTAATAATGTTTGATTACAAAATTGGAATTAATTATTGTGATTTAATGAATATACCGAGAGATTTAGCACTTTCTGTTATGAGTTTAGGTATGGCAATAAATATCACTATTATTATGTTTGTAATAGAAATAATTGTATTGTATTTTATTATTAAAAAACTTAAACGAATTCAGTTATTTAACAATATTTGTGAATTTTTAAGTATTGATTATTGATAAAAGATTATTAAATCTAGTTAAAATCATTAAGAAAAAGTGATATAATTATATTACAAAGTGATGCAGAAATAGTAATTTGTTGAATAGGAGGAATTATGAAAAAACAAATTAAAATAATTTTAGTAGTTATAATAAGTCTTATAGTTTTATATGGTGTATTATTCTTTGTTGATATGAACAGAGTTAAGCACTTAAAAAGACCTATATTTTGTGTAGAAAATGGATATATGGGTAGTATGACAAGATATGATGGTTTAGGATATAAAATAGGTCTTGATATTAACGCAACAACAGGAGAAATAACTTATGGACAAATGACTATATTAGGACAAACTATTGTCAAATCATATAGTGAAAATGAAGATAATAAAGCAACAGATGATTATGATAAGCAATTAGTACAATGTTTAGAAAGCCAATTAGGAGGCTATCTTGTAACCGAAAAAGATGATTTAATAGAAATACCTTTGAGTGAAATAAAAAATAGTGATAAAGAAAAAATCTCCTATTATAAAGGAGTATATGCTAGTAATCATCCAAATAATATTTATGTAATGGTTTTTCCAAAAAATGGAACTTATGAATCTAGTGTAATGAAAGATTTTGATAAATATTTTTATGAAAAATTTTCTGTATATCAAAAGTATGAAAGTCCTACTACTCCAACAATTTACATTCATACTAATGACAACGATGTAGATTTCAAAGAAATCACTAACAAGTGTGTAACTAGGAAAAATACTGAAAATGGTAAATCTATTCCTACAGAAACATTAAATAAAATTAATGACACTACTAAAATAATTATAAAATCTAGTCAAGAAGAGTTAGGAACAATAACCGATAAAGAAAAACTGACAGAAATATTAAGTGCTATTTCAAGCAGTAAAAGATATGGCGAAGTATGTACTTCTGATGGACATGGATTTGAATTTAATATGTATGACAAAAATAATAAACTTATTGATACCATTTATATTTGGGGTGATGGTGCAAGATTAATGCCTAAAAGTCTTAATGGTTGTCCTTATGTAACCACAGATAATACTGATTTAAGAAAAATAATTGAAGATACAACTGATTATATATTTTCTGGAATTTTAGATTTTAGAGATGATATTAATCAAACAGAGCAAACATTAATATACAAAGATGGTAAAAATAGTTATTATTTAAATAGTAAAGATCCTAATGAAATATTGATTAAATTTATGTTAAATAATAAAGTAATGACTCTTAAATATGCTTTAGAAAATAAATATATTTCAGCAGAAAAAGTTGCTAGTGAGTATCCAGATATATTGATAAGAAAATAATAAGTTAAATAAATTACAATTT
>CANROU010000028.1 GCA_947632325.1 uncultured Bacilli bacterium
TTATAGTAAGCTTCCTTTCTTATTACATCTTTAATAGGATATAATTCGCAAAACTCTACTACATTGTTGCACTCAAGAAAATATTTTTTAGTTTCTTCTTCAACAATAGATGGTATTGTAAATCTACCCTTTAATAGCACTTCTTTAAATGCTTTTAAAGCTCGTGTTGCAATAATTTGCAAAGCTAAAGGCTTACATAAATTTTCACCTATATTAATATCTCGACTATTACTGCTATCTGTAAAAGTAGCATTAAATGGTATAACAATAAATCTATCAGTTATATATATGCCAGTTTCTTTAAAGTCTATAACTTCGTTTACGGAGAACAGCATAGTAGCATAAGGAACTAAATTAATAGTTCCCTTTTGTTCTACAACTATGGGTTCCCCTGATATAATTCTTGTTATAAGAGAAGTATTTATATATTTCGGTTGTTTTTGGTCCTCTGCAATGTTAACAGTACATCCATTTAAACGAAGAACAGTTGTTTTACTTCCTGCTTTACAACCTGAAATGTTTTCCAAATGTTCGTGTGAACATTGTTCTTCTCCTAATAAGGCTTCTAAAATACGAAATATTTTAGACTTACCATTTCGGCCATTTCCTTTTAAAATAAAGGCTTTATTTAACTTTGAAGTTTTGGTTAGTGAATAACCTATTACTTCATAAAGTAAAGTTTCCACTTCTTTATTATGACAGCTTATGCTATCAAAATAATAATTAACTAATTCTAATTCTTTTGAATTAGTTGTAAGTACCGTACTATCATTATACGGTACTGATAATTTAGCAATTATGCTATCTTTCTGTATATTATTTTCTAACATATTCTCTATTCTCCTTTTCCACAATCATTATTTTGACTTTCTTTAAGCCACTTATCAATTTCTAATTTTGAAAATAGTAGTTTAACTCCTATTCTGTTGTAAGGTATATCATTATTTCTTACTAATTTTCTAACAAGTGAAATACTAATATTCAAGTATTTAGCTAATTGTCTTACATCTAGCATTACATTTTCCATTTTTTCCTCCTTATTTTTTAACTTGGCAGAATTAATTTTTATTCTGCTACATCTTCTAAATCTAATTCCAAAATTTCAAAAACAAGTTCTTTTGCCCACTTATTATCATATTTTGGGTTGTTTTCTAACATAATAAGGGTTTCAATATCAATTCCAAGTAGAGCACTTGCTTCTTCTAAACTCCAACCGCGACTTAATCTTTCTTCTTTTAAGTTCATTTCTTTCTCTCCTTTCTACATAGTTACCAACAAAATTTCAGTTGATATGTTAATCATTTTATTACGTTATTTACGCCTTGTCAATACTTTTTTTGCTATTTTTACACTTTTATATTGCATTTTAGCGTCTTTTATGTTATTATACTTTTATCGGAGGTATATTATGATTAAAAAGAATAATGAAATATTTAGTAAAAACCTTAAATTCTATATGGCTATACAAAATAAGACTAGAAATGACATAGTACGTGATTTAGATATTCCATATACTTCAATAAGAGATTATGAAAATGGTGTTTGTGGTGCAAAAAGAGATAAAATCGAAAAATTAGCAGAATATTTACACATTAAACCTTATCAACTTACTGAGCCACACGATGTAACCGAAGTTATGAATATTATAGATAACTCTGAAGATAGTAAAGAACTATTAAAAATAATGGTAAAATTATCAAAATTATCTATAGAAAGAAAAAAACAAATAAACAAAATAATTGATATGATTAACATTGAAGAATAAAAAAAGAGCTAGTGCTACCAACACTAACTCAACCGCTATAAAGCGTACAGAATAAAAATTAATCTCGCCAAAGAATAACTTTCTTTTCTGTACTCCTATTATAGCACTATTTATCGATTTAGAAAAGATAGGAGTTTTTATGATAAATTTAAAGGATGAATATAATAAAACAAATTATGAATACATATATAAACATAAAACTAATGGCACCTACGCTGTTTCTATTAACTTGTATGATAAAGTTTATAATAAGCGAATTAAAAAAAGAAAAATTAACTTAAAAACTATAAAAGAAGCACAAGACTTTATAGCAGAAGAAAGAGTTAAAATTAAACAGCAAGATAATCAGCCAAAGAAAAGTGGACTTTTTAAAGATGTTTTTTCTTCCTACATTAAGGAATGTGAAATTGAAGAAAGAAAAGGTAATTTAGCAGAGTCAACGGTGGATGGTAAAAAAGAGATTTTTAAAAATCAAATACTTCCAAAGTTAGGTAATGTTAAAATATCAGATATTACAGAAGAACATATATACAAATTTCATAATGATCTAATGGCTATGACTTGTTCACGAGTAAAAACCAAAAGTTTAAGTAATCAAACACTCATTAAAGTACACAAACAACTATCAGCATTCTTAAATTGGTGTGTTAGAAAAAGATTAATAGCATACAATCCCGCAGGAGTTGTTGGTAATTTTAAAAAGGTAAAAAAAGAAAAAGAATATCTTACTTATCAAGAATTTATGACATTGTTGTCTGTTGTTGATAATATTAGAGATTTATTCATAATACAACTATTATTTTACACAGGTTTAAGAGTTAGTGAGTTGCTAGGGCTTTCAGTTGATAGTATAATTACTACAGAGCAAGGAACTGCTTTAGATATTACAGAAACATATTATAAGGGAAAAATTAGACCAAAAGCCAAAACAGATGAAGCAATGGATGATTTATTTCTTGATGACATTACAGTTGAAGCATATCATACATTTCTTGAATACAGAAAAGCTAATAATATTACTAGCAAATACCTTTTTGCTAATAATAGAGGTAAATGTGAGGTAATTGGCGATAAAGCTATTAGAGATATGATAAAAAAATATCTAAAATTAGCAGGAATAGAAAAAAATATTACTCCACATAAATTAAGACATAGCCACGCGGCATTACTAATCTATATGGGAAAAACACTCGAGGATATTAAAACAAGACTTCGCCATAAAGATATTAGAACAACAAGTAATGAATATGGACATATGTATAAAGAAAGAAAAATTTCACTAGCTAATGACCTAACAACATTTCGTACAGAAATAACAAAAAGCACAAATATTGAGACACCTAGTGAGACACCTAACGACAAAATGACATAAAAAAAGGACTAAATTTTAAGTGATTTAGTCTTTTTAAAACAAAAAAAAAATTACTTGCATTTTCCTATCTTCGCATACACTATTTTCGGCGTTTAAGTGCTTAACTTCCAAGTTCGGGATGGGTTTGGGTGTGTCCACTTAGCTATCAATACAAGTAAAATTTTTAACTAATTTTTAATATCAGTAACAATAACTTTTTTATGGGTTACATCTATTAACATCTCTGTTCGAAATGGGAACAGGTGTACCCTCTTCGCTATAGTCACCAAGGAAAATATTAGAGAAATAATTCTCTGAAAACTTAGATACTGTGTCATCAAATTTATTAAAATAGGATTAAATCCTCGATCTATTAGTATTGGTCAGCTCAACGTATCACTACGCTTCCACCTCCAACCTATCAACCAGTTAGTCTATCTGGGATCTTACTATATAAAATATGGGAAAACTCATCTTAAAGTTGGCTTCCCGCTTAGATGCTTTCAGCGGTTATCCATTCCCTACATAGCTACTCTGCACTGCAGCTGGCGCTACAACAGATACACCAGAGGTAGGTCCATCCCGGTCCTCTCGTACTAAGGATAGCTCTCTTCAATTTTCCTG
>CANROU010000029.1 GCA_947632325.1 uncultured Bacilli bacterium
GCTATTTGAGATAGATTAGAAACTAATTCATCGTTCATATTAACTGATGGATAAGATTTTAAAGCCATTTCTTTTATTAAAGCAGCTTTAGATTTCCAACGTCTAAATTCATGTTTTTTTAAGAAATTTTGAATCTTATCAATTCTAGTATTAGAAATAATATCTGCATGAGGATATTTTTCAATAAATTCTAAAGCAATACTGGAATAAATCGTATTTCCTTTAAATATTTCTTCATATTCAGGAAAACATAAATAAATTAAATTTCTATATCTGTTTTTAATATTTACACACAATTCATCTAAAGCAAAATATTGTCTAGATAAAGCATTTAAGTCCAAATATAATTGTTCCGGTTTATTATATTCCTTAAAAGTGTTAGTAAAGAATAAATTAACTAAATTAAAACAATCTTCTTTATCGGTTTTAGTCTTTCTAATATTTCTTTTTTTCATTTTTCCATAAATGGGATTAATAACAAATACTTTGAATTTATTTTCTAAGAAAAATCTTTCAATAGGTCTATGGTAAATACCAGTAGATTCCATTATTACAGAAACATTATCTAATTTTAAATTTTTAATTCTATTAAGTAAATTAGAAAAATCATTAATAGAATGATTAACTTCGTATGGATCAATTAGAACTTCACCACAAGAACTAATTAAAGTGACCATACTTTTTCCTTTAGCTACATCAATAGCTAAACAATTATGCATAAGCACCATCCTTTTCTTTTTACGATTGAACTCTTTTGTGCCTCTTTTTCCTCATCACGCATGTTATATAAGATTAATAAATAATCCTCACATTCTAAAACTAGGATAATAAAAAGAAAAGAGCTAGGCCGTCATAAAAATGGATACAAGACCCTTGTTATAATATGCCTAAACTCAATCGCATAAATTTTACTCATTTTTATAAAAATGAGTAAAATTATTATACTAGTAAATCAATGATTTGCAACTTCATCAATTTACTAGTCAGTATTATACGTGTTATAATTGATACTAGAAAGAGGTGCTGTAATGGACTGTATATTTTGCAAAATAGTAAAAGGTGAAATACCAAGTGAAATTCTATATCAAGACGATATCGTTTTAGCTTTTATGGATATTAATCCCCTTTGTGATGGTCATGTTTTAATTATTCCTAAAAAGCATTATGAAGATATATATGAAGTAGATAATGATACTTTAGCTCATATGTATGATGTTGCCAGAATGCTTAACAAAAAGATTATGGCAAAACTAAATGAGCCTGGTTCAACATTCTCTATTAATTATGGTGATAAACAAGAAGTTAAACATCTTCACTTACATATATTACCTAACTTTAAAAAAGCTGCTACAATGACTCATGAAGAAACATATAAATTACTAAGTGGTGAATAAAATATGGCAAAAAGAAGATTAAAGAAAAGTGTTAAAGGAGTTTTTGTTCTTTTAATATTAATTGTTATCGTATTTGGTAGTTACTTTGTTTTAACTAAAACAGACTTAAAAGATAATATCTTAGGCAAAGTTAATAATATTTCCAGTAAAAACTCTAATAAAAAAGATCCTCCTGAAGAAACGTATCCTAAAACCTATAAAGCTTCTTTAGTAGCCACCGGTGATGGACTTTTACATAACGCTGTATATTTAGATGCTTATAACTCTGCTACTAAAACATATGACTTTTCATCCCAATTAGAGTATGTAAAAAACATTCTTAAAAACTATGATATAGCTTATTATAATCAAGAAACAACTTTTGGTGATCCTGAAGATCAAGCCGTATTAAGTATCTTCCCAGGCACTAATAATAATCTTCCTGGTTTTAGCTCTTATCCTTTATTTAACTCCCCTTCTGCTTTTGGTGATTATATGGTAGACGCGGGATTTAACATGGTATCACTGGCCTCTAACCATAGTGCCGACTGTCTAGGTTCTACCCAAGTATGTGTTGTTGATTCTTATAACTTTTGGAAAGATAAAAATGTTGTTTTTGCTGGCTTTAAACCAACGCCTGAAACTGATAGCTCACAAAATTATATAATTAAAGAAGTAAATGGTATAACATATACTCTTCTTAACTATACAACTAGCTTAAATGGTTTAGATGGTTATAACTCCCTAGGTCTTATTAATACTTATGATGAAGAACAAGTAAAAAAAGATATTGAAGCTGTTCGTGATAAAGTTGATGTTTTAATTGTTGCTATGCACTGGCATACTGGCGCGGAATATTCTTTTGATGTAACCGCCGAAAATCGGCAAATAGCTACCTTTTTAGCCAACAATGGTGTTGATATTGTCCTAGGTACCTATTCTCATGGACTTCAACCATTTGAATGGATTGATGATACCCTTGTATACTACTCTTTAGGCAACTTTATATCAAATCAAGGTGATATTATTGGTGATCCTAACTCTTTAGCGGATTATGTTGGTATTGTAGGTGTTCTTGCTAGTTTAGATATAACTAAGACCGTCCAAAAAGATGGTACATCAGATATTGATATAGGTAATTTAGGAGCTGAGTTTATATACACTTATAATAAAAACCATCATGATTATAAAGTTATTCCTTTTAGTAAAATGACTGTCGAATATAATCCTTTATATTTAGATTTATATAATTTCTATAAAGATGTCTTTACCTCACTGGATACTAATATCAATATTGTTCCCGTAAATGCAGGCATATAAAAAGCGTTCTAAGACGCTTTCAGACTGTTGACAAATAAGCAAAAAACTAAGCTTATTTGTCTTTTTTTACAAAAATAATAGATTTGAAATGAATTTAATTCAATTCACTCTATTATATGTAATGATGTAAGGCAAACTTCTTTAAGTTCATGCACGCATAAAGCAGAGTCAACTCTCGATGGACTCTTTCCTTTGATCTGAAGTATGTATTTCTTAATCCATACTTCATTTTCCCGTCAGCAAAAACCCTTTCTATATGCTGAGGTCTCTGCCTGTATATTTCTTGTACATCTTTATGATGTCTATAATCATTCGTCATTTCTTTGTATTCCTCCCATACATGTCTTAATATTTGTTTGCTTTTTCCTTTTGTACATTGTTCTTTAAATGGACAATTCTTACAATCTTCTTCATATGCTTTATATATTTTATATCCATTTTTATCTATTCGACCTGTTGGGATTAAATCTCTTTCATTTGGACAAATATAAATATCATTATATTCATCATATACAAATTCATATTTTTTTAAGTATCCAGTTCGGTAGCCCTTCCTTGTATATGGAAAGGCAGGAATCATATCCAAGTCTATTATTGTTTTACATATGTGAGGTGTCAGGTATGCCGCATCTCCTACAAAGTATTTTATCATCCTTATATCAAAATGATTTACTAGATTTTCAAATGATTGATAAAACGATACTGAATCATGTACATTACTTCCATTAGTATCTACTGTTAATACATAATTATTATTTTCACATATTACACTTGTATTATAGCCAAACATTTTTTCTTTATCACTTTTATATAACATTCCAGCATCTTTATCTACATCACTTACAATTATTTCTTTTTCGCCAATTACTTCTTCTGTATCTACTTCTTCATTACATTT
>CANROU010000030.1 GCA_947632325.1 uncultured Bacilli bacterium
AACACACTTGCATATTGTCAAAACTATATGCGTGTTAAAAAAAATAGTTGTTGTACGTCTTCCTTTAGGGCACCATTGACGTTTTTATTCGAACTTTTTCGAATTTCTATATAGAGAACTTGCAAAAAGTTCTTTTTTATGTTATTATGAATATGTCAAGGAAACTTGCATAAAATAAAAAAAGAGGAACATTTGAGTCGCAAGTGAATGTCGCCTCTAAGAATTTAGACTTGACACTCTATCAATGCTGATTGAGTGTCATATTTTTATTGCTATTACCAATAAGGTAAGGAGTAATAAAATGATAGCAACAAGCCGAAGGACTTTTACAATAAAAGTTCTTTTTTTCATCGTATCCCTCCTTTCTTTCTCAAGATTGGAGGCAGACACTCACATCAAATATTCCTATAAATATTATACTATAATTGATATTATAAAATAATCGAACATTGATTAATTTTATTATTTTTCAATAAAGTATTTTGATACACTTGTCAAAATACCTAGGAGTCTTTTCTTGCATTAATGACATACTATTATTTTGTTAATTTTATCTATATTTTCAGTTAAATTGTTTTAAAAAAAGGCAACAATATCACCTACAATTAGTTTGTGATATGTTGCTTAAATGAAATTTCAAAAAGATTTTTATTACTTTGCACACATCTAAGTTGATTTGTCAATTTAGTAGTGTGTTACTTAGTTGTCTAAACTAGGTTTATCGCCAAAATTCATTAGTTACGAAGTTTCTTTTGAACTTTTAATTTTTTAACTTTAATTACAGATATAATCATTAATACTATATCAATAACTAGTGGTATTACCCAAATAATCATAATAAATAATAAATCTACAGTAAATTGTTCAATCCAATTAGATGCCTCAATACCTAACATAGGGTGTGGATAATACATATTCATACAATTTACCGCATCACTTAACAAATATAGAAAAAATATTATTAAAAAAACAATTGTAATAAACCTAATTATTTTCCATTTTCGCATCCTTTAACATCCCCCTTCTTAATATAAACAATTATACTACTTTTTTAAACCAAAAAATAGAGTTTCTTTATACAACTCTTTGATAGTTATTAAATAGTTATGTACTCCTGTATAATTAAATAAATGATTAATAACAAAAATACTAAAGGATTAAATCTAAAGACTTGATAAAAATCTAATTGCATGATAGCAAATAGCATTCTATTAACCCCACACCTCGGGCAATATAATCTTGTTGCTTTATGAAAAATACAAGGTATTTCGATATTAATTTTGAATATAAAAAATAATATACTATAATAATCGCCAAGCAAGTAAAATAGCATATTATTTTTTTAGCTTTATTGTTAACCAGCAAATTTATTTAAATCATTTTTAGTAATTACCTGTATCTTTTAACGCATACCACAAATCATAAAAAGTACCATCATTTTTAATAGCCAAAGTAGTAACACCGCTAGGGGTATTTGATAGAACAAATTTAGCTACATCACTTATACCATTAATTTTACCGTAGGATACTACCTCCGCTTGAACATGATTAAACATATGAACAATAGGAATATATTCTACTGTGCCATCCTCTAACAATATAAATAGCGTATCCCCAGATGAACTCTGTCCCATTCCCCCAAAGAAAACATCAACAATTTTTTGATCAAAGTTAATTTGAGAGTTAACCATATCTTCTCTAGTGCTTGTCCAAGTTAGTGGATAAAATTCTATAACTTTAGTAGGAGTAAAACTGAAAGTTAATATTCGTTGAGTTGAATCAACAGATATGAATATTCCAGCATTACCTTGACATGATAATGTATAACTTTGATTAGTACTGTTAATTGATTTGGAGCCATCAAATATTATCGTTGACGTTGCCTTAGCAGCAGTGTCCTCCTCCCGATCAATATAAGTACTTTCATCTTTAGTTTCTTTCTTTTCGCTTTTAGCAATGTACTTACTACTATTCAAAAATATATAACCACATAATCCTATAATAGCAAGTATTAATACAATTATTATAATTATTAAAGCAACATTATTTTTGTTTTTCTTGTTAACTTCTTCCATATCTATCCTCCTAATTTTATTTGAATATATCATTTTTATATAATAAAGTCAATTATATAACATTTATTGCTAAAGATATTTTTATAAAAATTTTCTTATTAACTAAAAAAAACTATTTCTAGTTTTTTAGTTATACTATAATACATTATTATTTTGATAAAGATTAGATATATAATCATTAAATATATTACTAGCATTTGTAAAGTCCGCAATATATCCAAAATTATCCAAGTATTGTGCCTTATCATTTTTATAATTCAAATAATAAGCATGTTCCCACATATCAATATTAAATAAAGGAACATAACCATAAGATAATGGTGTTTCTTGGTTAGCAACATTAATAATGTCTAATTGGCCATTTTCTTTGATTACTAAGAAAGTATAACCTGATCCTTTTAACTTCATAGCTGTATCTTTTATAGTTTGCCAAAATTTATCATAACTACCATATTTGCTATCAACATATGTTTTTAAATTACCGAATGGCCTCTGTGGTTGCAAAGGATTAATGCTTTTCCAGTAAAGATTATGATTTAATACACCTCCTAAATTATATAAGATATTTTCTTGATCTTCCTTAGCAAATTCATTTATATGGTATAATAATTCACTTAAACTATATCTAAAATCATATTGATTTTTTATTAATAATGAATTCAATTGATTTAAATAATTTTGTTCATGTTTATGATAATGTAGGCCCATTGTATGAGTATCAATATAGGGTTCAAATGCTTGATATGTGTAAGGTAATGTTGGTAATTTATACATAACTATCCTCCCCTACATTTTATGATAGTAATCTTTTTTATTCCCTAATTTAATAATTTAAATCAACAAATAAAATGACTTTCAATTAAGTCATTTATATTTTTCTATTTTTACTTGAAATTCGAGTCAATACCATAATAGCGCCCTAGGAAGAAGTAAGACAATTTTTCTAAATTATTTATTAGAAACGATTTTTATAAAATTCATTGTATCAAGAACGAACGTTTGTTATAATTTTTATGGGGGAAACTTAATTGTTGAGTGCTTGCCAACTTTCTTTTAGAAAGGAGGCTTGATATTATGAAGAAAAAAGATTTGTTGCTCTCTTTTATCCAATGACACAGATTTGTTTCCGTTACTTTTTATGTTAGGGGATTGAATTTCGCCTTTAAATT
>CANROU010000031.1 GCA_947632325.1 uncultured Bacilli bacterium
TATTATCAGTCGTTTCCAACTGTTATCCCCAGCTTAGAGGCAGGTAACCCACGTGTTACTCACCCGTTTGCCACTAGAGGAATAATCCACTTCAATTTAAATCCATTCTTTGTGCAAGCACTCCAAACTTCAATAAATATCAATGGGTCCTCTCGTTCGACTTGCATGTCTTAGGCATGCCGCCAGCGTTCATCCTGAGCCAGGATCAAACTCTCAATAAAAAGATTTATAAAAATCTTAAATTTTAGTTTTTTCCAAAGCTACTCAAAATTGACTTTTTTACTTAGTTTTCAAAGATCATTCGCACTTCTTTTCCTCTGTGCACTAGTAATATACCAAACAAGTTGAAAGATGTCAACAAAAAAATTCGTTTTTTTAAAAAAATTTTTATTTTTTGTCGATTTTTGCCATTTTTAGACATATATACGGGGTTTTTCCCTCTTTTATCTTTCAAAATATTATATGCTTTATGCTTTAAAAAAATTCATTACTTTTCATAAGTAATGAATTTTTGATAATATTCAATCACTTTTTTATCAAAAGGACCTTCATTCTTTTTTTTCATTTCAATTAAACTATTCAATTCTTTTTTAACAATATAATCAATTTCCTCTGGATACTTCATTAATTTTTTATGATATTTATATTCATTCGTATCTAATATTTTATATCCACCATCTGGAAAAACTCTTAAATCTAAATCATAATCTATATATTTAATAACATTATCTTCAATTACAAAAGGACTGCCAATGTTACAATAATAGAATAAACCAAATTCTTTCATTTGGGCAATAATATTAAACCATCTATTTTTATAAAAGAATAATATTGCCGGATCTTTCGTATAATAACTTCGCCCATTTCTTTCCGTAATTTTAACTTTATTATTAATACAAACAATATAATCATCTTTAATATCAACAACAATAGCTCCATCACTAGCTTGATTTATTTTTCCATTATGTTTATAACAATGGACTTCGCACTTATCACCTATTTGCATACAACTCATCCATCTTCCTAAAACCATTATACACCTTTTTTCATTATTTTGCAAAAAACTATCTTTACCAAAATTTACCTCAAGAAAAAAAGCTTTAATTTAAAGTTTTAATAACTTCTAAAGCTTTTTCATATTGGGCATCTTTTATCCCTGTAACATTACCATTTTCATCATAGGTAGTTTCCATTTTAACAATATAATCTGGTATTAAACCAACCCCATCAATACATGTTCCATTTGGTCTATACCATTTAGCTGAAGTATATTTAGCCATGGTTCCATTTTGTAAGGTATAAGTTTGTTGAACTTTCCCTTTACCATAACTTTTTGTTCCAATTAGTATTGCCCCATAATTATCTTTTAAAGCTGCTGCTAAAATTTCTGAGGCCGAAGCAGAATTTTCATTTATTAAAATAACTACTGGTATATCTAATTTTTCATTAGTTTCATCATAATAATTAGTTTTCCCTTTTTTATCTTCTAATGAATATATTACTTTCCCTTTTTCTAAAAAGATACTTGCTACATTATGCGCTTCATCTAAATATCCTCCTGTATCATCTCTTAAATCAATTATTAACCGATCACAACCTTGTTCTTTTAACGAATCTATTGCTGATGCCACATAATTACTAAGTCCTCTGGAAAAAATAGGAATAGAAATATACCCAATTGTTGTATCATCAATTAAAGCCCAACCTATTTCACTATTATTAAGAGTTTCAATAGCTATTTCAAAATCTTTTTCTTCTTCACCCCTTAAAACAGTTATTTTAGCCTTTTTATCACTAGCTTTAATTAATGTTGATATTTGATCCGCTGTAAAAGAAGTTACATCAATATCATTAACTTTAGTTATAACATCTCCTACTTTTAACCCTGATTTTTCCGCAGGTCCTCCTTGAGTAATACCTACAATTTTTCTTTCCGTTATTGTTATACCAATACCTTTATAAGTACTATTTAACCTTTGTTCTAAAGCATCAGTTTCTTCTTTATTTAAATAAGTTGTATAATTATCCCCAAGATATTTTAACATCGCATTTAAAGCTTCATTAACCATTTCTTCTTTATTAACATCTTCATAATAATTATTTGTAACATTAGAATAAACATCTAAAAACTCATTTAAAGCTGAGTCATTTAATAATTCATCATGATATGTATTTTTAATAATTATTCCTGTTGTTATTCCTGAAACAATTGAGACAACAAAGATAATAACTATTACTGATAATATACTAAAACCTTTATTATTATTTTTCATCTATATTACACCCTAACTAATTCTACCATGAATAAACTAAAAAGTAAATTTAGTATCTTTAAAAAAATAGAATATTTATTCAATATTCCATTCTTTTTGTAAACCTTCTACTGTTTCAATATATTTAACTATTTTACCATTTTTTATTTTAACTAAAGTAAAATCTCCAAGAGCTAAATCATTTATATCTTTAGCTTTAGGATTACTCTTTCCTTCGCCAACATAATATTTTTGATTTAATTTATTATCTAAATCACATAAATATACTTTTAAAGCTTTATTCTCTTCTGTATATTTATTAATTAAACCAGAATAATAAATAGATTCATTTTTACTACTATCATATATTATAACGTAATATTCATCAATAGGTCTATTAAACATAGTTCCAACACTAACTAAATCATAATTAATAGCTCCAGGTGTTACTATATTAGTCATTACTTCTTCTTTATCTTTTATAAGTAATTTGGATATTCCATATACTCCTAATACAAAGATAATTATTATTACTATGATTAAAACAAATCTAATAACTTCTCTTTGTTCATCAGTTAAATTACTCCATTTTGTTTCCTTTTTTATTCTTTTTTCCATTTTTTTGTTATTTATTTCTGCCATAACATTTCCTCCATAATCCTATTATACAATAACCTTAAGTTTAATTGCAAATAA
>CANROU010000032.1 GCA_947632325.1 uncultured Bacilli bacterium
CTATAATCTAAATCGTGCATTTGTCTTAAAAACATAGCAATATCTTGCTTTAATAATTCTTGCTTTTCTTTTGATAAGGCAAAATATATTTCTGGTGTTAAAAAAGTTCCTTTAATTTCTTTATATCCTAAAATAGATAATTCTTCACTTATATATGAATATTCTATATTTGGTATTTTAATATTTGTATTTAATTTTTTGTTTAGAAAATCATATATTGCTTTTTCTTTTTCATACCCTTTTTTCTTATTAGCACTAAATTTGATTTTGAAAACATATTCATTATTTACAATGTATGCTTTGCTGTCATAACCCTCACCAATCAACTTTATACTATCAACAACTATATTGCATTTTTCTTCTATTATCTTTTTTATATCCATTAGTTTTTCTCCTTAAAATCATACACATAAATAATTTCATCATCTACTTTATTTATTCCTCCTGCTTTTTCATAACATTTACAAGCAGAAATATTGCTTCTATTCGTTATTAAATACATTTTATAACAATCAATAGTTTTAGCATAATCACGAGCAAATGATATTAAACCCGTTCCATAACCTTTGCCTTGATAATCAGGCATAACATCAATAGCGTCAAGATAGAATACTTTTCTTCCATCTGGTTTCAAAAGAATATATCCAAAAGCAAAACCTACTATCTTATTATTTATCTTTGCAATAAATCCAAAATCATTTTTATTATCTATAAATTTTTTTAAAACATCTACATTATATTTTGTATTTTCATCATCAACAAAATCTAACATAAGTCCCAAATCTTGTTCTTCTAATAATTTATATTCCATCTATCTCAACTCCATCTACAATTTTATTTTCTAATTTTATTAGTATCTACACAATCATTAATTAAACTAATTGCTTCTTGTGCAAATTCCTTTAATCTTGTATTATCATAACTATTATTTGTATCACTTAAATAATCTTCCATAGCATTTTTAATAACATCATTATAATTTGAGTTCATATTTTCTAATGCCCATTTACCACCATCATATTTTGATAAAGTTAAATCATCCCTGATTAGTGCATAAAATCTACATAAATTTAAAATACAATATACAGGATTATTAACAATTTCTTCTACACAATCCAATGTATCAGAATAATTAGAATCTATAATATATTCCTTTGGTACTTTTGAAAACACTTCTTTTGATGGCTTACCAAAATCCATCTTATCATTTGGAACATTTATAACATTGAAATGACTTGCTAGATCAGGGTCAACTTTATAATCATCATTGATGACTATTGTTTTATCTTCCTTATATCTTTCTATCCAATCTCTGCTACCGTGAAGTTCGTAAGGTATTGGATGTTTTATATTTCTACAATTATCTTCTAGTACAACACTAAATTCAAAACCTTTTTTAGGAAATAATTGCTCATTTTCTAACATTTTATCCCAAATAAGTTGTTTTATTTCATTATCTATTTTTTCTTTTACAACTATAATAAAGTCTAAATCTGATTTATTAGGATTAAAACTTCCTAATCTTAATGAGCCGTGAAAATAAACTCCAACATAATTATCCTGCAATATTTCTTTAACCCACTCATTAACTTGTTTCATTAAATCATATATATCCATTTGTACCACCATTTATAAAACTTTCTTTATTTTATCAACTTGTTCTTCTACTTCTTCCGGATAGTTTTTAACCATATCATCAAAATCAGCAATTTCACGTGCCTTTATTAACATTGATACTCTTTTGATTAAATCTTCATCTGTATATTTATAATAACTTAATACCTTATTTATAAAACCTGTTCCTAAATAATAAAGTGCAGCAATATCATAAGCAGGATCACCCATACCAGAGCCTTCAAAATCCACTATTCCAACTAATTCGTTATTATCGTTAAGAATATAATTCTCATACCATAAATCTCCGTGTATAAAATGATAATCATTAAATGTTAATAAATAGTTTTTATATTCATTAAACCAAGATAATATTTTTTCATAATTAGATTCACTTAAATATTCTTTTAATTCAATAACACTTTGTTCAGTTATTTCTAATTCATTTTTTATATATTCATCTTTATCAAAATCAACTCTTATTTCATATAATTCATCCATAAATTCAGCGAGTTTTTTAGCAATATTATCTAAATTAACTATTTCAATATGTTCTTTTCTAAAAGTATGTCCTTTAATCATTTTATAAATTAATGCGCCATTTGGATATTCTTCGCAAGGCTCAATCAATTCAATAATTCTTGGTATTTCCAACGATTTAACATTACTTATTTGATTAATTACGTTCACATATTTTTGATAGTTTTTATATGAATTTTGATTTACTCCATCAAGTAAAATATAATCATCATTTATAATATATGCCTTACTATTAAAGCCTTCATTTATGTATTTTCTACTTATAATATCCATCTTTGCACCTCATTCTTAATAACTAAATAGAGTCATAATAATAAACATTTTCTGGCAATTCTTGATTAGGCAATTTGAATGTTCTAATTTTAACAAACTTACCACCAATAATTGTCTAAAATAGTAAGGCCGTACCGCTTACTATTTTTTCTTTTACTGCTGAAACAGTATCTTTGATTGAATGCGCAGTTGTATCTATAACATTTAATTCATAGATTCCTAAATTGGAAAATTGATTCCACATTGTTTCAACTAATTCAATATTTGTTTCTCTGTCTAACTTTGAGCGTTCGATAGCTCGCTTCATGGTTTCTTCTTTACTTGCCCTTAAAACGATATAGTGTACTTCATAATGCTCTTGAACAATGTTGAGCCACGGCTCTAAAAACCACGGTCCTACAAT
>CANROU010000033.1 GCA_947632325.1 uncultured Bacilli bacterium
ACTCTTGCTCCTGTTGTTGGATTTGTTTGTATTGAACATGCTGGTGGAGGTGGTGGTGGAATTGCTGGTAATGTTATAGTAACTTTTGTTCTTATTGTATAAGTATTTGTATCTATAAGTAACATGGGTTGATATGCATCTTTATTTGAATTAAATGCAGCTATAGCAAATCTACCAGCATAACTCTTCCAAGAATTATGACTTGTTTTAATAACAAAACTAGTAGCATCAATAGGAACTGTAGCTGTAAAATTACCATCACTAACTTTTACGAGATTACTACAATTTTTACCACATTCAAACTTATCCCAATTAATATTACCTTTAGAAACATTTGATGATGTTATCCTAAAACTTACTTTTTTTTGTGTAGTAGATATATTTGTTTGTGAAATATTATTAGCGCTCCACTTAGCAACAGATAATGAATTATCTGCTACTAACGAATCAAACATTTGCTTAACTGTTCCACTAAGACTATCCATTTTATCCAAAACACTATAATATGTACTTAAAGCCACACTACCAGCCGTACCAGAAAAATAGTCAGGATGTTTTACATGATATTTATATTCCTCTTTTTTAGGCCTATCTACAGTAAAAAGTTCATATGGCAAATAATGTTCTTCACCTAAATAAGTTCCACTTTTACTTAATCTACCATAACGAGAAGCTATTAATCTCATAGTAGTTGATACAACAGCTCCATTTTGACTAGACTGAGTAATATATTTTTTTTCTGTAAGGAGATTATATGCCAAATAAACAGCCAAAGCAAATTCACTAGACGTTGGATCAAGAATTTCAGAAACTGTATAATGATTAGCATTTGGTTGTCTTGGAGTTAAGCAGTATCCTACAACCCCTTGTATTCTTTTTCCAGTACTTTGACTTAAAAAATAATGCTTATTATTATATAAAGTAAAACCTTTATAAGTTTCATTACATATATCATAATTATGATCCCAGTCATATGTAACATTTTCTTTAAATTCTGCATTAGCATTTAAAATTAGTCCAAAATATGCTATTAATAGTATAAAAATTATCTTATAAGTTTTCTTCATATTGTACCACCAATCTATTACATATTTTCTAAGCTATTCTTAATTAAGAATAGCAAATTAATATTTTTTTTTCAATGGTTTTATTTAAATTAATATTAAATTTTTATAATTGAAAAAAAGACATACCAACAAATAAAAAAACACTTTTTTCTAGTGTTTATAATAAATCTTCAATATTGTTATTAACTAAATTTTCATCTTCAACAATTCGTGTTTCACTCTTAGTTTTAGATATAACTTTAGGAGTAAAAGGAATACCTTGTTCATGAACACACTGGGCTAAAAACATATTTAAAGCAACTGATGTGTTTAAACCTAAACTTTTAAATAACAAATCAGCTTGTCTTTTTAGCTTTTTATCCACTCTAAAACTCATATTAGTGGTATTTGATGAATTCATATCCCCATCTCCATTCTATGCCTAAATAATAACAAAGAATAGTTTTTTTGTCAATGCAATTTCAATATTAAGTCAATACGCACCTATCTAGAACGAGAACAATATTTTTCTTTATAATTTTGTAATTGTTCAGAAACTAAATCTTCTAAATACATTTCATCAGGTCCAGGGCCTAACATATAACTTGCTCCTTTTGCCGAATCAGGTAATCTAGATATTAACTGAATAGAATTATTTTTACAAAAAGCAAAAACCATTTCATTAGCATTAAAAATAGCTAAAGAAGTTCCTTCAGGTAATTCAAAATCAATTAATTCATTTGGTAAAGGCAAATAACAATCTGGTAATTTTTCACCATCATGATAACCAACTAAAACATAATATTCCCCTTTTTCTAATCTTTTAATGGCTTTATCTAAATCTAAATAACCATTAACTAATAACTTTTTAGGATATCCTTCTTTATTATAAAAGAATTCACTATTAATATCCTTAGCAAATATTTCATTATAATTCATAATCCACCTCTAAAGCTATTATAACTTAAAAATATTAAAAATGATATATTAATTACAAAAGTTTACATTGAAGATAAAAATATCATATTTTTCTTATATATCTTAACTTTGAAAATTTACATAATAAACTTAACAATCTTCTTAAGTTTATAAAAATTCAAAAGGATAAACCCCTAGCCGACGAGAACAATCCGGAAATTGTAGTTGAGCGTACCGTGCGCTACACTGAAACTGAACATGCCAGCACCAGTGCCAATAGAGTAATGGCCACCACGTAAGACCCATGGATCGCTTGGAACGACAAACAATGCTTCATCGTTATACCAACTTCCTACTTGTCTTGATTGTGTTAAATATTTCATACTTTGGAATGGGCCCATTTCTTTTGTTGCATCTCCTAATTTTCCACGGTTATATGTATAAGCACTTGTACTATAATCATATTTATCATAAAATCTTTCATCTGTGGGTAAGGCTATTCCTTCTGTTACTTCTGAAATACCATGATTTACTTCTATACCTCCATCATTCCATTCCGGAGATGTTAACTTTCCAATAAATCCAGAATTATATATATTATGACGGCCTGATGATAATTTGCCTGTTTTTCCATCCCCTGTACTATTATCATCCATTCCACTCATCATATATTCCCAGGCTCCTCCACTCATATCATATATTCCACTATAATTTCCTGTTGTACTTGCAGT
>CANROU010000034.1 GCA_947632325.1 uncultured Bacilli bacterium
TTCTACAAGTTTCATTAATATTTACTTCTCCAAATCAGTGATTTAAAAAATACAAGCATATTCTAGCATATTTTATGGATTTTGTCAAAATACGTCTAACAAATGCGTCTAAAAAGAACGAAAAATATTATAGTAATATTGAAAGATTATTAATTGAGAAATTAAGTAGTGACTCTTTTTCATCAAAATTAATATTAAAGCATTCACAAGTTGCTTCTGTTTTTCCTTTTTCAAATTTTATAGTTTTACTTAACATAGATGTTAATGTCAATATAATTTTGTACAAAAAGTGGAAAATAAGCGTGTACAAAAAGTGGAATATTGTGATACTAATTTTTAGTATCATTTTTCATTACTTGAATCTTCCCAATGTTCTAGTTTATCTTTTATTCTATATGATGTTCCTTTAATATTAATTATTATAGAATGGTGAAGTAGTCTATCTAAAATTGCATTTGCTAAAACATTATCACTGAATACTTCTCCCCATTTATTAAATGTTTGATTAGTTGTAACTATTGTAGAATGTTTTTCATATCTTTTAGCTATTAATTGAAAGAATAAATTTGCTCCTTGTTTATCTACTGGCAAATATCCTATCTCATCTATTATAAGTAATTCATACCTACAAAAATGTTTTATTCTTGCATCTAATTTATTTTCAAAATGTGCTTTGTTTAACTGTGTAATTAAATCATGACATGATATAAAATACACTGAATATCTTTTCTTTGCTGCAGTTATTCCTAATGAGGTTGCCAAGTGGGTTTTTCCAACTCCACTTGGTCCTACAAATAAAATGTTCTCATGTTTACTTAAAAAACCTAGATTATTTAATTCTAATATTTGTTGTTTGTTTATTGATGGTTGATAATCAAAATCAAAATCTTCGATTTCTTTTCTAAACGGGAAAGCTGATACTGTTATTTGTATTTCACTTGCTCTTTCGTCTCTGTATTTTATTTCTTTATTAGTTAGTTCTAATAATGATTCTGTTAATGTTTTATTAACAGCTGTATCAACATAGTTTGGGTAACATTCTTTTATTTTATCTAATTTTAATATTTCTAAATTGTTTAATAATTTATTATAATCGTTCATTCATTAACTCCTTTATATCATTTTCGTATTCGTTTTCTATTTTCACTATTAATTCTGATACAGTATTTACATACTCTTCTACACATGATAAATACATTATTATTTCTTCTTTATCTAATTTATCAGATGGATTAGTTAAATAAAGTAATGCACCATTCGAATACTCTTTTATATCATTTAAATAGTTATTAATTTCTATTTCTAACATAAATTTTTTCATATATTTTTCTTTCATTTTATTTATTCCTCTCTTTCTTTTTATTTTGTTATTTTGCTTAATAATTCGAGATTATGTTCAGCTAAATTTTCTATTTCTTCTTGTGATTTATTAAATATAGTAGTAGAAAGTCCTTCCACATAATCATCTGAAGTATAATTTATTTTTTTGTCAGTTATGTCGTGAATTTTCACTAAATTTTTGTTATGATATACATAAAGTTTATTATCAGCTTCTTTAACTTTTAAAGTTTTGTTAATAAACTTTTTTGGTACTGAATATTTACAACCTTTATAATGAAATAACATTGTATTTTGAACTTTAACTGCAATTAATGAATCTAAATACTTTTCTATTATTATTTCATTAGGAAGAGGTTGTAGATGTTCTTTTTCTTTTTCAAATAACATTACTGGTGGCATATTTGTTGTTTGATTTACTTCTTTATTAATTTCTTTATTAAGTCTATGTATTATTTTAATAAGTTCTTCTTCATCACTAAATTCATAATCATATGGTAATAACCAATTCATAAACCTATTACAAGACTCATCTTTTCCCTTTGTTTCAGGAGAATTAATTTTACAATGTTTAGGTTTAAAACCCATATCTTTACTAAAAGTTTTAAATTCAGTTGTAAAAGCATGTTGTGAATAGTTGATAATTGATGACATATTATCAGTCAAACATTCTATAGGTATTCCACCTATTATTTGAAAAGTTTCAATTAAACATCTTTCTACAGATTCTAAAGTCATAAACTTACTATAAATAAATGTATGAAATCTAGAAGCTCCTAAAGTAGTAGAAAATATATAGAAATTTATAGTTGTTCCGTCTCTTGTATGTAATGTAATCGGGCCTTTCCAGTCAAACTGAAGTTGAAAACCATAATCAGTTTCATATAACACATGGGCTTTCTTATTTTTAATAAATATTATTTCATCATTCTTATTTATATATTTATTAAAATTAGAATATGTGCCAATATCTTTGTCGATATTCATTTGAATAAACTTATATACTGATTTTTTTGTTGTACCTGGAATATTGCATTTTTCTTTAATAACATCTATATATTGATCTAAATAAGAATGCTTTTCTCGTTGTACTTTCTTTTCAATACCGTTATATTTTTTCTTTGCTGTTCTTCTATCAATTCCATAAATTCTTCCTAATTCTGAATAATTAGGTTTCATATTTAATGTTTCCAAACATGTCTTCGCTCCTTTCAAATTAGCCATTCTTTTTTCACCTCCATTTCTGGAGTTTATTGTATCAAAAAAGAATGCACTTTGTGGATTTTTTATGTACAATTT
>CANROU010000035.1 GCA_947632325.1 uncultured Bacilli bacterium
ACAAAAAAGACTGTCATTACTGACAATCTTTTCGGTAAATTACTATAAATCAATAACTATAAAATTGTAATTTGTATTACTTATTTTTTTCTATATCTTGCCATTTCTTATTATGTAATATTTCAGCATCATCGCCTACAAATATTTTACTTGCTTCCTTATCATCTTGTAATTGGTATAACATCCATGCTGTCATATAAGAATCTGTTTGAACAAGCATATCCTCATGTTCAGTTCCAACTGATCTTGCACGAATTTTAAATACATCATTTGTTATTTTATCATAATTCTCTATCAATGAAGATAAAGGAGCGACTCCACCAAACTCTTTACTAGAGTCTTTTCCTGAATCATCAGATTTTCCTGTACCTGCTGTCATAAAATAAGGAATTTTAATTTTTGATGTATCATAATTCCATCCCATATTATTGGCTAAAAATGGATATGCTGCACTACCTGTAAATATAGTCTTATAATTTTTTCCATTTTCAAACTCCGTTACAGCTCTTATTGCTCCAGCACCACCTTGAGAATATCCAATTATTCCTATATTATTCTTATCTATCTTATTATAAAGTTTACTATCATTAGAAATATTTAGCATATAATCTAAAGTAATTGAAGTTGTTTCTCCTGTACCAGTTTGTCCATCTTCATTTCCAACAACAATAAATCCCCAAGATGCTAATCTTTTAAAAAATGGTTCATATCTAAATGCAGGAACTCCACTAGCATTTACTACTATTATCATTGGGTATTCGTTATTGTTATTTTCTAGTTCTTTTGGATACCATATTCTAATTTTCTTAATAGAACTATTTTCCGACTCATGTTCTTCATAAGAAACTTCATAATTCCCTAATTTGGAATATTTCGTTTCTAGTTCTTCATTTGATTGAAAATCTTTATAATAGTCATCTTCGTAAACAGGTTTTTGGCTTTCAATATATCCTTTAATTGATAATATTACAAGCAATATTATCAAAATTAAAACTACAATTCCAATTATTTTTAATACTTTCTTCATGATTTATCACCTTTATGCCCCAAGTTTTTCTTTAACAAATTTTATCATTCTATCATAAGCATCTTTTGATATTTCATCAACTCTTTCATTTGCTACAAAACAATGTTGCATTTCTTTTCCTCTTTCTGCTAATGGGTCTATCAAAATATGATCTACATTTTTTTCTTTTAATTTAGAATCCATCTCTCTCATATCAACATAGTATTCACTACCAAGTAAAACGGATGGGATATAATTTGAATCAATAGATAAAATATTGTTGTATTTTTTAATTTCTTCTTTATTCAAATATATAGAACCTTTAACATAATTACCTACCAAAACTTTAGTTGCTAAAGAGAATTTATCATATACAAGTGGTGCATCATCAATGATTAGGGCTTTTACTTGTTCCTTATTTAATGATGGTTTAATATTTAATAATTTTGCATATTCATCATTTGTAATAACACTTCCTATTTGACTTGTTATAATAGCTCCTGCAGAAGATCCCATTATAATTACATTATCCATATTCAAATGATATTCCTCTTTATGATCCATTATATATTTAAAAGCAAGATTTGCTTGTATCAATGGTGTTGGAAAGTGATAATCAGGAACAAGAGCATAATCTACATTCACAATATTAAATCCTTCAGCACAAATATCATCTAATAGTGCTGTTGCATCACTTTCAGCAAGTGGATCTCCATCGTTTTTACTTCCACCAAAGAATCCTCCTCCATGAAAATAAAATAATGTTGGTCTATCTTCTTCTAACTTATCATTAGTATAAGTAATATCTAAATAACTATTTGGGTAGTCTTTAGAATAATTGATTTCTGCTATTACATACTGACCATTACTTTTTAAACCTTCGTATGGACTTCGTAATGGTTCATACGAATTTTTAGTATTAACTGTTTCACTAGATGCTTTTTGAATAAAACCTACAATAATTTGCGTATGAGTCATTAGAAAGAAATATCCCCCAACTGCAATAATTATTAAAACTAAAAATATAATTCCAATTATTTTTAACACTTTTTTCATACTTCTAACTCCTAACTTGAAATATATCTTTTTTTTTGATATATTATCAATGACACAAGTGTAGCATACGATAGATTTTTTTTCAATATATCCAATGCCAAATGACACAAAGGAGGTAGAAATGTATCATGGATAATATGTTAGTCAAAGATTACATAAGTGATGCTTTATTTAAACTTATGGAAAAAGAACCTTATGCTAATATAAATATTACTAAATTAGTAAAAGAAGCAGGTGTTTGCCGAAAATCTTTTTATAGAAATTATAATAGTATGGAAGAAATACTTATAAAAAAAATAGAATCTATTACAGATGAATTTATTATTAAGAGCGATCTTGCAAATTATAAAAATAATTTTAAAATAAAAATGGTAAAAGTTTTAAATCACATGAAAGAGCAAGATAAAATAGTTAAATTATATTTAAAAAATAATCTACTCTATATTATAGAAAATAACTTTATAGATACTATTTTAAAATTTAACAACGACTTACCAAATGAAGATGCTCATTTTCTAGCAGGTGGTTACTGGTACTTATACTATTATTGGTTAAAAAATGGTTATAAAG